>CALBVK010000099.1 GCA_937969345.1 uncultured Acidimicrobiales bacterium
GAAGACAACATCATCATCCAGGGCATTCAGTCCTCCGACACCAGCCTCGGATGGGTTGGGTTCGCCTTCGCCGGAACCGAATCGAAACTCCTTGAGGTCGACGGCGGCGACGGATGTGTCGCGGCCAACGCCGAAACGATCGCATCCAACGAGTACCCGATCGCCCGTGACTTGTTCATCTACGTGAACAACGCAAAGGCCGAAGAGAACGCAGCACTGCGTGCCTATGTCGACTTCTACGTCACAGAAGGCCTCGATACCGCAGTTGCCGAGGTTGGCTATGTGCCGCTTACCGATGCCGCCAAGGACGAAGTTCGAGCTGGCTGGAACGGCTAGTTCAAATCCGTAGGTATCCGTTTGGGGCCATGTCGCCGACATGGCCCCAACGAATCGGTCTGTCGATCCCGATGGCCGATTCACGTCTTCGTTACTCACCGGAGTAGGTTCCGATAAATGGCTGACATCAGCATCTCGAATTCATCTACCGCTGCGGTGGGTTCGCTCAGTGTGGAGGCCCTCGCCGGGCCCCAAAAACGAGCCCGCAAGGAAGCGCTTATTCGGAGCGTCTTTCTCCTCGCTTCCCTTGTCTCGATCCTGATCTCGGTTCTCATCGTCGTCAGCCTGGTCCGCGAGTCGTGGACCTTTATGACCCAGGTCGATTGGTCGGTCACGTGGGGTCAGAACGGTTGGCGCCCACGTCGAGGCCTCTACGACATGCCCACGTTGTTAGTGGCGTCGCTGATCGTGACCGTCATCGCGATGTTGGTAGCGGGGCCCCTCGGACTTGGCGCTGCTATCTATTTGAGCGAATACGCGAGCAAGAAGACCCGGTCTTTCTTTAAGCCGATCCTGGAAGTTCTTGCCGGCGTGCCGTCCGTCGTGCTGGGATTCTTCGCCCTGTTCTTCATCAGTCCGCAGGTGATCGAACGAATCGGCCGAAACGGCTGGCTCGTCATCGGCGCCGTCATCATCATTGCGTACCTTGCCGTGATCGCTGGTTGGACCCGCAACCTTGTCCGGCGAGAAGCGGGCACCGAACTCGCTACGCAGATCAAGCGTGTCCTCACGCTCACCGCGCTGGTCGCGACGGCGCTCATTCTCATCTGGTGGGTAAACAGCGTCGCTGGCTCCGGCGACCCAGCGTCGGCCGACTTCTTCTCGGTCAAGCGCAGCGGTCAGCTCGCGGCCGCCGCTGTCGGTGTGGGCATCTTGACCATTCCGCTGGTCGCATCCGTTTCCGAAGACGCTCTTGCCTCTGTACCCCAAGAGTTGCGCAGCGCATCGGCCGGGCTCGGTGCACGCAAGCTCACCACCACTGTCCAGGTCGTCTTGCCCGCTGCGGTGTCCGGGATCGTCGCGGCGTTCATTATCGGTATCAGCCGTGCACTCGGCGAAACCATGGTCGTGTTTATGGCCGGCGGTGCCGCCGACGAAGCAACGTTCACGTCGTCGCCCTTTGAGGGAAGCCTCACCATGACCGCAGGCATGGCCTCGCTCGCCACCGGTACCGACAATGTGGTCGGCGAAGGCCTCACCTTCCAGAGCTTGTACTTCGTTGGCTTCGTTCTCTTTCTGCTGACGCTCTTTCTCAACATCGCTGCGGGCCGGTTCGTAAACCGTGTTCGCGAGCGCTACTAGGACAACCGATATGGGACTTTCAACCATTGGCGACAACCAGGTCGCACGCCGAGTCGAAGACGAGATCTTTCGGAGCGGGCGAGATCTACGAGGCACGGGCTTTCGAACGCTGATGTTCGGTGCGCTCGCAGTCAGTGTTTTCATCCTCGCCGTGCTCATCGTGCAGGTCGTCGTCGATGGCTGGCCAACGCTTACTGGGCGCTTTGGTGACTTTTGGTCAGGGACGCTGCGGAGCCGCTCGTCCGACGAGGGGCTCGGCATTTCCCAGGGTCTGAAGGGCTCGATCTGGATTGCGGCGTTCGTCGCCTTGTTCTCGTTCCCGATCGGCGTTTCAGCGGCGATCTACCTCGAGGAGTACGCACCGCGAAACTGGCTCACGAACACGATCGATATTGCGATTCGGAACCTCGCGGGCGTGCCGTCGGTGGTCTACGGACTTCTCGGACTGTTCCTCTTCGTCAAGACGCTGAACGGCGGGCAGAGTGCGTTGTTCGCGGGCGGCCTTACCCTTGCGATTCTCGTGCTGCCGATCATTGTGATCACCTCGGCCGAAGCCATTCGCGCCGTGCCATCGAGCCTCAAGCAAGGTGCCTATGGTGTCGGTGCTACGCAGTGGGATGTCATCCGGACCCAAGTACTTCCCTTTGCCGCCCCCGGCATTCTTACCGGCACACTCCTGTCGCTCTCGCGGGCGGTAGGAGAGGCAGCGCCGCTGATCTTGGTCGGTGCAATTACGGGCCGGCTCGCAGCACGCGATAGCTCGCTGATCGATCAGCTCGGCGAACGCTTTACCGCGATGCCCATCGTCATCGTTGGATGGGTTCGCAACAGCGGAGCGGACGAGGGGTTCGGGCCGGCTGCCGGCGCTGCCATCGTTGTCCTGCTTGCGCTGGTTATCGCAATGAATTCTGTCGCCGTGTTGTTGCGCGGGTACTTTGAGAAGAAGCGGGGTTAGCCAATGGTGAAGCGAAACCCCTCCGTTATCGCAGGTTTGAGAGGCCCACGAGTGAATGCTGAAGAGATAGCAACCGACGATTCGGTCGTTACCGATATGGCCGATGCGGTACCTGCCACGACGGGTCAGGATCGTGGCTTTGTCGCTGAAGACATCGTGTTCGATGCGAGCGACCTGAGCGTCTACTACGGCGACTTTCGGGCCGTACGCGACGTCAACATGTTGATTCAACGCAAGGAAATCACGGCGCTAATCGGCCCTTCGGGCTGCGGAAAGTCGACCGTGCTTCGGTCGTTCAACCGCATGAACGATCTCATCCCGACCGCACGGGTTGAGGGCAACCTCCTTTACCGCGGCGTCGACCTTTACGACCCGCGGGTCGATCCAGTCGAAGTGCGCCGCCGCATCGGCATGGTGTTCCAGAAGCCAAACCCGTTTCCCAAGAGCATCTACGACAACGTGGCGTACGGTCCACGTGTCGCTGGCCGAAAGAAGGGTCTCGACGACGTTGTGGAGAGCAGCCTGAAGAAGGCAGCGCTTTGGGACGAAGTGAAGGACCGCCTGCAAGAGTCGGCGATTGGCATGTCCGGCGGCCAGCAGCAGCGCCTCAGCATCGCTCGAGCAATTGCCTCTGACCCCGAAGTTCTCCTGATGGACGAACCATGCTCGGCCCTCGACCCGATCGCGACCGCTCGTATCGAAGAGCTCATGGCAGAGCTCAAGGACGAGTACACAATTCTGATCGTGACCCACAACATGCAGCAAGCTGCTCGGGTGTCGGATCGAACAGCGTTCTTCTCCGTCGAGGTTGACGAAACGAGCGACCGGCGCACCGGACTGCTCGTCGAATACACCACGACTGAAAAATTGTTCTCAAACCCTGACGACGAACGCACCGAGAACTACATCACCGGCCGATTCGGCTGATCGGAGCAATCATGCAGAACGAACTCAGAGGCAACTTTCACGAAGACCTCGACGCGGTACGTGACACCATCGTGACCCTCGCCGCCCACGTCACCGAGGCAATTCCTCGGGCCACCGATGCGTTGATAAACAACGATCTCGAAATGGCCCAAGACGTCATTGCCCACGACGACGAACTCGACCTGCTCTCGTTGCAGATCGAAGAGCGCTGTTACGCACTCATCGCGCTTCAGCAGCCAATGGCGATCGACATGCGGTCGATCGTGACCGCCATGAAGATCAACGGCGAGTACGAACGGTCCGGCGATCTCGCCGTCAACATCTGCAAGGGCGTCCGCCGCATCTACGGCATTGCGCTCTCGCCAACGCTTCGCGGACTGATCACTTCGATGGGCGACGAAGCGGTTCGCCTCACTCGCGTGTCGGTTGATGCGTACGCCGAAGGGAGCTCCGGTCTTGCCGCCGCACTCCCCGATATGGACGACCGGCTCGACGATCTTCAGGTGGACTTCATCCAGGAGATCTTCGCCGCTCACGCTCGAGGTGAGCTGAAGCTCGAAGAGACCGTGCAACTGGCGCTCATCGCTCGTTTCTACGAGCGCATTGGCGATCATGCGGTGAATATCGGTGAACGCGTGATGTACATGGTGACGGGTGAGTCGCCCGAATCTGCGGGCGCAGCACGCGCTCGAGCCGCAGCCCATGAAACCGAGGACGTTGCCCCCGACGTGAGCGAGGCGGAATAGCCCATGTGGCAGTTCTTCACGTTGGTGCTCATCATCGTGATCGCAGTCCTGCTCATTTCGAATCAACAGCGCGAGCGGTCGATCCTCAGGAAGCTCAAGCGAACACTGGATACCGCCGGGGACAACCGCGCCGAACCAACCTCGGTCGATGGCGCACTCGATCGTCTCGCCAACATGGTGCATTCCGATGAGTCCGACGAGATGCCGCGGCGAGTCGCGGTCGCGTTCGATGCGATGTCGACGGGGGCGGTGATCGTCGATGCCGACGGAACCGAGCTCATGCGAAACGCACGAGCCCTCCCGTACGCGACGGGTCGTCACGGCGATGCGCTTGTGGAGAACGTGATCCAGACACAGATCCAGGACGCTATTCGTGGAGAAACCACCGACGAGGAGCTTCGCCTGCACGGACCTCCCGAGCGCGTTCTCCTCATTGTGGGTAGCCCGTTGGTGGAGGCTGGTGAGCTGCTCGGCGCAGTTATCTTGGTCGACGACATCAGCGAGCAGCATCGCCTCGATCAAGTCCGACGAGACTTCGTCGCCAACGTTAGTCACGAGCTGCGAACGCCGGTGGGCGCTGTGAGCTTGCTCGCCGAGACCTTAGAAGGCGAGACCGACCCCGAGGTCGTCGCCACCTTCCTCGCTCGCATCCAAGACGAAGCAGCGCGGTTGAGCGGCCTCATCGACGACCTGCTGGACCTCAGTCGGATCGAAGGCGGAGCGGACGCCGAGACCGACCAGGTGGACCTTGCAGCTGTTGTTCGTGAGAGCGCTGCTGCAGTGCGTGCCGCAGCCGATCACAAGGCCATCGAACTGCACCTCGGCATCGAACAGGCGCCCAGCATCATCGGCGTTCGATCACAGCTGTTGTCTGCGGTCACGAACCTCTTCACCAACGCGATCAAGTACACCGACGTCGGCGGTGCGGTGAAGGGTCGGGTCGTCATGCACGGTGACGAGGTTGCGATCGTCGTCGAGGACACGGGTATCGGGATCCCGCAGAAAGACTCGAACCGGGTGTTCGAACGTTTCTATCGGGTGGATCGTGGACGTGCGGCGAGCACGGGAGGTACCGGACTCGGGCTATCGATTGTGCGAAACGTTGCCGTGAACCACGGCGGCCGTGTGGAGCTCACGTCTCAAGAGGGTGTTGGATCCACGTTCTCGATTATCTTGCCGGTGCACGGATCGAACAACAGTGGGCGCGAGCGAGTACGCACGGGAGACACCGATGAGTGACGCATCCGTACTGGTCGTGGAGGACGAGCCCAGCTTTGCTGAAGCGCTCACGGTCGGTCTCGGTCGTGAGGGATTTGTGGTGACGGTTTCCTCGGACGGCGCGGACGCGCTCCGCCGTTTCGATGAAATTCAGCCCGACATCGTGCTCCTCGACGTGATGTTGCCGACCCTGTCCGGGATCGACGTTTGTCGCGCCATTCGCGCCAAATCTTCGGTACCGATCATCATGGTGTCCGCCAAGGGCGAAGAACTGGACACCGTGGTTGGCCTCGAAGTTGGCGCTGACGATTACGTCACAAAGCCCTACCGACTGCGAGAGCTCATTGCCCGTATGCGCGCGGTTATGCGCCGATCCGACGAGGCGGCCGCCGCGTCAAGCATCGAGCCAGCACGTCGCGCGGTTGCGCCGGTCACCATTGGTGATGTCACGGTCGACACCGACCGTCACGAGGTCACCGTGCGCAACGAGTCGGTCAGCCTGCCGCTCAAAGAGTTCGATCTGCTGTCGCTGCTCGTGGAGAACGCTGGGCGCGTGATGACGCGGGACATGTTGATCGAAATGGTCTGGGGTGCCGACTACTACGGCGATACCAAGACCCTCGATGTCCACATCAAACGTCTTCGTTCCAAGATCGAGTCCGACCCCAAGAAGCCGACTCGAATCGTGACGATTCGTGGGCTCGGCTACAAATACGAGGATCACACCAGATAGCTCCAGAACGTTCTTCACATTTCTTGGGAGGGTTTCGCCCCGTTCGTTGCACTACCCCTCAACGCATCGATGCCGACGCGGTATCCGACCATGTGGATCAGGGGACATGTTGACTAGAGCAATCGCACCACAAGCACCACGATCTGATGTTGCCAGCTTGATCGAGTTGGCGCGGCGGCAGAACGAAGAAGCCGTCATGTCCTTGATCGAACGGTGCGCGTCGCGGATCGTCGCGGCGATCGAGACCGCTGGAGTGCCGCGGTACGACGCGAGCTTCGATGACGCACAGAACCAAGCGCTGCTCGAAATTTGGAAGCAGTTCCCCTCTTCGAAGAAGAACGAGTCGGTGTGTTATTGGATGTACGGGGTCGCTCGGCGGGTAACCGCCAGTCGCATTATCGACCCAGCGGTACGACAGCGACGACGGGACGAACGTTTTCGCAACGCAGCCGGAGTCGACGCGCTCCGCGTTGCCGGACCCGCCGACACGATCGCATCTCGAGACATGCTCGGCCGAGTCCTCCAGGAACTTTCGGTTGAACATCGCGAAGTGTTGGTTCTGAGGTTTCTTGAAGGGTTCTCCGAGCAAGAGACAGCATCCTTGCTCGGCATTCCGGTGAAGACCGTGAGCAGCCGGACGAGCCGAGCCAAGCGAGCGGCCATCGATGCTTTGGCTGGGTTGGAAGGAGAGAGCGAATGACGAATTCCGAGGAATTCACCGTGTTGACCGACGAAGAGGAACAGCGCTTCCAAGAGCTTTTCTCGCCCAGTGACCGTTTGCAGCTCACCCACGATTGGAAACGATCGCTTCGCGAGGCGATCAATGAAGAGCGCGGCGTCGATGCTGCGTCCTATGTGGCAGGCGACGGAGGGTCTGCAGCGTCGGTCGTGTCACTCGACGAACATCGGGCCAAGCGTTCTTGGGCCGGTCCTACGCTCGCTGTTGCGGCCGCCGTGATGCTCGTCATTTTCGGCCTGACCACGATCGATCGGCCAGTGGCGGAGAGCCAAGAAATTGCCGTGCTGGGCCCCGAGTTCGAGATCGCCACTCCGTCATTTCGTACACTCGAGCTTCCGGAGAACACCGTCTCCGTAGACGCGAGCCCGCGCGTCATCCTGGCACTTTCCGAGGAGCCTGGAAGCCTGGAGACGAACGTATGGTCTTCTACCGACGGCGTCGAGTGGGCCAACATCGGCATGTTCCCGGTATTCGATGCGACCGTGCTCATCGATGAGGACACCTGGCTAATCACCGGGTTCGACGCAGGTACCGCGGAACCGGCTGCCGATCAGCTGGACGCAGTGTTGGGAACGAACTTCGCCGTCCTGCGTTCGGTCGATGGGGGAGCGACGTGGAAGCAGATCGACGCACCCGGGATCCCGCAATTCGACAGCCCATACGTAACGACGACGGCGAGCGCCTTCGATGTGGCTCAGGTCGATGGCATCGTGCTGTTGCACTTCACGATGGAGCATCGTTTCGATTTCACATCGACGGCCCGAGAACTGGGGCGCATCGGACCCGATGATGTCGTGGTATCGGTCGTGGAGCGAAGCGGATTTTGGCCGCGGGTTTTCGTTGCGGCAGGTCCAGACAGTTTCGGCCCGATCGAGCTGACCGCGGCTGATCTTGGCTTGACTCAGGAAGAACTCGAATCGGTGCAGACGTCGAACCTCAACCCGGATTCGGTGGCTGCTCGATCGGTAGACGGGGAAGCCTTTGAGATCGTCGAGGCACCAACGGATACAACTCCGGGTGCGATCCGGCTGCTGCTTGGACAGACGGACCAATTCCAGCTGTGGAACATCAGGTCTCCGCAGAAGATCTACGTCTCGACCGATGCTCTCAATTGGGAGAAGGTGGACTTTGACGACGAGCGTACGACCACCCGCTTGAATGACGAATGGAGGGTTCGGGCTGGCAGTAGCGGTGACACGCTGTATCAGTCCGTGAACGGCTCGAGCTTCTCGCAGGTTCCGAGGCCAGACCGGTCGATGGCGGTGTGGAGGCCAGTTCCTACCGATTTCGGAGCTGCGATCGTGTGGCTCGACTTCGATTCCCTGGTCGCTCGTTCGACGACGTTCGCCTCGATCGAGCGCAACGGTTTCACGGTCGAATCGAAGACCGGTTTGTACACCGTGACCGACCCGGAGGGGAACGTACTGGTGGAGGCGCAAAGTGATGAGGGCCTTCGAGAAGGGCCGGTGATCATCACCCACGATGGCCGCATGTTGATTTCTGACGGCCAGGGGTCACTCGCTGTCGAGCTGACCGACGAGGACTTCGTCGAACTTGAGAACCAGTTTCTCTTCGACGAGGTCGAAACTGCCCAACAACTCATTAGCTGGTCGACCAATGGTTCGGACTGGAAGTTTGCATCGCTTGGCGATCTCGGAGGTGGGCTGTGGAACTACCTCGAGAGCCCGATCGGGTTGCTCGGCGTGGAGATGGTCGAGATGGAGGACGCGGTCAGCTTTGATTGGCCGGTGGAGGTCGTTGGCGAGTAGCGGCTGGTATGGGTTGGACTAGTGCGACAGACGGTTCGTGTCGGCGAGCCGGTACAACATGACGAGGGCTGGGGTCACGATGAGGGCGGCGAGCCCGGCGGCCACGAGGAGCGCGGTGAGTGTCGCTGGGTGGCCGGCGCCCTCTTCGATCGTGACCGAGTCGACGAGGATCCACGGGTACTGGCCAAAGCCCCAGCCAAGAACGATGGCAGCAACGGCAATCACGGCGGCGATACGCGCCGTGCGGAGCTGGCGCCGTCGGAGAAAGTGGAGCGTCGCAAGACCTGCGACGGTCGACAGGATGATCTCCGGCGCCCCGCGAGAGGTCAACCCGTCGAACAGAGTCGGCGCATCATCGCGGAGCGGCACGGTGCCAAAGAGCGCAACCATGCCGGTCACCGCAGCGGTGATGAAGGCCTTGAGTCGTAGTTCCTCTGCGAGCTCGACATCTCCGCTTCGGTCGGCTTCTTCGGTCAAGAAGACGGCAGCGAGAAACGCACACGTCGCGGTAGCGAGGATGCCGCCGAGAATCGACGTGGGGGAGAGCCAGATGACCTCGTCCTCGACCCCTGTCCCGACGCGTCCAGATGCGATCGCGCCGGCGATCGTTCCGAGAAAGAACGGTGTGACGAACGATGAACCAGCGAACACGATTCCGGCGAGTCGTGCCGCTTGCAGCGTCGGCGCGAACTTGCGAAAAGCGAAACCAGAGCCGCGCAGCACGATTCCAAGGCCGACAAACCAGAAGGGTATGGCGAGTTCTCTCATGATCGTGGCGAATGGACGTGGAAAGCCCGACCACAGCAAGACGATGACGAAGATCAACCAGACATGGTTTGCTTCCCACACGGGTCCGAGCGCTTTGTCGATGAGGCGGCGCATCGGGGCGCCCTTCTTTGGGCCCCCAGCGAGCAGGTCCCACAGTCCCGTCCCGAAGTCGGCTCCGGCCGAGACGGCGTACAGCGTCACCGCAGCGAACATCACCGCAGCGACCGCGTCGGCGGCGCTCACGACACCAACTCGTGGATTCGGCCCGGGCCATAGGGGGACTCGAGGTCGGTTTCACCTGCGGCCCAACGCTTCGACATCGACCGGAGTACGCCAAAGCCAGCAGCGAACATGCCGAGATAGACGATGATTAGCCCGATCAGCGTGAACCACACCCAGTTGCCGTCGGTCACGGCATCTTCGGTTCGCAAGATGCCGTGCACAACCCAGGGCTGACGGCCAACCTCGGTCGTGATCCAGCCGGTTTCCATTGCGATGATCGACGCGACACCGGTCAGGGTGAACGCTCGGAGCATCCATGGGTTGTCGAGGAATGTGTCCCGGTGACGGAACCAGCGATAGCCGACGTAGGTGACGAGAAGGGCGAGGCCGCTGCCAATGCCGACCATGATCTGGAACGAGAAGCGGACGACGTTGACGGGCGGCTGGTCTTCCACCGGCACGTCGTTGAGGCCAATCACTTCAGCATCGAAGCTGTTTTGAGCAAGAAACGATGCGAGGCCCGGAATCGGCACTTCGATACCGCCCACGACCTCGTTCCCGTCGTAGTAGCCGCCGAGAATGATCGGCACCTCAGATTCGGTGACCGGGAGCCCTTCGATCGCGGCCAGTTTGATCGGCTGGCGGTCTGCGATTGCTTGGCCCGCGAAGTGGCCGACGATCGGCTGGATTGGCGTTGCGATCGCCGCGAAGGCCAATGGAACGAGGATGCCGAGGCGATGGAGGCGGTCGCGTCGTCCCCGTAGCCAGCCCACCGAATACACCGACACCATCGTGAACGCGGCGACCATGTACGCGGCCAGAAGCATGTGGAGGTACTGCAAGAAGACGGCTTCGTTGAAGATCGCGGCCCACGGATTGATGTTGACGATCTGGCCGTTCACGATGTCGAAGCCGGTCGGGGCGTTCATCCAGGAGTTCACCGACATGATGAAGAACGTTCCACTCATGCCCGAGATAATCATCGGCAGGAGCAGTAGCTGATGTGCCTTGGCGGGCAGGCGTCCCCAGCTGTAGACGTACATGCCGAGGAAGATCGCTTCGACGAAGAACGAAATGCCTTCGAGGGTGAAGGCGAGGCCAACAACGTCGCCGTACTGCTCCATGAGGCCAGGCCACAACAAGCCCATCTCGAATGCGAGGATCGTTCCAGATACCGCTCCAATAGCGAAGAGGACGCCGGAGATCTTCGACCAGCGCTTCGCCAGCTCGAGTGCGGCAGCGTCGCCGTTGGCGCCCATACGGTGCAAGACGAAGAGCATCGCCGGCATGGCCACGCCGAAGCACGCCAAGATGATGTGTGCCCCGAGGGACAGCGCCATCTGGTTACGGGCGGGCAATAGCGCATCCGCAATGAGTAGGTGGTCTGGAGTCATGGCCCCTTTCAACACTCTCGATGTATCTTCCAACGTACTGGAGATACGCGGCGCTCTCCGTTGACGTTGGTCACCTCCGAGTCGAGCGCCGGTGCGACGCGGTCCGTAGTATCGGCGGAGATGACGCCTCCTGAACCGCTCTCGCCAGCCGAGGCGCTGCAACTCGATCGTGTGCTCCGGGAGTTGGCGCACGGGCCCGTGACGGCTGGGTGGCTCGCTATCGACAGCCGATACGAAGCAGAGCTCACCGCCGGCGAGGCGTCGTTGGTCGAGCGCGCGGTTCCTAAGCGTCGCTCGGAGTTTGCGACGGGTCGACGGTTGTTGCGCGACTTGCTGTCGGTCGATGTCGAGATCTTGCAGAAGCCATCTCGCGCTCCTTTGCTTCCCGACGGAACCGTGGCGAGCCTGTCCCACGACTCTGGTATCGCTCTCGGAGTGGTCGCCCCAGCCTCGGACATGGCGGCGGTCGGCGTCGATGTAGAGATCGACACGGTGCTCTCTGACGACATGGCGGCGGTCATTTTGCGTTCCGATGATGTCGCCCCGGATGCAATCACTGCCTTCGTTGCGAAGGAGGCGGCCTACAAGACATGGAGTTCGCTCGGTGGCGAGATGCTCGAACATCACGACGTTCGAGTCTCGATCGATGACGATCACTATTCGGCGGTTCTGCGAGACGAGCGCACGGTAGAAGGTCGCATTGCTCGCGCTGCGGGCCGAATCGTGGCGCTGGTCTGCGTCGCCAACGAATGAGCCGAGATCGTTCCTCACGACGTTCCGCAGAGAATTACTCTTCTGTAACGAAGCGTTACCGCAAGTGTCATTGCGGGTACGTAAGATCAACGGGATG
This sequence comes from uncultured Acidimicrobiales bacterium, assembly GCA_937969345.1. Classification (GTDB taxonomy): domain Bacteria; phylum Actinomycetota; class Acidimicrobiia; order Acidimicrobiales; family SHLQ01; genus SHLQ01. The sequence goes on from CALBVK010000099.1 coordinate 11,960, forward strand.
ACGACGCCCGATGGTTGGAGCCCGCTGCGCGAGCCGCGCC
>CALBVK010000100.1 GCA_937969345.1 uncultured Acidimicrobiales bacterium
AGAGATTAGAAAATCGTGAGCGAAACTAGCGCGGCAACAGAGGATCTCTCGATTCGCTACACCGACGACCTTCGTGTTGTTCGAACCCGTTCGTTCTACGAGCGGCGGTTGAAGCGAACCCTCGACGTCGTCGCGGGCACCGTATTGTGTGTCCTTGCACTGCCGGTCATGGGTGCGATCGCACTCGCCGTGCGGATCGGGCTCGGCAAAGGTGTTCTCTACAGCCAGCAACGCGTTGGGCGGGGCGGATCGCCATTCACGATCTACAAGTTCCGCACCATGCGTCCCGACCGTCGTCAACAGGAACTCGAGTTTCCTCGCGAAGACGACCGCCGCGGCGAACACAAGCAGGTTGACGACCCACGCCACACCGGCCTTGGACGCATGCTCCGCAAGCTCAGTCTCGACGAACTCCCACAGCTCCTCAACGTCCTTCGGGGCGAGATGAGCCTCGTCGGCCCACGTCCCGAAATGGTCGACATCGCCCGTCAGCGCGGCTACCTGCACCATCCTCGCCACGAAGTTCAACCCGGAATGACCGGCCCCTACCAGGTGTCGGACCTGCGACTCAACGGCGACCTCCGCGACGGCCTCGAGCTCGACGAGGAATATGTCAACAACCTGAGCCTTCGTAACGACCTTCGCTACCTGATCAAGACCGTCACGGTCATGTTCGGCGATTCCACAGGCTCCTAGCTCGGACGAGAAAACCTTCGACATGTCCAATGGACGTGTCTGAAGAAGTAGTAAATCTGCACGAGCACGCCTGAGTAATCGGCGCTTCCTTTGGCATAGTGGGTTCATGCCAATGCGTCAGGACTGCAAGTACTTCGAAAGCCGCACCTACCCCACCGGAGACACGGTGCGTAAGTGCGACCTCGACCTCGCTCCCGAAGCGCCATGGCGATGCCCCGACGACTGCCCCAAGTACGAACGCCGTATGGCCGACGTCGCCTGGAACCACGGCTCGCTCGTCACCCCAGCAACCCCGGCCGAACCCGATGGCCTCGGCGAGGACGACAGCATCGCCGCCCTGCTCGACGCCGCAGAGGACATCGTCAACGCCGCCGGACCCGAGATCAAAGCCGAGGTTGAGGCCCAGCGGCGCGCTGAACAAGACCGGGCGAACCGAGGCGGAATCCGCAAGTTCTTCGATCGCCGCAAGAAGCGCGACTAGCCGCGAAACGATGCGTGACTGACAACCAGAGCAACCAGTCACTCGACCAGGCTCTATTGGGGTGTTCGCCGATAGCCTTGTGAGCTATGCCTGACGCCCAAACCCTCGCCCCCTGGCTCGACGCTGTGCGAGCAACCGCTGCGTCGCAGTTCGCTGAAGCTGAGGCCCCATCCGGTGTCGACGAAGTGTGGCGCTACAGCCGCATCGCCGACATCGACCTCCATGCCTATAGCCCGGTATCCGACGATGCGGGAAGCGCAATCGAAGCCATCGGTATCGACGGAGCAGCAGCCACCGTCGTCATTCGAGACGGTCGGATCATGTCGCTCGACCGTACCGACGCACTCGGCAAAGCAACCGTCACCTCCCTCGTCGATCACCCCGACGCCGAGGCGCTGCTTAACGGCGTTCGAGGCGAAGCCATCGACGCAATTGCCCACCTCCACGACGCAAATCTTGGCGATGTCGTCGTTATCGACGTTCCCCGAGGACATCACGTCCCAGCCCCGATCGTGATCGACGTCTACTCCGATGTCGACGGCGGGCTCACGTGTCCTCACACCATCGTGCGGGCCGCCAACGGATCCGGCGTTAACGTCTTTGAGCGACGCCGCTCCGGTTCAGCAAGCCAGCTCGTCGTACCCGTCGTCGAGCTCGACGCAGCCCCCGACGCACGCATTGGTTACCTCGTTGCCCAGCAACTCGGCACCAACACCAACTCCCTCGAACACCACGTCGCACAATCCGACCAACAGGCGCACGTCATCTGCTCGGTTGCGGCCTTCGGCGGCTCCTACGCCCGCACCCGCGCCGACTTCCGGCTGAACGGGCGAGGCGCCAGCGGCGACCTGCTCTCGGCGTACTTCGGCGACGGCAACCAAATGCTCGACTTCCGCACCTTTCAGGAGCACAACGCAGCCGACACGACGTCGAACCTCCTCTTCAAGGGAGCCGTCACCGGCGCAGCACAATCGGTCTACAGCGGCCTCATCAAGGTGGCCGAGACGGCGCCGGGCACCAACGCATTCCAGACCAACCGCAATCTCAAGCTGTCCGAGGAGGCCTGGGCCTACTCCGTGCCGAACCTCGAAATTGAACAAAATCAGGTGTCGTGCAGTCACGCATCGACCGTTGGCGAAATCGACGAAGATCAGCGTTTCTACCTCGAGAGCCGAGGCGTTCCGACTACGACCGCTGAGCAGCTGCTCGTTTCCGGCTTCTTCGCCGAGGTCATCGCGCTGATGCCAATCGACGCCGTCAAGACCGAGATGCAAACGATCATCGACGACGCACTCGCTGCTGACCGCGCCGCACAGGAAGGCTGACCATGACGACCGAAACACAGACCGTGAAGCTCTGCGATGTGGAGTCGCTTACCAGCGGCAACATCACCACCACCGAAATCGACGGCCGCACCATTGCATACGCTCGCATCGGCGACGACTGGTTCGCCATCGACGACACGTGCAGTCATGCAAAGGTTTCCCTCGCAGAGGGTTACCTGGAAGAAGACGACCTCGTCATCGAATGCCCATTGCACGGCGCGTCGTTCTCCCTCGAAACCGGCGAGGCACTCACGTTGCCAGCGACCAAACCAGTGGCGAGCCACGCCATCGAAGTCCGCGACGGCGAAGTCTTCGTCACGATCGAAGGAACCGACGCATGAGCGAACTCGTTATTACCGACCTCCACGCAAAAGTGGGGGACAAGGAAATTCTCAAGGGCGTGTCGCTCACCATCCGTAGTGGTGAAGTGCATGCGGTCATGGGCCCAAACGGGTCGGGTAAGAGCACGCTCAGCCACGTCATCACCGGCAAACCTGGCTACACGGTCACGAAGGGCTCGGTGACCCTCGACGGTGTCGAGCTCCTCGATCTGCCTGCATGGCAGCGCGCAAAGGCCGGCATCTTCCTGGCCATGCAGTACCCAACCGAGGTCCCTGGGGTGTCGTTGCAGTCGATGCTGTTTGCGTCTGCGGTCGAAGCTGGCCGAGACGCCGACGAGGTCAAGGCTGGCATTGCTGCCGAATCCGAGCGAATCGGCTTTGACCCGGCCCTCATCACCCGTCCACTCAACGTCGACCTCAGTGGCGGCGAAAAGAAGCGCAACGAGACCGTCCAGCTCGGCGTTCTTGCGCCAAAGTTCGCGATTCTCGACGAGATCGACTCTGGCCTCGACGTCGACGCTATGAAGGCCGTGACCCGCCGCGTCGAAGATCTCACCAACCAGGACGAACCGCTTGGCGTTCTCGCAATCACGCACTACAAGCGTCTGTTCGAAGAGCTCGAGCCCGACCACGTGCATGTCTTCGCCGCGGGTGTCATCCAGAAGTCCGGCGGCCCCGAGCTCGCCGAAGAGCTCGAACAGACCGGGTACGCCGAGTGGGTCCACCTGGTGGAGAAGGACGACGGCTTCGCTGCGTTCCACGACCCGTCGGGAAACACCACCTTCGCAGAAGACCTCCACCTCCACGAGGGCTAACCCTCGATCAACTCCGGGGTCAGACCCCGAACCTGATCGAGCACCGCCCAGCTCACGCCGAACATCAACTCCGGGGTCAGACCCCGAACCTGATCGAACCCACGAATTCTCCTGCAAATACAACAATCTCGCGCAGGTAGTTAGCCGGGGTTCGCTGTCCACCGATCAACTCCGGGGTCAGACCCCAAACCTGATCGAGCACCGCCCAGCTCACGCCGAACATCAACTCCGGGGTCTGACCCCGAACCTGATCGACGGCGATGTGCGAGCTCGTTTAGTCGGACTCGACGGTTGCGCCGAGGACGGCGCTCTGAGCGTCGCGAGGCGAACCAACGCTGCGGCTTACACACGTGGGCGTGCGCTCGCCAGAGACCACCAAAAGCCCATGGGGCGTGATCTGCGGGGCCGATGCGATGCCGTCGGCACGTGTTGCCATCCACGAATCCCCACCGGAACGGACCAAGGCCACCGAGCCGCGGTCAGCTCCGAGCGAGCTATTTGAGCCAAACAAGGTTACGACACTGCCCGAATCGACCGCAGCGCTGTCAAAGGACCCCTCGGTCGCTGATTCCCATGTCGTTAGGCCCGACAGCGAATCGAGCAGGCGAATGCGTTGCAGTCCGGCAATTGCTGGGTGTGGGTCGACAACCACGACCTGCCCTGGGGCAGATCCAACGATCGAGTCGAAAGCCTGAGCCGTGGACGGGGTCCGCCAGAGCTCTTGGCCGCTGGCGGCGTCTAGGGCGAACAGAACGTACGGCTGGCCAGGGGTTGGTTCGGCGTTGGCGGTCGAAGCAATGAGCTGGTCGTTGCCGATCCATCGGGGCTCGCCGACTCCGCTCGCCCGCCACAGTTCGAATCCGCTGACACGGTCGAGCACGGCAATGCCGCCACCTGGTGCAACACTCGGCGTCAGTTCAAACGCTACAGACGTGGGAGTCACGAAGATTTCGCCGGCACCAAGCCGAGACACGCTCGTGTCCCAGAGCTTCGTACGGGCGTCGATATCCACCGCAATGAGACGGTTGTTCGCAGCGACAGCCAGGGTCGTGCCGTCGGTCGCAAGTGCATCAGGGCGTTCGATTGGCAGCTGCCAGAGCACCTGGCCCGTGTCGTAGGAAATGGCGCTTACGCCCACGCTGTCGATGGCGTACGCAGCGTCGTCGGTGAGTACGACATCAGTGAAGTCGAACTGAGAACTGGTAACCCATAGGTCTTCGCCGGTCTCACTGTCGAGCGCACGGACATCGTCAGCGGTAACGACGATCAGACCAACTGGTGCGACCTGAACCGATTCGGGTTCGCTTGGCAGAAAACGCTGCCACTGCGGTGCCTTGGCATCGAGATCGATAGCGGCGATACCCGGAAGTTGTCCCCTATCCCACCGGAGTGACACGTATGCAGCCGATCCGTGAACGGCGGTTGCCCGTCCAGGACGCGGGAGCGGAAAGGCCCAAGTTTCGGAACCGTCGATGATGTTGAACAGCGTGACCTGGGCGTTATCGCCAGCGGCACAAGGCCCGTCAGGCATCGCCGCCTGTACAAAGCTGGCGTCGGCGAGTGAGTCTGGGAACGTCACCGTCGTGGGAAGGGTCGTCGAAGTTATGGCCGTCCGCGGCGAAGCGGAAGGTTGTTCACGAGAGGAAGGCGCATCTGTGGCAGCGCAGGCAGCGACGAGCAGGGCGAACGTCGCCCCCGACGCTGCCTGGCGGCAACGTTTGCCCATGCCGAGAGTGTAGAACGCTTCGCCGCCTAACTGTGGGAGGGTCCAAGGGGCGCCAGGCCCAGCCCGAAGGGCGAACCCGGACGGCGATAGACTCCACGGATGCCCAAGGCTCTAATCACCGGTATAACCGGCCAAGACGGTTCCTATTTGGCCGAGTTGCTACTCGAGAAGGGCTACGACGTTGTTGGGATGTTGCGGCGTTCGAGCACCGTCAATTTTGAACGTATCGACCACATCCAACACGACATCGAACTCGCCCAGGGAGACCTCATCGATGGCGCCTCGATGGTTCACGTCTTGAGGGAGCATGAACCTGACGAGATCTACAACCTCGCAGCCCAATCGTTCGTCCAAACCTCGTTTGGTCAGCCCGTGCTCACGGGCGAAATCACCGCGCTCGGGGTGACCCGCCTCCTCGATGCGATTCGGATGGTCCGGCCCGACGCCAAGTTCTACCAAGCGTCGTCGTCGGAGATGTTCGGCAAGGTCGTCGAAGTGCCGCAGAACGAAGGGACGGCCTTCCATCCCCGCAGCCCGTACGGAGTCGCAAAGGTGTACGGCCATTGGATCACGGTGAACTACCGCGAGAGCTACGACATGTTCGCCAGCTCGGGAATTCTGTTCAATCACGAGAGTCCTCGTCGGGGTACCGAGTTCGTGACTCGCAAGATCACCGATGCCGTCGCTCGTATCAAAAACGGTCAGCAAGACTCGCTCGCGCTCGGCAACCTCGACGCTCAGCGCGACTGGGGGCACGCAGCGGACTACGTCGATGCAATGTGGCGCATGCTGCAGGCAGATACTCCCAAGGATTATGTGATCTCGACAGGAGAAACACATTCGGTGCGGGAGTTCTGCGAGATCGCATTCGCCGCAGTCGATCTCGACTGGGAGCAGTACGTAACGATCGATCCGAAGTTCTATCGGCCCGCAGAGGTCGATCTGTTGATCGGCGACTCGACGCTCGCTCATAAGGAGCTTGGTTGGGCACCTACGACCAGCTTCGAGGAGCTCGTCCACGAAATGGTCGAGGCTGACATGCGCCGCAGCAAACGCCGCGCCACTGATTAACCAGATTTGTACAGAATCAGGAACCCCACAGGGTCCAAATCCTGTACAAATCTTGTGTTAGGCGTCGGCGCTGGCTTGCTCGAGAGCCTCGAGCAGGGTGTTCCACGACAGAACTGCACACTTAATGCGCACGGGAAACTTCTTCACGCCACGGAGCGCTGAAAGGTCGCCCATCGATAGATCGGGCTTCTCCGCTGCACCAGCGATGCTTCCAGCATCTCCGGCGCTCGCAGAGGCCTTCGCTGCAACGATAGCCTCTGCATCGTCGCCGCTTTCGTCGTCTTCGTCGACGCCAATACCCATCATGGCCTTGAAGTCATCGGTCAGCTGGCGAGCTTCATCGGTGGTCTTGCCCTTCACCGCAGCTGTCATCATCGATGCCGACGATTGGCTGATCGAGCATCCCTGACCGCCCGTGGCGATGTCGGTAATGACACCATCGTCATCGATGTTGACGTAGAGGACGATCTCATCGCCGCACAGCGGGTTGAACCCCTCGGCCTTGCAAGCGGGCGGAGGGAGTTCGCCCCGGTTACGTGGGTTCTTGAAGTGATCCATGATGATCTCTTTGTAGAGATCTTGAAGACCGGCCATTAGAACCCCATTCCGAAAATGTCGTCCGCACTTTCTAGCGCGTCGGCGAGCACATCGATGTCGGCCTCGTTGTTATAAATGTGCACCGATGCCCGTGCCGTGGCATTCACGCCCATGACCTGCATAAGCGGCTTGGCACAGTGATGGCCAGCACGAACGCACACGTTCTCTTGGTCGAGAACCTGGCTGAGATCGTGCGGGTGAACGTCCTTGTATGCGATCGACAACACACCGCCCCGAGCCGCTGGTTCTGCCGGACCATGGATCGTGATGTCATCGCCAAAGCGATCCTTTAACGTGCGCAACGCATAGGCGGTCAGAGAAACCTCATGCTCTCGGACGGCTTCCATGCCGATGCCCTCGAGATATTCGACGGCAGCGCCGAGGCCGATGATCTCTGCGATATTCGGTGTGCCCGCTTCGAATTTGTGCGGTAGGTCGTTGGTCGTGAAACCTTCTTTGGTGACCTGCATAATCATGTCGCCGCCACCGAGGAACGGCGGCATCGCGTCGAGTAGTTCGGTCTTGCCCCAGAGGACACCGACGCCGGTCGGGCCGAGCATCTTGTGGCCGGTGAAGATCATTGCGTCGACACCGAGCTCGCCCACGTCGGTGGGGAGGTGGGGAACGTATTGGCTGCCGTCGGCCATCACGATCGCGCCGCGAGCGTGGGCTGCGTCAGCGATCCGGCGAACGGGGTTGAGAGTGCCGAGCACGTTCGACATTGCCGTGACCGAAACGAGCTTTGCGCCATCGAGGAGTATGTCGAGCTCGGAAAGGTCGAGCTCGCCAGTCTCGGTGATCGGGATCCAGCGGATCTCGATACCTCGCTCGTTGCGAAGCATCTGCCAGGGAACGATGTTTGCGTGGTGCTCCATTTCGGTGAGCACGACGACGTCGCCTTCGTTCAGGTTGGCGCGCCCCCAACTCTGCGCAAACAGGTTCATGGCTTCGGTGGCGTTCTTCGTGAAGATGATCTCGTGGGCTCTCGGTGCCCCAATGAAGCGTGCGACGGCATTTCGTGCCTTGTCGACAGCGTCGCTGGCTTCCACCGCAATCTGGTACGCGCCCCGGTTCACGCTTGCGTAGCCATGACGGTAGTAGTCGTCCATTGCGTCGATGACCGCGTTGGGCTTTTGTGAGGTCGCAGCGCTATCAAGATAGACGAGCCGCTTGCCGTTGATCTGGCGAGCGAGCATTGGGAAGTCTGCTCGTACTGCAGCGAAGTCCACTGCCATTATTCGGCTCCGACGAACGAATCGAAGCCCTCTGCCTCGATGGTCTCGACAAGTTCCATGCCACCGCTTTGCACGATCTTGCCGTCGCGCATGATGTGCACGTGATCGGGCTGCAGATGGTCGAGTAGGCGCTGGTAGTGCGTAATGGTGAGCACGCCGAGGTCGGTCTTCTTTGCTCGAACAGCTTGGACGCCTTCGGCCACAACGCGCAATGCGTCGATATCGAGGCCCGAATCCGTCTCGTCGAGAATGGCGATTTCTGGTTCGAGTAGAGCCATCTGGAGGATCTCGTTGCGCTTCTTCTCGCCGCCACTGAAGCCCTCGTTCAAGAAACGGTCCATGAACGCGGTGTCCATGTTGAGCGTTTCCATCCACTCGCTGAGCGACATGTAGATCTCGATGGTCGAGACATCTTTGCCCGTGCGGGCCTGCACTGCCTGCTGGAGGAAGTTGCGGACCGATACACCCGGGATTGCCTGGGGGTACTGGAAGGCGAGGAAGATGCCAGCACGAGCACGAACGTCGGGATCCCAGTCGGCGATATCGTCGCCGTGCAGCTTGACGGTGCCACTCGTGATCTCGTATTCGGGACTGCCGGCGAGCGCCGAGGCGAGGGTCGACTTGCCGCAACCGTTCGGCCCCATGAGCGCGTGAACTTCGCCGGCGTTAACGACGAGGTCAACGCCTTTCACAATCTCGATACCGTCGGCGGTCGAGATGTGGACATCGGTCAGTTCGAACAGCGGTGCAGCCATGCTTCGCAGTGTATTTCGGCTGCTCAAGAACCCACCGACTGAACCGCTCACATGACGAACGACTACCAGCCTCGGCTTACCCACTCATCAAAGTGAGGCTTCTCCGTGCCGATCGTCGTGTCGTCTCCATGGCCCGGTAGAACCAGCACGTCGTCGTCCAGGACCTTGTAGAAGCGGTTCTCGATCGAGTGCATGATCGTGTCGAAGTCGCCGCCCGGAAACTTTGTGGCACCGGCACCGCCAGGAAAGAGCGTGTCGCCACTGAAAAGGATCGGAGCGCCCTCGAGCTTGAACGACATCGATCCGGGGGTATGGCCTGGGGCATGAATGGTTTGCAGGCGAAGCCGACCTACCTCGATCATCACGTCGTCATCGAGGATCTCGTCATAGCTATCGAGCATCGACGAATCCTCCTGTGTCACGCCGACCGAATAGCCCGCATCTCGCATTGCCGGGATGGCAGCGATGTGGTCCCAGTGCCCGTGGGTCTCGACGATGCGGCGAACGTTAAGCGCCTGGGCGAGCTCGAGGAGTTTCTCGTGCTCGTTCGCTGCATCGATGAGCAGACTCTCGCCGGTTTCGGTGCAACGCAACACAAATACGTTGTTGTCGACCGGACCCACAACAACCTTGTGAATCTCAAACCCAGAATCAGCGTGATGCAGCGTGCTCGTCAGATCGATCATGGCCACGACAATAGGCGATCGCCCCGCACCGGGACCGGCGCACCAGTAACGATCGAAAATCGGCATCCGACGAGGTCAGGTAGCCATGGCGAAAGTCGAAACCGCCTCCCGTCGATCAGGTTCGGGGTCTGACCCCGGAGTTGATCGAGGGCCGCAAGACCCGGCGGAGCGATCAGGTTTGGGGTCAGACCCCATTCCCTGCATAGCGAGAGGAAACTGTTGAAATTGAAGCGGTGTTGGACGCTCGGCCGAGGCGAATCGGGGCTAGGGGCAGCGTCATCGATCAGTTTGGGGGTCTGACCCCGGAGTTGATCGAGGGCTGCAAAACCCGGTGGAGCGATCAGGTTTAGGGTCTGACCCCGGAGCTGATTAGAGCTTGCTGTATTTTTCGAGTTGGTGATGGCCTTCGATGAGGCGCACCGTGCCCGACGCACTTCGCATCACGAGCGACTGGGTCTTTGCGACACCGCGTTCGAACCGGACACCTTCGAGGAGATCGCCATCGGTGATTCCGGTTGCGGCGAAGAAGCAGTTATCGGTGTTCACCATGTCGGAAATGTGCAGGACCTTCTTCAAGTCGAACCCGGCCTCGATGGCTTCCTTGCGCTCGGCTTCATTGCGTGGCCACAGCAGACCCTGCTGCTCGCCGCCCATGCACATCAGCGCAGCGGCCGAGATAACACCCTCGGGCGTTCCGCCGATACCGAACAACACGTCGGCGCCAGCGCCAGCCCACGCGGTCGAAATCGCACCAGCGACATCGCCATCAGGAATCAGACGAATACGAGCGCCTGACGCACGGACTTCCTTGATCAGTTCGCCATGGCGGTCCCGATCGAGAATTACTGCCGTGAGGTTCTCGACCGGCTTGTTCTTCGCCTCGGCGATCGAGTGGAGGTTTTCGGTCGGCGAGCGAGTGATATCGATCGAACCTGCAGCGTCAGGGCCAACAGCGATCTTCTCCATGTACACGCACGGACCTGGGTCGAACATCGAACCGCCCTCAGACGCAGCGATAACGGCGAGTGCGTTCGCCCGGCCGAGTGCCGTCAGCGTGGTTCCATCGATTGGGTCGACGGCGATATCGACG
>CALBVK010000101.1 GCA_937969345.1 uncultured Acidimicrobiales bacterium
CAGTGAAGATCCAGGCTGGATCGAAGCTCAAGGCCGCAGGCAAGGGCAACTAGATCTTTCGATCACCAAAACCTAGTGAACGGGGCGACGTATCGACGTCGTCCCGTTTGCATTTTTAGAACTGCTTCGAAGCTGAAAGGCTGTAGCCATGTCACCATTTCCTGACCCCTCCGACGTGCTCCCGCATCGGGCTCCCTTTCTCTTTCTCGACGAGATTCTCGAGCTGGAGCCGTGCGAGTACGCCAAGGCATCGTGGTCGCTTACCGAAGACCAGTTCTGGTTTCCCGGACATTTCCCTGGCCGCCCGACACTTCCCGGTGTGTTGATGTGCGAAGCGATCGCACAAATGGGCGCCTACACCGTGCTGGCCGATCCCGAGAAGTATCAGAACAAGCTGCCGCTTTTCGGTGGGCTCGACAAGGCTCGATTCCGCAAGCAAGTCAGTCCTGGTGACACTGTTCAAGTCGAGTCGGAAATCCTCAAGCTGTCGGCGCGTGCTGGCAAGGGCACCGGCCGGGTTCTGCTGAACGGCGAGGTTGCGTGCAGCGCCGACATCATGTTCGTCGTCGTCGACGCATAATCCCTTCGGTGGCAGCGACTCCGTCGCGATTTTGCCACCTGCGGGTTTACGCCTGTGGTCCCCTCCGGGAGCCGTTCATTCGCCACGGAGGGTTTACGCCGGAGGCGGGCTGATGGCAACTGTGGCTTTACGCCTGAGGCGGGCGTGATCTAGATGTCGCCGCCTGGTTCCCAGAGGGTGCTTTCGATGTCGTGGTCGTACCCAGCGGTTAGTTCCTCGAGCGGCATGTCGAGTGCAGCGTGGTCTTTGAGCATCTCCACGCCGTTGGGCAGTTCGTCTTTGGGAAGCCAACTCTCGGGCTCCCACAGTGCAGCGCGCCGGTAGGCCTTTGCACAATGGATGTACGCCTCGTGCACGGTGACGAGGACCACGACCTTTGCTGGTTTATCGCCGAGTGCAAAGGACTCGCAGTGTGCGGGGTCGGTGGAGAGCTCGGCGGTGCCGTTGATTCTCAGACTCTCGTTGAGCCCGGGAATCATAAACAGCAATGCAACGGCTGGGTTCGTAACGATGTTCTCGAACGAGTCGAGTCGATTGTTTCCCGACGAATCGGCAAATCCCAAACGTCCGTCATCGAGAATGCTGGCGAACCCGGGCTCGCCACCCTTGGGCGACCCATCGACCGTTCCATCGGTGTTCGCCGTCGACAGCACCATAAAGGCGGACTTTGCGAGGAAGTCGGCGCAGTGGTGGTCGAGGTGGGTGATGACCTTGTTGAGCGGGCCCGGGTTCGCTGGCCGATATATCGACCGGAGCTCGCCGTTGTTGTTGATTGACCCCATCTGGTTAGAGCTCCGCTTCAAAGAGTGCGAGCATCTCGCCCCAGGTCGAACAAGCGAGTTCGGCATCGTAGGTGCCGAGCGGATCGTCGTCGTTGGTGAATGCGTGGCCGGTTCCTGGGTAGACGGTGAATGTTACGTTTTTGCCAGCGGCCTGCAGCTGTTGCTCGAGGGCTTTGACTGCGTCGGGTGGGAAGAAGTCGTCGGTCTCGGCGAAGTGGCCAACGACCTTGGCCGACAGGTTGGTCCAATCTGGCCCGCCGTCGCCGAGAGGAGCGCCATAGAACGGAGCGACTGCCGAGATTCGGTCGCCTTCCTTGGCCGCCATAACGAGCGACAACATGCCGCCCATGCAGTAACCAACGACACCGATCGTGTCGCTCGTGGATTCGGGACGTTCGAGGAGGGCGGTGATCGCTCCACTCATTTCGACGGCAGCATGTTCCATGTCGAGTGTTGTCATGAGGTGGCTTGCCTTGTCCATCTCGTCGTGTTCGGCAAGTTCGCCGTGGTAGAGGTCAGGGGCAAGCGCCACATAGCCAGCTTCGGCAAGGCGATCGCACACCCGCATCAGCTGTGGGGCAAGTCCCCACCATTCTTGAATCACCAAAACCGCAGGTCCCGACCCGGCCTCTGGCACAGCCAAATACCCGCCGGCAGTTCCGCCATTGGCCGCAAACTCGATCATGTCACCCATAAACCCCATCCCATCTGAGATTTGTACAGAATTCGGAACCTGTCAGGTAACAAATCCTGTACAAATCTGGACACCGTGGATTTGTACAGAATTTGGACCCTGTGGGGGTCCAGATTCTGTACAAATCTCTTGGTGGGACAGTAGTCGAGTGACTTGCCGCTAGGCGACGATGTTGACGAGCTTGCCGGGGATGACGATGACCTTGCGGACCTCGGCGCCGTCGAGCACCTCGACGATGCGGGGGTCGGCCAGTGCGGCTGCTTCGAGCGACGCGTCGTCGATGTCGGCCGGGACCATGATCTTCGATCGAAGCTTGCCCTTGATCTGGATTGGAATTTCAATCTCGTCGTCGACGAGCAACGCCGGGTCGGCGGTCGGGAAGTCGGCGTAGACCACAGACGTCTCGTTGCCGAGCTTGTGCCAGAGTTCTTCGGCGACATGGGGCACGAGCGGGCTGATCATGCGCACGAGTGCATCGGCCACCACGGTGGGCGTCGGCCCTTCGAGTTTGGTCAGCTCGTTGTTGAGCTCGGTGATGCGGGCGATCGACGTATTGAAACTGAGCGCATCCATGTCGGTACGAACGGCGTCGATCGTGCGGTGCAACGCTCGGTTCAAGCTGTCGGGCACTGCAATGTCCGCGACCGTAAGATCGCCGGTGGTTTCATCGACCAAGTTGCGCCAGATGCGCTGAAGCAGACGCTGCGAGCCAACTACCGACTTGGTCTCCCATGGACGATCCTGATCGATCGGGCCCATGAACATCTCGTACAGGCGCAGCGTGTCGGCGCCGTAGTCGCGATACATGTCGTCGGGGGTGACCGAGTTCTTCAGCGACTTGCCCATCTTGCCGTATTCGCGGGTGACGGATTCGCCCTCGTACTCGTATCGGCCATCGGTTTCGGTGACATCGGATGCTTCGACGTACATACCTCGGTCGTCGACGAAGGCGTACGCCTGAATGTAGCCCTGGTTGATCAGACGCTTGAACGGTTCTGGCGTGCTGACGTGGCCCAAGTCATAGAGCACCTTGTGCCAGAAGCGGCTGTAGAGCAGGTGCAACACCGCGTGCTCAACACCGCCGACGTACAGGTCGACACCGCCGTTGTTCGGGTCGTCGCCGCCCATCCAGTACTTCTCCGAAACCGGGTCGGCCATCGCCTCGGTGCTCACCGGGTCGATGTAGCGCATGTAGTACCAACACGAACCCGCCCATTGGGGCATCGTGTTGAGATCGCGCTTGTAGGTCTTGAGGCCATCGCCCAAGTCGATCTCGAGCGTGGTCCAGCCATCGGCTCGACCCAGCGGCGGTTCTGGCTCGGAGTCCTCGTCGAGCTTGCGTGGTGCCCAGTCGATGAGGTCGGGGAGGTTGACCGGCAGTTCGGAATCGGGCAGCGACCTCGCGTTGCCATCTTCGTCGAACACGATCGGGATGGGTTCGCCCCAGTAGCGCTGGCGGGCGAACAACCAATCGCGAAGCTTCGTGGTGACCGTGCCTTCGCCAGCGCCGATCTCGATGAGATGCTCGATGATCGCGGCTTTGGCCTCGTCGATCTCCATACCGTCGAGGAAACCGCTGTTGATCGCCGCTCCCGCACCGATGTAGGCGCCGCCGTCGAAGTCCTCTGGTGGTTGCACCGTGCGGATGATGTCGATGTCGAACTTCGTTGCGAAGTCCCAGTCTCGCTCGTCCTGGCCCGGTACAGCCATGATGGCACCGGTTCCGTAGCCCATGAGCACGTAGTCGGCAATGAAGACCGGGATCGACTCATCGTTCACCGGGTTGACCGCGAAACTACCCGTGAACACACCGGTCTTGTCCTTGTTCTCCTGTCGCTCGAGGTCGCTCATCTGGGCCGTGCGACGCCGGTATGCCTCGACGGCTTCGGCTGGAGTGGCGGCGCCGCCCGTCCAGGCATCCCGTGTGCCTTCAGGCCACGCAGCTGCGGTCAGGTTGTCGACCAAGTCATGCTCAGGTGCGACGACCATATAGGTCGCGCCGAACAGCGTGTCGGGCCGGGTGGTGAAGACCGAGATCGTTGCGACTTCGCCGTCGGCGTTGGTTGCGGTGGGCACCCGAAACTCGACGTGGGCACCCTCGGACCGGCCGATCCAGTTGCGTTGCATCGTCTTGATGCTGTCGGTCCAGTCGAGCAGGTCGAGATCGTCGAGCAACCGTTCGGCGTACGAAGTGATGCGCATCATCCACTGCTTCAGCGGACGGCGGAACACCGG
>CALBVK010000102.1 GCA_937969345.1 uncultured Acidimicrobiales bacterium
TGCAGCTCAAGTGCGAGGCGGCGGCGTTCACTTTCCTGGGCGGCCGTTGCGACAGCAGCAAGGCGTTGTTGCTCGGTTCTGCTCCGCTCGTCGCGAATTGCGGTCTGCACCAAGCCGGCTGCGCCGAGGAGAACGAGCGCCTCGAACTCGCTGAACGAACCGACCTTCTCGGAGTACTCCGCGGTCATAATGCCGAGTGGCGTGCCGTCGTCGGCGGAGAGCGGCACGAGGACCAGCCCGTTAATCTCTGCGATTCGGGCGACTTCTCCGAGCGCATCGTCGTCGAGCACGTCGTTCATAATCAGGGGCGCCTCGCCGTGTTCCATCTTCTGTGGAATGAGCTCGCTTCGAGCGACACGCCAGCGGGATAGCGCCTCGAAGATCGCTGGCGGCGTCCCCCAGTTGTACATCCACTGGTAATGATCGTCGAGGAGCAACAACACCGCGGATCGATCGCAGCCGAGCAGCTCGACCACTTCTCGGCACAGGAGCGGAATGGAGTAGCCGGTAGGAACCTCGCGACGAAGAATCTCCTGCGCTCCGAGCAACGCTCGCACGAGTTCGGCAGGGCGCAGCATCCTTCGATTCGGGTTCACAGTGAAGAACAGTAGACCCAACCGGCTCCTCGAAGAATCAGGAAAGCGACGCGCATAGCGATTTACACAGACACATCTGGCTTCCGGCCCCTGGCGGTGTCATACACTTCGGCCATGAACGCATCGATCGGACCTGACCTTCTCGACGCCGCCCGCGGGTTGCAAGACACCACGATCGAACTTCGGCGTGCGATCCATGCCCAACCTGAAATCGGCCTCCAGTTGCCGATGACGCAACAAAAGATCGTCGACGCAATCACGGGTCTTGGCCTCGACATCACCCTTGGACAGTCGACGACATCGGTCGTCGCCGACCTCGACAGCGGCAAGCCGGGGCCCACCGTTCTTCTCCGCGGCGACATGGATGCACTGCCGCTGCAAGAGGACTACGAGAGCGATTTCAAATCGACGATCGACGGAGCCATGCACGCCTGTGGCCATGACATGCACGTCGCCATGTTGGCGAGCGCTGCCCGTCTGCTGTCGGAGAACACCGACGAGTTCACCGGCAAGGTGCGCTTCATGTTTCAGCCCGGCGAAGAGGGCTACCACGGCGCTCGCTACATGATCGAAGAAGGTGTCCTCGATGGCGTCGACCGAGCCTTTGCGATTCACGTCACCTCGAGCGTGCCAAACGGGCTGATTGGCTCGCGAGGAGGCCCGCTTCTCGCTAGTGCTGACCGGTTCGAGATCAACGTGTTGGGCGGTGGCGGTCACGCCAGCGCACCACACAACTGCATCGACCCCATCCCGCCAGCTGCCGCGATGGTCGGAGGCTTTCAGACGATTCTGACTCGGGATCTCGATCCGTCGCAGTCGGCGGTGATCACGGTTGCGCATATCGAAGCTGGCACGACGAACAACATCATCCCGCCGTCCGCGTTCATGGAAGGCACGATCCGTACGTTTGACGAAGACGTCCGCTCGACCATTCACGAGGGCATCCATCGGGTCTCCACGAACACCGCCGCATCCCATCGGTGCAGCTGCAACACCGAGATCATCCCTGGCTACCCGGTCACCGTGAACAACCAAGAGCAAGCCGAGCTCACCGCAAAGACCACCGAACAGCTCCTCGGGGCCGAGAGCTTTCTCTGGATGGATCAGCCCATCTTCGCCGCCGAGGACTTCAGCTACGTCCTCAACCAGGTGCCGGGAGCAATGGCGATGCTCGGTGTGTGCCCCGATGACGTGAGCCCCGCCGAGGCCGAACCAAATCACTCCAACCTGGTGCGCTTCAACGAATCCGCGCTGTACAACGGCGTCGGCCTTTACGCCGGCATGGTGATGAACAACGGCTAGCTCTTCAGGGCGTCGGGCGCGCTGGGGGTCCGTAGGCTGAGGTCATGACCGAACCAGTAGCACCATCGGAAGGACGCGGCGTCGTCCATTTGTTCTGCAAGCCGTCGACGACCTTCGATCAGGCCGCCGCCATCGCCGCGATCGAGAAGGCGCAAGCCAACGATGTTCAGGTCGTGACGGTTTCGATGCTTGGGCATAAGGCCGACGTGGCCATCATGGCCATGCACCCCGACTGGTGGACGCTTCGATCGTTCCAGTCCGCAATAAGCGCCGCCGGGCTCGACATCGTCGACTCGTTCGTCTCGCTCACCGAGATCAGCGAATACGCCGCCGGTGTACCCGAGGAGATGCGAAACATGCGCCTCTACCCCGACCTGACCGAGGTCCACGAGGACAAACCAGCCTGGTGTTTCTACCCAATGGGCAAGAAGCGTGAAGCCCATGCCAACTGGTTCACGCTGCCGTTCGAGGAGCGCAAGGAGCTCATGTACGAACACGGATCGTCGGGTCGCAAGTTCAAGGGACGGATTCTGCAGGTCATCACCGGTTCGACCGGAGTTGACGACTGGGAGTGGGGCGTGACCTTGTTCGGCCAGCACCCCGATGATCTCAAGGAAGTCGTGTACACGATGCGCTTCGACGAAGCATCCTCGGTATACGCCGACTTCGGCACCTTCTACACCGGCATTGCGGCAACTCCAGCGCAAGTCTTCAGCGCGCTCTAGCACCGCCTCTACACAGACCTTCCCACCGGCCTAGACAAACCGAGCGGTTCGGAAAACACCCCCGCCTCCACACAGACCTTCCCACCGGCCTAGACAAACCGAGCGGTTGGGAGAACACTGAACCATGGCCGTAGATGAGACAACGCTCGACACCCTGACCGAAGAAAACGCCGAACTGCTGCAGGCGATGATTCGAAATCAGTGTGTCAACGACGGTTCGCCCGAGTCTGGGCACGAGACTCGCAACGCGAACCTGCTGCGCGACGAGCTCGAGGGCTGCGGCGCCGACATCGAGATCCTGCCGGTTCTCCCTGGCCGCGACTCGATCGTTGCTCGCCTACCGGGAACCGACCCCGACGCTCCAGCGCTCATGCTGATGGGGCACACCGATGTTGTTCCGGTCTCTCCCGAAGGATGGAAGGTCGATCCGTTCGGTGGCGAGCGAATCGGCAACGAGATTTGGGGTCGAGGTGCCGTCGACATGTTGAACGTCACCTCGTCGATGGCGGTGGCGTTCCGACATATTGCGAAGTCCAACAAGCGCTACGCGGGCGACATCATCTACTTCGGTGTAGCCGACGAGGAAGCCGGCGGCGTCTACGGCGCTCGTCCACTGGTCGAAGAACGATGGGACGCATTGCAATGCGACTACGTGCTCACCGAATACGGGGGCACGCCACTGATGGGTGACGACGGCCCGATCGTGTTGCTGACCACCGCCGAGAAGGGCGCCGACGGACAGATCATCACGGTGAGCGGGGAGCCGGGACACGGCTCGATGCCATACCGCACCGACAACGCCATCTCGAAGGCCGCAGAAATCGTACGTCGTATCGAGGCCTACAACCCAGGGGCGAAGATCGACGAGCTGTTCACGGGCCGGGTCAAGGCTCAGAACTTCGACGCGGAGACCGAAGCAAAGCTCCTCGACCCAGGTCGTATCGAGGAAGCTCTCGCCGAGATGGAGCCGGCGCTCGCCCGCAATCTCCACTCGTGCTGTCACACGAGCTTTTCGCCAAACATCATTCATGGCGGCACCAAGATCAACACGATCCCCGACAAGGTCGAACTCGAAGTCGACATCCGCATCTTGCCGGGCGAGACGACCGAAGATGTGCAGCGACATCTCCACGCGGCCATTGGTCCCGAGTTGATGGGCTCGGTCGAGCTGCGTCCGTGGTCCGATGAGGAACGGGGCTCGACCTCGTCATCGACGGAGACACCGTTGTGGGGCGCACTCGTGGACTCGATCCAGATGACGTACCCCGGAGCACGGGTCATGCCCTCGATGGTCACCGGTGGCACCGACGCGCGATTCTTCCGTCGTCGTGGTGTGCCGTCCTACGGAGCTGGCCTCCTGAGCGCCGAGGTGAGCCTCGGTGAATTCATGAGCCGCTTCCACGGCCACAACGAGCGCATCGACATCGAGTCGCTTCGTCTCACGACGAAACTCTGGCTGGATGTCTGCGACCGACTCTGGGTCTAACCCGAACACCAACGCCCCACGACCGCTCGTCCAGCGGATCTTCGTTGCCGGCATCATCTGGCCCATCGTCACGATGGCGGTCGGTGTCGACGGCGGCGACATCTTTCAGATCCTCGCGATCGACAACCTCGACCTCGACCCTCGGGCACTCGGTATTGCTCTTGGGCTCGGGACATTGTCGATTCCGATCCAGATTTGGGCTGCACGGATACCGCTCGAGCGGGCGCGCCTGAACATCAGATTGCACCTGTGGTTCACCGGGTCGATGTCGATCATCGTTGCGGCACTTGTTGCCTTTGCCGAGCCGGGTTCGGTGTTGGCCGGTCTTGCGCTGGTCATTGCCATCCTGGCCGAGATCTCGGTCTCGGTGCTTATCGCCACGTCGTGGCAACCAGTGATCTCCTACACCCTTTCGACCAAGCAGCGGCAGTTTCTCAACGGCCAGGGACGAGCGACCCGCGGTGTGATCTTGTTGTCGTGTGTGTTGCTGTTCGGCCAGCTCGGTCAAACGGGACGGGCGATGTTCATGGTCGTGCTCGGCGCCGTGGCCATCGCTGCTGGTGTGTCGCTTCATCTGTTGCCTGCACCCAAGGGAGAGTCCGTCGTCGAAGACGCTCCTGCCGACGACTCGGGTTGGGATTCAAGTGCCGCGATCCGCAACATCTTCATCACGCTTCCTGCCATGGGTCTCGCCTGGTGGCCGTTGATGCTCAGCTACATTGCGCTCGTCGCTTGGCCGTCGGTCAACCTTGGTCTGATCGGAGCGGCTCTCGCGTTCGGTGGGATCGTGACCTCGGCGCTGTGGAGGGATCCGGGCCGTCACCTCGTCGCCGTGTTGAAGGTAGCGACGCTGGCCTACGCCGCCTGTTCCATCACGGTCGCGTTTCTGCAACCGGAGACGTCGACATGGATGGGTCTGCTTACATTGATGACCCTGTCGATGGGGACGGCTGCTCGGGCGGTGGTGTCGATCGGCATTGAGGAGTTGACGCATCGGCGCGTCGATGAGGCCAACTCGGTCAAGGTCATGACCATGTCGGATGTCATTGGGTCGACGAGCTTTCAACTCGGCTTCTTCATCGCCGGATTCCTCGTCGCCGCGAGCGTTGGCTCAACGACCGCGATCAACCCGTACCAGGTCTGGCTCATCGCCACTGCCGTCCTTCTCGTCGCGACGGTTTCTCGACTCCGCGACAGATCGACGACCGCATCCTAGGCATCCGGCACCACGCCCCAATTTCGCGCGTTCCGCGCGATGATTCGCGCCCTCCGCAGGGATTGTTACACGAATGTGATTCGATCCGCCGCGCGCCTTGTGAGCGCCCTTTTTGCCCTGTAGACACAGTTGCTGAAACCACCTGGAGGGGTCTGTTCAAATGACATCAACCAAGAAGGCGCTACTCGCGCTTCTTACCGTGCTGGCGATGTTCGCCGCAGCCTGTGGCAGCGACGCCGCAACCGATACATCATCGTCCGACGAAAGCGACGAAAGCGACGCAAGCGACGAAGCTGGCGACGACGAAGCAACCGCAGATGGCGGCGACGTCAAGGCTGCGTTCGTCATGGTCGCACCTGTCGGCGATGCTGGCTGGAACTTCATGCACAACGAAGGACGCATTGGTGCAGAGGCTGCAACCGGCGTCGAGACCGCATTCGTCGAGTCGATTCCTGAGGGCGGCGCCGAATTCGACGAAGCCGTTCAGAACTTCATCGACGAGGGCTACAACGTCATCTTCACCACATCGTTTGGCTACATGGACGCC
>CALBVK010000103.1 GCA_937969345.1 uncultured Acidimicrobiales bacterium
CGAGTACGACGGCACCGAGTCATCGGTCGTCGGTTCGGCGTGAAATGCACCGCTCTCGGCCCATTGCTCGGACACCAATTTCTCGGTATCGGCTGGGACATACACCTTGGCTAGCTCTTTGGTCACAGCCCAAAGGCTAGCTGCGCATTGGCCTTACGGCAGCGGGCTGAAGCCCTGACGATTCAGCCCGCTGCTCGGTCGGATCAGCCAGCGGCTGCGGCAGCGCGAACCCACGAGTCGGCAAGCTCGCGGTTATCGGCAATCCAGGCAGCAGCGATCTGGTTCACTGCATTGGTTGAGCCGTCGGAAGCGTCGAGTGCAATACCGGCGATTGCGAGGTCGATAAGCGGGGGCTTCACCTGATTGAAGAGCTCCCGAGCGATCGGGTTCTCCCCCAACCACGCCTTGTTCGCCGTGATCTCGATATCGGCCGCTTGCCAGCCGAGCTGGCATCCGTCTGGACCCTGGAGGCAGGTGTCAGCTCCGAGGCCCTGGTAGCCGTCGCCTTGGTCGAAGGACGCGCCGAAAGGATGGCCGAGTGGGTTTGAGTCATCGAGAACGGACGAGTTTTCTACCGAGAGCCACATCGTCGTCTCGCCGGGGATTGCGCGAGCGAGGTACGAGGTTGGGGTCCAGGTGTACATGATTGCTGGTTCGCCCGCCTGAGCCTTGGTCAGGAACTCGGCGAACATAGCGTCGTAGCCAGCCTGGGTCTGCTCGAGGTTATCCCAACCTGCAAACTCGATTTGGGAGTCCATGATGTCGTCGCAGGTCCAGTCTTCGGGGCAACCAAAGAACTCGCCCTTGCCGTTGCCGTCAGAGTCGAGCTGGCTCCACAGAGCCTCGTCGTCGTTGATCTGGTCGAGGGTGGTTACCTCGTTCTCGATCGCCCAGCTCTTGGTGATGAGCATGCCCTGCAGGCCGCCGCCGGGGAGTAGAGACCCTTCGAGCCGCTCCAGACGGTCACCGACCTGTGATCCGTCAGGAAGCTCGCCTTCCCACCAGCTGAGATGGCCCGGATACCACGAGTTCGCCCACACGTGTGATGCTCCAGATGCGAGGGCCTGGTAGCCGAGGTCCGGAGCAAACTCAAGGTCCGCTGGTTCGGTCGCTGTGTAGCCAACCTCTTCGAGCAGGTCGTGAAGGATCGCAGCCTGGACATAACCCGAGGACCAGTTGGCTCGGCTCATCACGACTGTGCCGAGCGAGCCTGCTGCCGGAATGTTCACACCATCAACGAGCTCGCATCCGCGGACGACCGCATCGTCGGTGTTGACCCCGTAGCGGCAGTCATCCTTCTTGCCCGGCCCGCCGCGGATGATGTCCGCGTTCTCGACGAGGATCGTGTCGTTGCCGTAGCCGCCGTTGACATCGTCGATCCAGAGGCCGCCATCGATGTAGTCATTGCCCGCTCCGCCGCGCATCCAGTCGCGCTTGGCGTAACCGAACATTCGGTCGTTGCCGAGGCCGCCCTGCATCCGGTCCCAGCCGGTCGATCCGTGGATCTCATCGTTGTCGGCGCCACCAAACATGCGGGAGCCAGCGGTGTCTGGGCCGGTCTTGCTCTTCGCCGAGATCAGAAGGTCCTCGCCCTGAGCTCCGTAGAGAACGTCGAAGCCCGGACCGCCAAAGAGCGAGTCATCGCCGAGGCCGCCACAGATCGTGTCGTCGCCCGCGCCACCCTTGATGATGTCGTCTCCCTGAAGCCCAGCGATCACGTCATCTCCGCTCGTGCCGATAATCGTCTCACTCGCTGCGCTTCCGACGATCGTGGCTTCGAGGCCGCCACACATGACCGTGGCTTGCGCTTCAGCAACGTCGTTTGCAAAGACGACCACCGACGCGATGAGCGCCAGCGTGGCCGAAAGTGCCACCCGTCGTATGTAGTCCGCCGTTGTTGCCGTGGTGTCTCTCATGAGACACTTTCGGAATTCTGACTGACCAATTTGAGTAGTCGCGCAGTTTGCTCGCAGTGGCGAGCGAGATGTCTCTACGAGGTTCGGGTGCTTACGAGCTCGTCGACCTTGGCCGCAACGCGTGGGCACTCGTCGAGGAAGCTCGAGAATTCACGACGGTTGAGCACGACGAGCTTGGTAGGGCTCGTCGTCATCAGCGAGGCATTGCGCGGTTCGTTCGTCAGCAACGAGCTTTCGCCCAAAATCGTTCCGGATCCGACCTCGGCGATGGTGTCGCCATCTCGCATGACGTGGGCGGTACCGGTGACGAGGATGACGGCTTCTTGGCCGATGGCGCCTTCGGTTGCGAAGATCTCGTGTGCGTCGAGATCGACGATGGTTCCGAGCGACGTGAGGACCGACATCTCGTGTTCGTTGAACTCGTTGTTGAGCTCGTTCGCGATCGTTGGGTTGATGAAACGGGTCTTGCGATTGAACATCACGTTCTCCAAAAGAGGGGGTACTTCCAGTACAACCCAAATCGGCAGATTCTCATCCCCCAATTGACGTGTCAGTTGACACCGGCGAGTGCGCTTGGACACACGGGCAGCAGCCGCCGATCGTGTGATCGCACTCTGGCTACGAAGCTGCTCGCTCGTGGTCGGCGGAATAGGGTTGCCCATGGCTTGGTACGTGGGCACATCGGTTGGGCGAAGCGAAGACCC
>CALBVK010000104.1 GCA_937969345.1 uncultured Acidimicrobiales bacterium
GCGCCGCAGCCAGCGATCGGACGTAGCCAGATGGAGCAAGGAAGAGAACTTTCACGAAAACTGGAACGTTCGAACCGAACGGCTCGCAGGCTTTGTACAACCGGGAGAGCGGGTCCTCGAATTTGGGTCGGGCATGTTGGCGCTGGCCGAGTACCTCCCCGAGGGTTGCCAACACATTGCGACCGACATCGTGTCGCGTGGCCCAGGGACCTTGGTGTGTGACCTGAATGACCGCTCGTTGCCGAACCTGCCCGAGGCCGATGTTTCGTTGTTCAGCGGTGTCCTTGAGTATGTCTACGACTTGCCACGTGCACTCGGTCAGGTCGCCGACCGAACGCCATCGATCATCTGCTCGTACGCCACCGTCGATGAGAACCCATCCAATCGACTAGATCACGGATGGGTCAACGATTACACCGAAGCCGAGCTGGTCTCGCTCCTCGAATCACTCGGCTATCGGGCGACCACACGCGAGCAATGGAAGCGCCAGATCCTGTTGCGACTCGACCGTTAGACGTTGGAGGGGAACGCGTCGAGCAGACCCGCACACAACCGGTCGAGCTGTGGGCGATCGTGAGCGTCGATCACATCGCCGATGAGGGACTCGAGTTCGCTCGGTGCGTTCGGTCGAATAGGCGAAGGTGACAGGTCGAAGCACGAGTAGTAGTCGGTGAACTTGTAGCCATTGCCGACCACCTTGTCCGACAGCTCGATCCAGGCGTTAGGAACGCCGAGACTGTCGGCACAGATAAGTCCGTGCAGGCTTGAGGAGAACACCACGTCGCACGCGGCGATCTGGGCGAGCACGTCGAGCGGGGGTTGCAAGGGGTCGATGAGCACGCAATCTGGGACTTCGTTGACGAACCGATCGCAAAATGGGTTCTCGGTGTCGACGTAGTGGGGTAGAAGACCAACTCGTGCTGGTTCGGCATCGCCGAATTTGAGATAGCGGGCCAGCAACGCTGGGTCGCCGATAGCACCCACGCTGCCGCAGCGCTCGTTCGTGAGATGACCGCGAACTGCGTGGACATCGAGGCCAGCACCCGTGGATGGGCCTTCCTTGATGAAGCCGCTGCCCCAGATGGCCGGGTGTCGGTGATCGGCGGCCAGCACGAGGTCGAGGACACTTCCGAGGGCCACCAGGTGGCACTGATCGAGTTCCGCTCGCTCCACCGTGCGGCCACTGGCCAACGCGACGAGTAGTGGGCTGAGCTCGTCACCGAAATTCGCGGTGCCCGCAACCCCATCGGCTGCCTGCCAATAGAACATACGGAGTGGGTCCGGGGAGGTGCGTGCGAGCCGCGCAGGCACGGCGATGGGGGGCGGCGGGGTTTTTCTCGTCTGGGCAAGACGGGTGATATTGGTTTGTACGAGCCGCGCCTCTGGCTGGATCGTGGCGAATTCTTCCGGCGTGAGTCCGAGACCCCGTCGGAGGCCGGCCAAAACTTGCGCGGTTCGGTTGACGTGGTGATCAACAATGTTGTCGAGGCCACTCGGCAGCTCGTCGAGCGCTCGCTCGAACTGGGAGTCATCGTTCGAGAGGGCCGCGAGCGAGAGGTATTGGTAGCCGCGCGTGGTCAACAGGATTTTCTGGTCGTAGTACGACAAGGGCTCGGCGAAAAAGAACGGTGCACCACTAATCTCGGTGCTGGGATCGGCGGCCTGTTGTACCGAGTCGAGTAGGTGCGATGACGCAGCTAGGTGATCAGCGGGATGGGCGCGCACCAAGCTCTGCGGCTTTTGGCGGTAGATGCCAAGCACGGCGTGGCAGGGCTCGAAGACGTAGCCGTTGCGCATGAGTCGAAGCCACAGCTCCCAGTCTTCGGCGCCGACCCGCATTGTTTCGTCGAATCCTCCGGTACGGCGAAGAATGTCGGTTCGCAGCAGCGGGGCGTGGAGGTTGAAGGGGCATTCGCCTCGTGTCGATACCAAGCTGCGACGACTTGGCGCTGACCAGGCAAGCTCGTCAGGGAGGTCGTCGAATCGCACTTCAGCAGGTCGGTGTTCGATGCCAGAGAAGACCCCGGCCACGGCTCGGTCGGTGAGCGGCAGGTAGCTATATAGCCGTTGTTCGAGGCTCTGCTTAAGGAGCATGTCATCGGAGTCCAGGAAGCAGATGAACGGTGACGATGCTCGGGCCATACCGGTGTTGCGAGCAGCGCTCGGGCCACTGTTTGTCTCGTGTGACACGACGACAAACCGGGCATCGTTCATGGCAAACGTGTTTGCGATCGATACCGACTCATCGGTGGACGCGTCGTCCACAACGATGCACTCGAACTCAGGCAACGTCTGTTCGCGGACGGAACGCAGACAGTCTTCGAGGTACGCGGCGTCGTTGTAGCACGTCACCACCACGGTCACCTTCGGTCCACCGTCCTGCGGTAGGAGGCGGGTGAGATCCACGTCGACTCCCACACCGCGGTGAGGTTCGTCATCGCCGGTGGTGCGAATGGCGGTCTCGGCGAGGCGTTCGAGGGCCGCCTGTATGCGTGGGGCGGACCGGAGCGTTGCGCTATCGGCGTGCTCGGTGGTGATTGGGTCGGTCGGGACAGCAGGGGACTGAGCGACGTTGGTCAGGCCGCGTACCTGCTCCCTCAACCGCTGCACTTCGGTGCGCGTTGAGTTCAGTGCGGTTCCGTGGCCGCTCGTGATGCTACGTAGCTCATTCAGCAATTTTCCGTTACCGGTCAGACGGCCGTTGACCTGGGTACGTAGCGTGGTACTTCGATCCTTGGCGTCCTGGACTCCCGCCCGATTTTCCGTCACGACACCGCGAAGCTTTTCGGCTCGCGTGTTGATTTTGGACCGTTCGACCCGGGCCCGTTCGAGGGCTGCGGTTAGCTCGTCCAACGCGGCACGCTGTTGCTCGAGTTGGGCGACGAGTGCATGATTCTGGCGTTGCAACGCCGCTCGGATTCGGCGAACCAAGAAAAGGGCCCCGAGCACGTTGATTGCGGCGAGCGCGGCGAGTGCAACCCAGATCATTCGCGCAGACTATCGAACATGTCTCGCTGCCCGGCGTTTGCATCAACGGTTTCGCGGTCGTGGGAAACCTAGACTGACGCCCGAATGACTACCCACCTAAAAAGACTCGTGAAGTTCTACCTCGGCTGGCGGCTGCCATTGGTCGTGTTGGCCGTTGTTCTCGCGTACGTCGGGCTCGCAACCGACGAGTCATGGTCTGCGTTGGTGGCGGTCCTGGCGTTAGTCCCATTGCTCGTGCTGTACGCACTGACCGCGACTCGAGTCGGCGCTCAACAGGCGACGCTCGACAATCACGAGAGTCGAATTGCTGCTTCAGAAAGTCGACTAGCCCACGGCGAAGAGCGCGATCATTCCTTCGAGCGTCAGTTTGATGCCGCGAACATGCGAATCAAGCGCGCCGAGAACGCCGCGACGAAGGCCCAACTGCTGGCGCCGGCCCAGTCCGGTTCGCCCTCGTCGCCGAAGTCATCGGCGGCAAACCAAAGCGTTATCACCGGCAGGGTGATGTCGTTGTACCGCATCGCGACCGGCGAGGAAGCAAACGATGACGACGCGTTGGTGACAGTGGTTATTCCGTGCTTCAACGAAGCTCGTTTCGTCGGCGACGCAATCGCTTCGCTCAAGGCGCAGACCTTCTCGAATTTCGTTGCGATCATCGTCGATGACGCCTCGAGCGACGACACGGTCGCCAAAGCATTTGCCGCAATCGGAGGCGACTCGCGCTTTCACGTCGTTCGACACGCGATCAACTCAGGGTTGAGCGCCGGGCGCAACACCGGGCTTCGTCTTGCCGAGACCCCCTACGTGTGTTTTCTCGACGGAGACGACTTCTTCCACGAGGACAATCTCGAGGAGCGGGTCCGAAATATTGTGGGTCATCATGACGACCCCGCTGTCGTCGGGGTCTATTCCGGAATCGAACACGTGGATGAGCATGTGCGATTCGGCGAGACCGACGGATCGTCGGCCGCCTCCCACCGTGCCCAGCACTTCGACCACGTCAACACCGCCGGAGCGTGCCCCTTCAACTGTCACGCACCATTGCTGCGCACCGACGTGCTGCAACGTCTTGGTGGCTTCGACGAAGAGATGCGCCAAGGAGCCGAAGACTGGGAGTGCTGGCAGCGGATCATGCGCCACGGGTACTACTTCCGATCGACCCCGAGCGTGCTGGCCGTCTACCGTCAGAAGGCGGCGAGCATGGTGCGTTCGATGCCTGGCCAACACCTTGCCGAGGCCGAACGGTTACTCGGCCGCGTGCACCAGGCCGTCTCGGCCGAGGAGCTCGGCGGGGGTCCATACCTGTTCACCGAACCGCTCGGGCACTACCAACACAAGTTGGCCATGACCGAACGAGTCCTCACATTCATGGGCATGGCCTACATGGCCGATGGCGAGGAGCAGCTCGACTCAGCCATGGATCAAATCGATGCTGACTTCTGGGCGATCGCCAACCGGAATCTCAACGCATCGGCATTGCTCGACGTTGGCATTCGTCGCGGCTACGCATTGGACCTCGAAGGCTTCCGTCACCTCGGTGGCAAGATCCACCCCATTCGGGACGTGCTCATCGAACGGCTGGAACAACGCGCTGCGTTGTTGGACGTGGCGGTCCAGCCTCCACCGGGCGAGTCGGCCGATGTGGTCTTTGTGCCAGAGAACTCTGCCGCAGCTCGCTCGATGGTGGCCATTGCGGCCGAGCTCGACGATGCGCTTCGTACGGTCATCGTCGAAGTCAATATGGTCAGCGGCGCGAGCGGTGTGACCGAGGTGCTCGACGATGCCTGGAACGGGGAACGGGTATCGCTCAACACGTGGGCGCTGTCGGGGTCCCCAGCAAAGGCCGTGGTCGTGCAATGGCCATACGGGCCGACCGCATCGTCGATCCTTAAGCACGCGGCGCATGCAGGCACGGCCACCGTCGAGCTGGCAATCGATCCAGCTCCGGTTGCTCGCCTGGACGAGAGCCCGTCGGCGTCGTGTGATCACCACGTCACGACCGCTGCTGAGCTTGGGTCCATTGTCAACGCTGGCGATCGCCCACTCCGGCCCATGGAACGCACCTATGACGTCAACGTCGCAGCGCTCGCCGCGATCGAGGAGTACCCGAAGCTCCCCGCCGACATCACCGACATGGAACAGTTCCGCAACACCCACGTTGGCGAACAATGCGTCATCATCGGCAACGGGCCTTCGCTGAACGACCTTGATCTCGCCCGGCTTCGCACCGAGAACACCATCGGCGTGAACGGCATCTTCTACGCCGAGAGCATCGACTTTCCCCTGACGTATTACGTTGTCGAAGACACATCGGTCATGGAAGAGAACCTGGAAGCGATCAAGGGGTACGCGGCCGGACACAAGTTCTTTCCGACGATCTACCGCAAGATGTACGGCGACGTCGACGTCGAGGAAGGCGCAGGGGAGGACGGCGTCACCTACTTCACGATGAACCGAGGGTTCTACGCGAAGGAGTCCCCGAACTTCTGTATCCCACGCTTCTCGACCGACGCCAGCCAGCGGCTGTATTGCGGTCAGTCGGTCACCATTATCAACCTTCAGCTCGCGTATTACATGGGGTTTTCCGAGGTGTACCTCATCGGCATGGACTTCAGTTACACGATTCCCGACTCGGCAAAGGTCGAAGGCGACCTCATCACGTCGACCGAAGACGATGTCAACCACTTCCACAAGGACTACTTCGGTAAGGGCAAGACGTGGAAGGACCCCAAGCTCGACCGGGTCCTGAATAACTACCAAATGGCCAAGGTCATGTTTGAAGCCGATGGACGTGCGATCTATAACGCCACCGCCGGCGGAAAGCTGGAGATCTTCGAGCGACGCGATTTCCACGAGGTCTTTAGCGGAAAGTAACGGCTCTCGGCGTTGGGGTGACCGTCTTCGGCGGTTACGTTCTGACTGTGCGCCTCGCAGTACTCGTCTCCGGTTCAGGAACCCTGTTGGAGTCCATGCTGGCAGCTGCTCTTCCGGTAGCGCTCGTCGTTGCTGATCGGCCGTGTCGCGGGACCGATTTGGGGACTCAGGCCAATATCCCAAGTGTGCTCCACGAGCGTTCGAGCTTTGGCGAGGACTTCGACCGCGATCGCTATGCGACCGAGCTTGTTGCGATTCTGCGTGCGCACGAGATCGACCTGGTGGCAATGGCGGGGTTTGGGACGGTCCTCGGCGAGCCGATCTTTGCCGCGATGCCAGGACGGATCATCAACACCCATCCCGCACTCTTGCCGTCGTTCCCTGGTTGGCACGCTGTTCGCGACGCCCTCGACTTTGGGGTGAAGGTAACGGGATGCACGATTCACGTCGCAACCCCCGAGGTCGACCATGGTCCGATCTTGGCCCAGGAGGCCGTCACCATTCGCGACGATGACGACGAATCCTCGCTACACGAACGAATCAAAGCGGTGGAGCGGCGCGTGTACGTCGACACGCTGCGCACGATCGCCGACAGTGGCCAGCTGCTCGGTACCCCGATTTGAGACCCCAGGAGACCCCAATGGCGAAGCTCGCCCTGCTATCCGTATTCGACAAGACCGGCATTACCGACTTGGCGAAGAGCCTCGTCGACGCCGGCTGGACACTGCTCTCGAGCGGTGGAACCGCAGCCAAGATCGCCGAAGCTGGTTTGCCTGTCACCGACGTGGCCGATCACACCGGTTCGCCGATCATGTTGGGACACCGGGTGGTCACCTTGCACCCCAAGGTCCATGGCGGCATTCTCGCCGACAGGAACAACGCCGAGCATCAGGCCGATCTCGAGACGCACGATATTGCACCCATCGACCTCGTTGTCGTAAACCTCTATCCGTTCAACGCCCAACCTGGCATCGAGATGATCGACATCGGTGGTCCCACGATGGTGCGGGCCGCCGCGAAGAACCATGAGTTTGTCGGTGTCGTCGTCGACCCTGAGGACTATCCATCGGTCGCAGCCGAAATCGCCGACGGCGAACTTTCGGCAGACACAAAGCGGCGCCTTGCCCGCAAGGCCTTCGCTCACACTGCTGCCTACGACGCGTCGATCGTCTCGTGGCTCGACGACACCGACGAAGCCAGCGACGCCGACGACCCGCTTCCGGATTCGATCCATCTCGCAGCCGACCGTGTGCAAGATCTCCGGTACGGCGAAAACCCACATCAGGTCGGCGCACGATTCCGATTCGCCGGGCAACAGAGTTGGTGGGACGACGCTGTCCAACACAACGGTAAGGCGCTCAGCTACCTCAACTTGCTCGATACCGAGTCTGCATGGCAGCTCGTACATGCGCTCGGCACCGATCCAACCGCCGTGGTCATCAAACACGCGAACCCCTGCGGCGCAGCGGCCAGTGACGACATCACCGAGGCCTACGCACGTGCACATGCATGCGACTCGGTTTCCGCGTTTGGTGGCATCGTTGCGATCAACCGCGAAGTGCCAACCGAATTGGCTGAGCAGCTGCTCGAAGTCTTCACCGAGGTCATCGTTGCCCCGGGCTTCAGTACCGGAGCAATGGAGCTACTCACGACCAAGAAGAACCTGCGCGTCATCGAGGCAATGCCTCCATCATCGGCATTGTTGACGATGCGGTCGATCGATGGAGGTCTGCTCGTCCAGACCACGGATCGGCTCATTGCTCAGCCCAGCGATTGGACCGTGGCCACCGACCGAGCGCCGACCGTGGAAGAGATGGCGGACCTTGCGTTTGCCTGGCAGATCGCTGCACGGGTTACCTCGAACACGATCGTTCTTGCCAAGGACCGTCAGGCGGTCGGTGTCGGCGCTGGTCAGCAGAATCGTCGAGATGCCGGACGAATCGCCGCAGAGAAGGCCGATGGTCGAGCCGCGGGCGGAGCCTGCGCGAGTGATGCCTTCTTCCCGTTCAAGGACGGACTCGAGGCTGCGATCGACGCCGGCTGCACCGCAGTTGTTCAGCCCGGCGGATCCGTTCGCGATGACGAGGTCATCGCCGCTGCGAACGACGCCGGCATCGCCATGGTCCTCACCGGCGAACGTCACTTCACGCACTAGACATTGAGCCGCAGCGCTCCGCGCTGATTTTGCGGCTCGTCGTCTAGTGCCCCGTCATCCCCTCCGGGGGCCGTTGCACTCCGTTATCCCCTCCGGGGGCCGTTGCACGGAGCGTCCTCGCTCGCTTCGCTCCCTGCGGTGGACATTGTTCCCTCCGGGGGCCGTTCAATCGCCACGGAGGCTTTGCGCCGGAGGCGGTGGTTGTTAGCGGGTGCGGCGCTTTTGGTTGCCGCCGGAACGGCGCTGGCCGCCGCCACCGCCGCCGCCGCTTCGGTTCTTTGGCTTGCCACCACCGCGTGAATCTCCGCCGCCTGCACTAGTGCGCTTGCGACCGGTCGACTTCTTCGGGGCACCCTTGCCGCGGCCCTTGCCACGGCTACCGCTCTTGTTGCCGCCATTACCCTGGTTTGGGGTGATGATCGGCTCGCCAAGGTCCAAGTCGCCCGTGGGCGTTGGATCCTCGAACTCACAGCGAACACCGATCTGGCGTTGCAACTTCTTCGTGTCCTTCAGCTGCTCGGGCATAACGAACGAGATCACGACACCGGTTGCACCTGCACGAGCGGTACGACCCGAACGGTGGGTGTAGGCCTTGTCGTCCTCGGGCGGATCAAAGTGCACGACGCAGTCGACGCCATCGACGTGGATACCGCGGGCAGCAACGTCGGTTGCCACCAGGGCTTGCGTCTTGCCTTCGACGAACGCCTTGAGTGCGTTGTCCCGCTGGCTTTGTGTACGGCGGCCGTGGATGACACCGGTCTTTACGCCGTAACGCTTCAGTTGTTTGGCCACACGGTCAGAGCCGTGACGAGTGCGGCAAAAGACGATCGTTTGCCCGTGCGAACGAATCTCATGAGCGGTGAGCGCAACCTTCTCGGTCTTGTCGAGACGGACGAAACGATGGGTCATGCGAGTCATGTCCGGCTCGCGCTCACCAACCTCATGGGTGACCGGCTTGTGCTGGTAACGATCGGTGAGGACCTTCACCTCTTTGCCGAGTGTCGCCGAGAACAGAACCGTCTGACGATCGTTGTTCGTCTTGTCGAGGATCTGCTTGACGACGGGCAAGAAGCCCATGTCGGCCATGCGGTCGGCCTCGTCGATGACGGCGATGCTCACTTGATCGAGCTTGACCTCGCCTTGATCGATCAGATCGAGCAGGCGTCCAGGACAGGCGACGAGCATGTCGACACCTCCACGGAGCGCTCGCAGTTGGTTGCCGAATCCAACACCGCCATAGACAGCAGCGATGGTGCGACCCCGTTCGGCCGCCAGCGGCTCAAGCTCTCGACGGATTTGCTCGGCCAGCTCGCGCGTGGGGGAGAGGATCAATCCGGTCGGGTGATGTGGGCGCGCGTTCTTGAGACGCACGACCATCGGGATACCAAAAGCGAGCGTCTTGCCCGAACCCGTAGGGGCTCGGCCGAGCACGTCGCGTCCAGCGAGTGCATCGGGGATCGTTGCGGCCTGAATCTCAAACGGTGAGGTGATTCCGGCGCGGTCGAGCGCGGCGACTACGTCGCCGGGCACGCCAAGCTTTGCAAAGGATGTGGAGCCGTTTCCGGCAGAAGAGTTCGACACGTGGGCCTCCAGGCTGAGGTCGGCCCACGTCAAGAATTGCAAAACACGAGCAGACCTAGCCTACCGATGCCGAGCAAGACCAAGCGCTAGTGTGACGAGCGCATGCAAGACACCGAAATTTCCCGATGGGACCGTCCCGTATTCGTTGCGAGTATGGGGCGCTCTGGGTCGACGCTCTTGCAGCGGCTGCTGAACGTCCATCCTCAGCTCACCATCTGGGGTGAACACGGGGGCTTCCTCAAGGGACTCATCGATGCGTACTCGGTGACGCTCCATGACGCGAACCGCGACAACTTGATCGACGGCTACGAACACCGGGCGACGGTGATCGGCGAACTCGTCGAGAAGGAGAAGTTCAAACCGTGGGTGTCGCCGTTTCGACCGGTGGATCTCCAGGACCGTCTTCGTTCACTAATGGTCGACTTGTTCACCAACAGCCTGACGCCCGACATCCGCTGGGGATTCAAAGAGATCCGCTACTCCAAAAGTGAGGTCGAGAAGCTCATGGAGCTTTTTCCTCACGCACACCTCGTCATCCTCGCCCGCGACCTCGATGGCTACTCGATGTCTCGGTTCTTTGCCTTTGGGAATACCGACTTTGATCTCGAATCCGATGAGGGGCGCCTCGCAGCCTCCACGAAGCTTGGCCAGATGCGTCATGGCTGGATGACCCGGTACCGAGGACTGCTCGAGGTTCGCGATCAGTTCCCCGAACGGACATCGGTCGTCTCCTACGCCGACCTCGCTCCAGGATCGCAACGTCCAGCGCAGCTCTTTGCCGAGCTCGGCGAGACGCTGCCATCAGCCGACGCCATCGAGGTCGTGCTGGGCGCAAAGACCGGAAGCTCCTTCCGCTTCAACGAGGCGGCCAGAGCGAACCGCGAACGTCTACAGGACCTGCTCGCCGCGGCAGACTTCGATCGGGACGAATATGGCCAGCTCGCCGCCGAGCTCGGCATGTCGTGAGGGGCGTGTCGTGACCGACGGCGCTAGCTCAATCAACCCGCTCGTGGCCGAGGGGCCGAGGCTCCCGGTCGAAACGTTGCGGCCGGCGCCAAGCCTGCAACGGGTTCTTCTCCTCGATCGGGCACAACCTCGTATGGCCGACCTCGCCAGCGGCGATATCCGAGCATGGGAGAACGGTCCTCCGGTATCGGTTCCGATGGTGTCCGCGGCCTTTGCGCTCGATGCGTACAAGCGTCTCCAAGTTCAGGTCCTTCGAGATCCCCGCCCAACATCGGTCGAGAGCGTGCTGTTCTCGCTGCGATGTGGCTCTACGACCCTCGACATCGTCGAGACGACAACGTCGGAGTTGCTCATTCGCGGCTCGAAAGGCACCGTAGCGAGTGGCCCGATCGGCGGCTCGCCGGCGGTCGTGATCGTGCTTCGCCCTGACCGTGAACGTCGGGTTATCGACGTCGTTGCTCGCAACGCTGAAACGCTGACCGGGATGGACGCAACCGTCGCCGTGACGTCATGGGAGCCCGCAACACTCACGATCGGCGGACCAAGCATCGACGCAACAGCACGCCATGGCCGCCGCCGTCTCATTCCGGTCCATATCGAGGCCGAACCAGTGCTCGACCCGGCAGATCAGGTCCGCCGGGCCGTCAGCGGTGCTCGACGGGTTGCGGGCGCGGTTCGGGATCGGGTTCTGTAGCTCATGCGAATCGGTGTTGTGAGCGACATGATTCGGCCGAATGGGGCTGGCGTAATGGCGCTGCTCGGGGCCGAGCTACTAACTCGTGCGGGACACGAAGTTGTCGTGCTCGGTGGCGCAATGACCGTCGACCTCGAACGGCAGTTGGCCAGTGCAAACTACGCAGCCGCCGGGTTCACACACGACGAACGCGCGCTCGATGGCAGCGTTACCCCGACGGATCATCAGGCATTTGTTCGTAGCTTCCACCGCTGGTTCGAGGATCGATTGGGCGAGTTCAGCCCAGACGTGTTGTACGTCCACAACTGCGGCCGCCTCTTTGCCCAGCTCGACCTCGCGGAGCTGAGTCGGCGCGTCCCCGTTGTTCACACCATGCACGACGAGTGGTTCTTTACCGATGCGCATTACCGGTTTCGTTCGCCCCGCACCGGTGCGACGATTCGAACTTTCGAGCCCGGGCGCAGCGAGTCCGTTCTCGAACATCGCTATGACCATTTGTTTGACCTGCCCGAACGGGTTGGTTCGTTTGCGGCCATTGGGCCTTCGTGGTGGATCACCGCCAGAGCACAGGCCATGTTTCCCACGCTGCGGGTTGAACACATCCCTAACGCCGTCGATCCAACGTTGTTCGACCTACAGGATCGGGCGAGTGCGCGAGCGACGCTCGGCCTTCCAGCAGACGAGCCCATCGTGCTCTTTGTCGGGAACCCGACTCAGGAGCGAAAGAACTTCGCCGCCGTCGAGACCGCCATTCGCGACATCGAGCGTCATCATGACGTCACCCCGATTCGTTTCGTGGTTGGCGGGGCTGGTTCGGTGGCGACCGGAGGAGCTAGCGAGTTGCTCTCCGATGGTCCGTTGCGTGAACGCATCGACGCGCCGACCAACAACCCAGTCGGTGCCGTAGGCATCGGTGGTCCCGGCATTGTCGTCGCTGGCCTCGACCGATCGTTGATGGCGGCGGTGTACGGAGCCGCCGACGTGATCGTGCACCCGTCGATCATCGACAACCTGCCAACCGTGCCGATCGAGGCCGGGCTGTGTGGCACGAGGTGCCTTGCTTCCAACGTCGGCGGAACCGCGGAGACAATCGCCGACCGCGGCGACCTCTTCGAAGACGGTCTCGCTGCCGACGAACTCGGGAACCGAATCTATTCTGCGATCGAGGAAGCTCGATCCGAGACGGCAGCGGATCGAGCCGCTCGCCGGACCGCGCAGGTCGATCGGTTTGGACCGGACAAA
Source organism: uncultured Acidimicrobiales bacterium (assembly GCA_937969345.1). Lineage (GTDB taxonomy): Bacteria > Actinomycetota > Acidimicrobiia > Acidimicrobiales > SHLQ01 > SHLQ01. Next base: position 12,501 of record CALBVK010000104.1, read on the forward strand.
CACATTTCCTCGGTGCTGAACGTCCTGACCCAGGTCGCGAACAAGGGAGGGGCCAATGGATAACCCCCCGGTGTCGATCGAGCACGCGTGTGCCGCCTGGGAGACCGCCGCAGCCGTCGAGTCGGTCGCCGTAGAGGTTCCCTGTCGAACCGCCGTGGTACTGCCCGGCGTCGATGATTCGCCACGTTTTTGTTTCGTGAGCCTCGCGTCGCCGATCGAGCAGATCGTGGGCGACAATCGCCCGGTCGTCGACCGTTCCGGTTCGACGCTCGCTGTAGCTGAACTCGCAGCCCGGCTTCTCGATGACGAGGTCGCTGCCGTGCTCGCCCCGCACAGCCCCGCTCAGCCCGCACAACTGAACACCGTCTTGCCCGCTGCACTTGTCGAACGACGTCAAGAGATCCGCAGGCGCAACGTGCTCGCCCGGTTCCTACTTCGCCAGATCGGACTTGAGGAAGTGTCGTCACATCGAGGCGCTCCAGCCCAGCTCTATCAGGCGATCACCGCCGAGTGGAGCCACGATCTGTCGCTGTGCATCGACCCCGCCATGATGCTGACTCTCGGTGCAGATCGACAGCGATACGTCGACGCTGACTACAACGCCCGAGCCACCGATCGACTTCCACGAGCACTCGGGCGCTTGCACGATCTCGGGGTCCGGAGCTATCCGCGGCTGGTGATCGTATGACCTCGGTGTCGATCATCATTCCGAGCTATCGGCAACCGCAGTTTCTGAGTCGCGCAATCGAGAGTTGTCTCGAACAGGATCACACCGACCTCGAGGTCATCGTGATCGATGACCGCTCACGCGATGCTTCGCTCGGCCTGGCCCTGTCGTGGTCCCTTCGAGACGACCGAGTCCGTGTGATCGAGCTTGACGAGAACGGCGGACTCGGAAAGGCCCGCAACGCCGGGGTCGCCCAGGCAACGGGTGAGTATCTGTGCTTTCTCGACTCCGACGACTATCTGTTGCCGCGGTCCATCTCGGCTCGCCTCGATGCGATTCCGGCTGCGACCGAGCGCTACGGCGATGCGCTCGCTGGCGTTTACGGTGACTGGCAGCACGTCGCGGAGTCCGTCGACCATCCAGCGGTGCGGGCGCCACGAACAACGATGCCGTTGGTCTCTGCTGCGAACTACACGGGCGAGAACGTCTTCATCTGTTCGGCTCCACTCGTACGTCGCCAGAGCGTGCTCGACGCCGGTGGATTCCCTGAGGGCCTCGCCATGCTCGAGGACTTTGGTTTGTGGGCGAGAATGATCGCCGGTGGCGCGGTATTTGCCCCGGTTCATCACGTCGTCGCCACGTACCGCCAGCGTCCCAACTCGATGCTTCGTGGAGACGGTGTAGTCGTCATGGCCGACCATGTTGCGATCATTAACGACTGGGTCGCTGGACAGGACGTATCGCTGGCTGACGGCGGCGCAATGACCGCTTGGCTTGCTGGTGAAACGCCATACTCCTACGGACGCATGTCCTGGAACGTGCCATCGGTGCTTGGGAACTTCGGTGGCGCTGCGGGCGCAACGTCGGTTCTGTCCGAGCGGCTCGAGGTCGCCGAGACCACCACCGGGATCGCCGATTTCATGGCTTCCCCGACGTCCACTGGCCTAGAAAATGCGAGTGCTCCGCTGGTCGCGGACGCGAGTGAACCAGAAGTGGCCATTGTTGTGCATTCACTGGAGCACGCCCTTGAAGCCGTGGCGGTCGTTGGTGAGTTGGAGGCCACGACGAGTGTGGCCGTCCTTGCCCATGACCCGCTCGATTGGTCCATCCTCTGGCCCTTGGCCCTCGCTGGCATCGTTGCCCGACCGGTCGATTCACTCGGGGCCACCGGTGTGGTGATGGTCGATCTGGCCGCCGATGACAACGAGTTCGCCAATAGCTCGTCGCTCGCCGCTGTTGGAGCGCAACGGCTTTGGCCCAATATCGGAGCACGACGCCGCCAAGGTCTCGTGTACGTTCCCGAGTTGCTCTCGGGCCACCCCGGAATTGACGCGTGGGTTTCGACCGCGCTCCACACACTCGCAGAGCTCGACCTTGACCCCGAGATCATCGCGGATCCGGGAGTCCGTGCCGAACTCGGTGGTTGGCGAAGCTCGGTCTTCGCAATCGACGATCTTCTGCGGAGTTCGGTGCTGGTGTGTCCGGCCGGCGACCACATTGCATTGGTCGATCAACTCGTACCACTGGCGGTTTTCGACCCGTTTATGCACGGGCCCAACGGCGCACGTACCGGTGGCGAACTCGCCACGACCGTGCGCGCCGCCATGGTTGGTCACTCAGCTCGTCGGAAGTGACCTAACTCGGTCCATAAACCACCGAAGCAATCGCCTTCGCGGCGCGTAGAGCACTCGGGGTGTCGGTCATATCTATCTGCGCCCGGAAGTACGGTTCAGCAACCGACCGGTAGGACGGTCGGTTCTTCACGGCAAAGGCCAGCGCATCGCGCAGTTCGTCCACGGTGTGGACATGGTCGAATGCGGGGTCCGGAGTCGTAAACGTCGGCACCTTCTCGCGATGTGGATTGAAGTAGACGAATGGCGTTCCGTACGCAATGGCCTCGAACGGCACCGTACTGAACCGTGTCACGACCGCCTCGCACGCAGGAAGCATCGACGACATCGATCGGTCGGTTCGATACTGAACGAATTCGCCAGGCAACGGTCGATCCGCGGGATGTTGCGAGATCACCGGTTCGAGGTCGAGCGAGACGATCGCGTCGACGGCTTCAGCGAGGAAGGCATCGCGCTTGTCGGTGAGGACCCCATAGGTGAAGTTCGAGTTGATGACGACTTCGCCATTTCGCTCGCCAGTCGCTGGGCCTTCGTTCCACGCCGTCTCCATGTTCGCATTGCCAACGGTGTGAAGGTGTTTGCGATCGAGCGCTGCGATGTCGTTGGACCCCTGGACCAAGACATGATCTGCGGCCATGTATGGCAACCGAATTCTGCCGGTGTCGACGTCGGTGAAGTCTTGAACACCTTCGACCTTCGCAAACGACGGGACCCCACGGACACGTGCGAGGTGATAGATCGCACGAGAGGGCTCGCCCCAGTCGTTCATTGCGACGAACGCATCGAAGTCGCCAAGAGCGAACCGGTCATAGTTGCGCTCGGCCAGAATGCGAGGATGATCGCCGAGGTGTTTGTCGACAACTTCAGCGAGGGTGTCCTCCACCAGGAAGGTACTTTTGTGGCCCGCTGATGCCAATGCGTCAGCGATAGCTCCGAGTTCTCGGCCGTGGTACTCGGCGAGTGGCATAAACAAGATGCCGAGCGAGCCGAGCTCTCCTGGTTGTGTGTAGGAGTCGAACAGTGCCGGTCTCGGTGGCGGAGTCGGTCGTGGAGCGGGGGTCGACGCAGTGCTGGGTGCGGCGGGCGGAGCGGGCCGAAGCACACGCTGTGCTTTTCGGCCGACCCGGCGAAGGATCTCGGTGGGAATCACGGCCACCTACTCCGTCGACAGGCGGATCGTCGCACCACCGTCGAGAACGAGCATCTGGCCCGTCGTGTACCTCGACTGCTCGTTGTCCGCGAGATGGACGATGCTTGGCGCAATGTCGTCGGCGCTGGCGACGAATCCGAGCGGTGTGCGTTGTGCCAAGATGCGAAGGTTGCCTTCAGCCCCGTCTGGATTCGGGCGACGATCGAGACCTTCGCGAAGCATTTTGGTATCGATGGCTCCTGGCAGCACGGCGTTGCAGCGAACGCCATCGTCGGCCAGCTCGAGTGCCGCTGAACGGGTGAGGGCGACGAGGGCTCCCTTCGAGATCGCATAGACCGCGACGTTCATCGAGGTTGCGATCGCATGCACCGAGGCAACGTTTACGACCGCGCCACGAACGGCCTTCAAGAGCGGATGTGCCTCCCGGATGCACTGAAACGCCGACCGGACATTGGTATTGATGATGTGTTCCCAATCGTCATCGGATGTGTCGACGATGGGTTTGTTCACCTGAGTGGCGGCGTTGTTTACGAGTGCATTCAGCCCCTCGAGGTCGGCGCGAAGTCGGGAGAAGAGCGCCGCCACCTCATTGCTTTGAGAGACATCGACAAGCTCAAAACGGTCGACCTCGACATCGCTGTCTGGTTCCGCCCGGTCGGCACCGATCACCTCCCAGCCCTCGGCTCGAAACTTCCGTGCGGCAGCGCGGCCTATGCCGCCGCAGACGCCGGTGATGAGGACCTGTCGATTGCTCATCGCCACAACTTAATGCCCGTAGTTGAAGCCACGGGTTTCGCCACCGAACTTCGCTACCAGGTGGTCGATACGAGCTGCCGATAGAAGCCGAAGGTTTCGTCGAGCTGGGGGGAATCACCACGTGGCTTGTTTTGATACGCAGGATCGAGAACGACGTCGGCGACGACCCTTGCTCGTTCCGACGGTGAAAGTTCGCCGAGCAGATCGCTCGCGCTGCAGAGCTCGGCGGCTGTTGCAAACGTGGTGGTTGCCGCTGCGAGGTCGATCGACTCGAGAGCTCGCTGCGCTGCAGTGACATGGGTGTTGAAGTTCTGCGGAAGGTAACGAGGGGTGCCCTGAGAGGTGATGGTTTCGGCAATGCGCGGTTCGATCGTGATCGCGATCCGGATGGCCTCGAGCATGGTTTCGGAGAGTGCTACTTCCGCGTGGCGATACGTGGGTGGGAGGTGCTCATCGGTTGTCGTCAAGGTGCTGAGTTCAGTGGTGGCGCCAGGCAGCTCATCGGGACGCAGGTGTCGAATGAGATCCGGCGTTGGGTACGGAGAGCGGAGGGCTTGCTGCGATTGCCCGAGAAGCGTGCTCGTGCCTTCGCGCTTGATGAAGTGGCACGTGTCGGGAACCACGTTGTGACGCCCGCCGCGTCGAATGATTTCGGCGTTCCAGCTCCAGTCCTCGAAGCCGAATCCACGAGCGAGGTCGTTGCGTGGATACGGCACGGACAACACGTGCGCCTTGCGGACCAGGCACAGCGCGGTCCAGCTGTTGTGTAACCGGAACCGAGCCCAGGAGAAGTCGGGGCTGGTCGACGCAACATGATGCAATAACGAATGATGGTCGCCGAAGATGACGTTGAGCGCTGGATGAAACACGTCGATCGTGGCGCTTGGACCAGCCAACGTCGCCGCAGCGTGTGCTCGCATGAGCCAGTCCTCGCACCACAGGTCATCGCCGTCGAGGAACGCGAGCCACTCGGCGTCTACCTGTTCGGCGGCGGTATTGCGCGCGGCTCCCAGGTCGCCTTCGCTGCACGAAATGATCGAGGCACCGCGATCGCGCCATGATTCAGCGAACTGTTCGGTCGGCTCATCGGGGGTGTCGAGCACGAGGACGAGCTCGGCGGCGATGCCACTATTCGCCGCTGCGGAGACCGCCCGCCATGCGCTGATAACCGATGCCGTGGCGCTGGGGCCTTCTCGATGCAGATTGATGATCGCTGCTACGTCGGCGGACACAACCACATCGTAGGTCACGGTCGACGCCGGGTTTCGCCAGCACCAGATTCGAGAATTCGGTGTCGCTACTGCGACAGCGCGTCCGCCAGCTCGGTGGTGATGTGCACCCGACCGTCAGCGTTGTAGTGATCGCCGCTCGCATACATCTCCAACACGATGTCGGGGTCGTGGAAGAGATCGAGATACGGGATCCCCTCTCGTTCAAAGAACGCGATCGCATCATCGACAAACATCTCGTCGAGGCTGATATCACCGCCGTTCACGGTGGCGACCGGCTTCCAAATCACGACCAATTGTTCGCTATCGAGCTCGGCGATCTTGTCGGCAATGAGCGGTACGAACGAGTCGGCGAAGTCCACCCGCGGTCCGCGAATAAAGTCGCCTTGCCCATCGACGACCTGCTCCTCGGCCAGTTGAACCTCGCCACCGGTAGCGATCCGCAGGATCTCATCGGTGACCGTGACCTCGCCGCTCGCGAATCGGTCGCGGAACTCGGCGGTGTCCTCAGGTCGAATGACCCCAACCGCATCAACACCGAGGTTGGTGGATCGGGTAGCGAGGGCCGCCTGAGCGTCGTCGCGTGTGCCCCACAGCCCGTCAGAAGTTGTTACCGCCTCACGCAATCGGGCCGCGATATCCCACGTCTCGATTGGTTCGTCGCTGCCAATAGTGAGCCGTCGATAGACGTTGTCGCCCGGTTCGAAAAGGTCGTTGTCGTTTTCTACGTTCGTCCTGAAGGCGGGATCTGAGGCGAACGTCGGACGGAAACCCCACACGATCGTCGCTGGTGGTGGGTCGGCCTGGGGGAGTGCCTGGTCGGCAATGAGGTACCACAAGTTCGTGTAGTGGCCGTTGTGGTAATCGAACGTAATGTTCCGTCCGGACTGATCGGCGAGCGGTCCAAAGTCGATCCCCGTCTGAAACATCGAGTTGCCAAAGATGAACACGTCCTCGCCGGGCGGGGTGTTGAGCCGTTCGATCGCGGTTGGTTCTGCGTCAGCGCTGGCCGTTGCCCAGAGCTCGACGACCGCAACGATGGCGAGCGCGAGGAGCACGGTCACCAACCATGGCCGGCGAGCTCTAGAACTTGAAGTAGATGAATTCTCCACCTGATGCAGCTCCGTAGACGACGATGATGAGGGTAAGGGCAGCGAAGTAGCCAGCGAGTACGAAGCGGCCACGGGGCTCGCCGTAGCCGGTTGGCAGCGCTCGCGACTCGACGAGATCGATGATGACCGCCAGTGCGATGTAGGGCAAGAGCGTCACGAGGGTGATGATTGCGAGGCTGCCCTGGGTGGTGTCGGTAACCAACGACTGGTGATACGACTTCAGCGTTCCCCAATCGGTGACGCGAAACAGCATCCAGCCATAGACCGTAAACGCGAACATGGCGGCACGCGAGGCGAGGGCTGCGATCGGACCATCCATGGCCTTTGGCTTGCTGTCGCGCCAGAGGCGATGCCCGATGAGGATGACTCCGTGGAATGCGCCCCATAGGACAAAGTTGACCGAGGCCCCGTGCCACAGACCAGAAAGCGTCATCGTGGCGAGCAAGTTGACGAGGGTGCGAGTTGGCCCAGACCGATTGCCGCCGAGCGCAATGTAGACGTAGTCGCGAAACCAGTTCGACAGTGTCATGTGCCAACGCCGCCAGAAGTCTGACGGGTTGCGAGCCCAGTACGGCCGGTGAAAGTTCTCCAGGAGCTCAAAGCCCATAAGCCGCGATACGCCGCGTGCGATATCGGAGTAGCCCGAGAAGTCGCCGTATATCTGGAACGTGAAACCAATGAGCGCCGCGATGATAAGCGGACCAGATAACCCGTCGAGCGCGAACAGGGTGTCGACGATTGGTTTGATGTTGTCGGCGATGACAACTTTCTTCGCGAATCCTTGGAGGATCAAGAAGACCCCGCCGCCGATATCGGCGTCCGTGACTCGACGCGGCTTCTTGATCTGCGGGAGCAGATGGTCGGCGCGCTCGATTGGCCCAGCCACGAGCTGTGGGAAGAAGGTGACAAACAAAAAGAAGTCGATCGCGTTCCGTTCGGCAGGAACCGAACCTCGGTGCACGTCGGCGACATAACCAACGGCCTGAAAGGTGAAGAAGGAGATTCCGATCGGTAGCCCCAGTCGGAGGGTCACCTCGGACATTGGCAACCCAAACGCGTCGAGGCTCGCGTCGACCGTCTCGAAGAAGAAGTCGAAGTACTTGAAGACAAAGAGAATGGCGAGCGGTATCAGCGCGCCCAAAATGAGCGCAGCCCTCGACCGATCTCGGTTGTTCTCGATCATGATCCCGGCCGTATATGCGGTGAGCGCACACAGCAGGATGAGGAGCACAAACCACGGCCCGCCAAAGCCGTAGAAAACCAAGCTCGCAACGAGAAGGAACGGGTTCTGCCGCCGAGGAGTGCCCAGGAGCCGGTAGATCGCCAGAACGACGATCAAGAACACAGCGAACGTGAATGAGTTGAACAGCACGGCGGGAGAAACCCTAGTGCTCAGCCGGCGTCCGGCCGTTTACCCGCCTAGTCCAACAAGTTCGTGACCAGGTTCTCGATTGCCTGGACGTGGGTGCGGTGACACGCCTCGTAGGTATTCGAGGCGTTGTGTGACCCCAAGATGAGGTTGGGGAGCTGTCGGAGGCGTTCGTCGGCGAGCGGCTCGACCTCGAATACGTCGAGGGCCGCTCCGGCGAGGTGTCCACGTTCGATCGCGTCGGCGACGGCGCTTCCCACAACGATTGGACCACGGCCAACGTTGATCAGCCACGAGCCAGCGCGCATGCCGTTTATGAAGTCGGCGTCGACCATACCTCTGGTCGCGTTATTGAGCGGCGCGGTGATCATCACGACGTCAACATCGCGTGCGAGCTCGGCGGCGTCGCCGATGTGGACGTTGTTCGCCGCTGCCCATTCGGCTGCATCAGGTGATGGGTCCGAGCCCGACACCGTTACGCCGAGCGCCTGGAGCTTGGTGACGAGCGTGCGACCAATGTCGCCGAGGCCAAGTACCGAAGCGGTGAGCGCCCCGATCGATCGGCCAACGGGCTTGGGCCAGCCGCCGGCGCGAACTTCGCGGTCGACATCGACGATTCCGCGCACCAGGGCGAACAAATAGCCAAGACCCTGTTCGGCGACTTCGTTGCCGAACATTCCGGGGGTGTTCGTGACGGTGATGCCCCGCTCGGCTGCGTTGGGGAGGTCGATTCCATCGAGTCCAATGCCCCACTTTGAGATCACCTTGAGATCGGGTAGCTGTGCCATGACCTCGCTCGTGAACTGATCGTCACCGGCGACCACACCGCTGATGCCCCGCATTGCGGCAACGAGTTCGTCGCCGGCGAGTTCCTGGCCGGGGACATCGGGAAGGACGAGGGTAAACCCGGCGTCGGCAAACGACTGACGGTAGTCGTCGATGTCTCGAATGAGATGTGTGCACGTGACCGCCACGTTCTTTGCTTGAGCGTTCATGAGGGGTTCTCCTGGGTTGACTGGTCCTCGGCGCGGCGCTGAGCAACGCGTACTTTCCACATGGCTTCCGCGAGGACGAAGTCCGGTTCTTCGTCGATGTCGAGTGATCCGGTCGGGTCGGTCTCGACCATTCGGGGGTTTGATCCAATTCTCGATCCGGTGGAGAGGATGAGGTCCCTCGAGAATACGAAGGCACACGAGTTCTCGATGAACAGCGGTGGGAGGTCTTGGGTGCGGAGGAGTTCGGTCGGGTCGTGGTTAACCGGCTTGGCGTCTGCGCTCCAGAGGCGCTGTTGTAACCGGGTGACCGTGAAGACCGAGTCGCAGTCCTCTTCACGAAAGACCCGGATCGCTTCTTCGATCGCATCGGCACCGAGCAATGGGTTGGTCGAGTGTGTCTGGACGATGGTGTCGGAGTCGGTGAACGTCAGGTCGTGCTCGATGATCCGGTTCATTGGGATCTCGCCCGCCCGAAGCTCTTCTGGTCGTTCGATCACCAGGACGGTCGGGAAGTGCTCGGCACACTGTTCTTTGATCGTGGGGCTGTCGGTGTCGATGATGATCTGGTCGATCGACGGACAATCGAGCAAGGTGTTGACGATGTGGTGGAAGAGCGGCGCGTCGCCGAACATGCGGTAGTTCTTGCCCGGTACTCGCTCGCTCGAGTGGCGCATCGGGACGAGGGCGGTGATCGTATTCGTCATGCCGGTCAGGGTAGTGGCGGGCCATGTAGTCTCGATGCATGCAATCGCCGACGATCTCCATCGTCATCCGGACGCTGAACGAAGCCGAGCACCTCCCAGCGCTGCTCGAGTCGATCGGTGCCCAGACGCTTCAACCCGACGAGATCGTGCTGGTCGATAGTGGTTCAACCGATACGACGGTCGAGATCGCCGAACGGGCTGAGCTCACGATCGTGCACATTCCACCGGGCGAGTTCACCTTTGGGCGGGCCCTCAACTGGGGATGCGAGCGGGCCAAGGGCGAAGTGCTGGTGTTTGTTTCGGCCCACGTGTATGCGCTGACGGATCGCTGGCTCGAGGATCTCGTTGCGCCGTTCGCCGATCCGCAGGTCGGGTTGTCCTATGGCGGTCAGACCGGAGACCATCGCAGCAACTTTGCCGAGATTCAGCTGCTCAAGCGTTGGTTCCCCGACGAAGCAACGAATGATCAACAGAACCCGTTCTGCAACAACGCCAACTGTGCGGTTCGGCGTTCGCTGTGGGAGGACGTGCCGTACGACGAAGCGCTTCCCGGTCTCGAAGACATGGCTTTTGCGCGTGATATTCGAGCCGCTGGCCATCGGATCGCCTATGTGCCGGCGGCCAAGATTGCCCATGTTCACGAGGAAGCGCTCCGGCAAACCTTCAACCGATATCGTCGCGAAGCGCTTGCCTATCAAACGATCTTTGGGTCTCAGGATCTTGGACTCGTCCAGTCGATTGGGTTAGCTGCCGAGAGTATTGCCAAGGACTCCAGAGCAGCGGTACGTGAGCGAAACCTCGCATCGATCGGCTCCGCTGCCGGATTCCGGTTAGCCCAGTTCGCGGGCGCATGGGTCGGTCACCGAACAAACCCGACCGAGTCCCAACAAGTCGTCCGGCGGATGTACTACCCACGCTGAGTACCGTGTCGCCATGCCAGTGCTCTTTGTCTATGGAACGCTTCGCCGCCCCGCCGGCGGCCCCGATGCCGACACCCACTATCACCATCGAATCGCCGACACGATCGAGGTAGCGCAGAAGGCAACCCTGTTCGGGGCGGCCATCTATGACTTTGGCAGTTATCCGGGAGTGGGCCCGGCCGAATCGTCGGCGAGTGTTCGCGGTGAGGTCTTTGAGGTCACCGACGAGGGTCTCGCGATCGCCGATGAAATCGAAGGACACCCAGACTTTTACGAACGGCGCGAAGCAACCGTCGTCCTCGACAACGGCACGGGTGGTGCCGCGTGGGTGTACTGGGCGCCCGACGCGCTACTCCCCAAGGGAAGCGTCATCGAATCGGGAGATTGGTTCGAACGTCCCGCTCGACCGCTCACACACTCGATCGAGGAGCAACTCGCCGAAGAGCGTGCCCGTATCGAGGGTTCATAGGCGAGTCGCCAACGGCCGAATTCGGTTGTGAGAAGATGACGGTATGACCGATCAACCGCTCGTGTACATGGCCGGACCGCTCTTTGACGAGGGCGAACGATGGTGGATCGAGACGATGGATGAACTCGTCCGCAACTCGGGCTTCCGGACATTCCTGCCGCACCGTGACAACCCCCCAAAGACCGAGCACAACGCTCGCGAGATCTTCTTCAATGACAAGGGCGGTATCGATGAGTGCACCCTCATCATCGCCAACCTCAACGGCATCACGACCGACGACGGAACCGCGTGGGAACTCGGGTATGCCTTTGCAAACGGCAAGTACTCCATTGGCTACTTCTCGGACTGGCGTCGGCGCTTTCCAAATGAGGAGAAGGTCAACCTGATGATGGAAGAGTCGCTCGACGTGCTCGTGGAGGATCTCGATCAGTTGCAGGCAGCTATCGATGCATGGAAGGCCGCGAACCTCTAGCTACGAGCAGCTGATGATGACCCTGATGTTGTCGAGGGCAGGTCCAAAACGCATCGACCACGACAGGGTGTTCGACCCAGCCGTCAGGTTGAGGACCATGGTGTCGTTGCTCTCCATTGCTTGCGGTGTGCCCGCAGTGCCAGGAGCGGCGAGGAAGTTCGACGCGTTGAGTTGTGAGGTTCGGTAGATCAACCCGAGGATCGTTGCGTTCGTGAACGTGAGCGAGCCGGTGAGCGTGCCACTGTCGTTGAGACGGTCACCGTGGACGAGGTAGCTCGCAATTTCTGTGCCAGCTGGGATTGTGGCGTTCTGGTTCGACGAGCCGTTGAAGCTGCCAGCGGT
>CALBVK010000105.1 GCA_937969345.1 uncultured Acidimicrobiales bacterium
GTGGCGGTTGAGCAGTCGGTAGAGCAACGAGCGCAACACCCAGAGGCAACACTGAGCCTCGACGCGCTCACCCCAGAGGTGATAGGCGGCGGCATCGTCGGTGTGGTTCTTGCCAATGAGCTGCTGGACAATCTGGCATTCACACCGCTGCAGCGAGATGGGGGAGCGCTCCAGATGCTCGACGTGACCGTGGGACCCGACGGGTGCCTGACAGTGGTTCCGTCGGCCACACCTCGCGACCTCGAGCAGTTATTCGATCCTGCCGTGGAGTCTGCTGTATTGCAGGAAGACGCAACCACGTGGCTAGCCGGAGCGCAATCGGTACTCACACGTGGCCGAGTGATCGTGATCGACTACGCCCGCCGTCGCAGCGCGGAGGTGGAGATCAGGACATATGCCGAGCACGAGCAGGCAGGTGATCCGCTCGCCGGCCTCGGCACGAAGGACATCACCGTCGATGTCGACCTTGAGCAACTCGAACGGGTTGTGGGTCCAGCGACCGAGATTCGCAGCCAAGCGGTGTGGCTCGATTCGCACGGTATCGACGAGTTGGTCGAAGAGGGCCGCAGGATGTGGGAACAGAACGCGGGTGTCGGTGACTTGTCGGCACTCCGATTCCGAAGCCGCATTCGGGAGGCCGAGGCGTTACTCGACCCCGATGGCCTTGGTGGCTTCTCGGTCGCCGAGTGGGTGGTTGACTAAGCGGTTAGTCAAGAGCGTCGAGCAGCGTGGCGAAGTTGCGGCGCAACGTCGGAACAAGGTCGTCGCCGTCATAGGGCGCTGCGAGTGGGCCGCCCACCCAAAGGTCGACGAAGCCATGAACGAAAGACCACACGGTGGCGACGAGATCTCGCATGTCGTGCCCGCTCGCCCAGCCAGCTTCTTGGCTACGGAGCAAGCTTGCGGCGATGCCGAAGTACGCGCGTTCGCGAGCGGCCCAGAGCTCTGGGGTGTCTACGCGTGTGAGCTCGAGTCGGCTCATAACGCTGAAGGCTGACGGCGAAGTCATTGCGAAGCGCCCATAAGCTTCGGCAGCGTCGAGCATCGCCGTCCGGGGGTCTTCGGCGGTGCTCGCGTCTTCGATCGCCGCCCCCATTTGGTCATAGGCCCTGGTGATGTAGGCCGTGAAGAGGCCGGGCTTGTCGGTGAAATAGTGCGCGGCCGCCGTATGTGAGAGACCAGCTTGGGTGCCCACCCGTCGCAATGTGACCCCCGATGGGCCATGCTCGGCAATGACGGCATCGACAGCATCGAGAAGACGGGTGGGGGTATCGGTCATGCGGCGATTGCAGCTGGTGAAACGTTGGTGTCACGAAGGCTGCGCCATTGCCAAAGTGCCATTGCGGCAATGATCGCTCCGTCAGCGAGCACGAGAGCGCGGCCAAGACTGGTGTCGACTAGGCCGGTCGCCGCCAGCGTAATCATGGCGAAAGGGTAGGGGGCAATGGCGAGAAGGTTCATCGATGCGAGAGGTCGCGGGTTCGAGCGTGTTGCACTCCAAAACAAGAGCAGGCCGTGCCCGAGAAGTACAACACCGAATAACCGAATGAGCACCGTGGGTTCGAGACCGAGCCAACCAGCGACGGTGTCGGGCGCTGCGGTGAGGAGAACGCCGCTCATCACGGAGAAGGCGCCATTGGTCTGGAGGGGAAGTCGCAAATTGTTCATATCTCCACCGTACGGAAACGACTTTACTTTGTAAAGGTCTCCGAGACCATCTCTCCTCTTCACTGGGTCATCTGAGGTAGAGATGGAAAGGGAAAACCTGTTCTCAAGCATGAATTCTCTGGTGCCGTTAGTATCTGCCTATGAACACGCCAAACCGCACTCCCCTTGAGGTGGGACTCACCGACCTTTCCATTGGTGAGTATTCGGTTGGACTGGCCCCAGCACGGACGAACGAGCAGCTTGTTCTGGCTTATCTGGAGCTCATCACGCTCGTTCGCCAGGATCATCCCGAGTACCTCCGTGATGAAGACATCGACACCCTGGTCGAAGCAACACAGCTCGAACGCTCGTTCATCACCAACCGCGTCAACACACACCTCGCAACGCTCAGCATTGCTTCCTAGCAGCTGACCAGTTTCATCCCGTCGCGACGAGCAGTCTCTTCGCGCTCGCCCAGCCTGTAGGCAGTGCTCGCTGCGACGACAGCGAGCTTCGCTCGCCCTCAAGATGTTGGCTACAGTCCACTTCCAGAGCAGCGTGTCTAGGGGGACAAGATGTCAGAACCAACGATCGAGGTCTATGAGGTCGAGGATCGAACCTTCCCGCCATCGGAAGCGTTCAAGGCGAACGCACTAACGTGCGACTCCGAGCTCTACGATGAGGCGAACGCCGATTTCGAGGCGTTCTGGGCTCGCCAAGCACGGGAACTCCTGACGTGGCAAAAGCCCTTCAGCAAGATCCTCGAGTGGGACCTGCCGAACGCCAAGTGGTTCAGCGACGGACAGCTCAACATGAGCGAGAATTGCCTCGACCGACATGTCGAGGCGGGCAGGGGCGACAAGGTCGCCTACTACTGGGAAGGCGAGCCGGGCGATACCCGGACGGTCACCTATGCCGAGCTCCTGACCGACGTGAAAAAGTTCGCCAACGTCTTGCTGGGCCTGGGGTTGGAGAAGGGCGACAGGGTCGCCATCTACATGCCGATGATCCTCGAGCTTCCGATCGCCATGCTCGCATGTAGCCGTATCGGCGTGGCTCACTCGGTGATCTTCGGCGGCTTCAGCCCCGACGCCATCAAGGACCGCTGTGAAGACGCCGATGCAAAGCTCATCATCACCGCCGACGCCGGCTATCGCCGCGGTGCTCCCTCCGCGCTCAAGGTCAACGTCGATGCTGCGCTTGACGATGGCGCCCCAAGCGTCGAGAACGTCGTGGTCGTCAACCGATGCGGAATCGACGTCACCATGGCCGACGGCAGGGACCACTGGTGGAACGACCTCATGGCCGATGCCTCCGACGAGTGCCCGGCCGAGCCAATGGACGCCGAGCAGTTGCTCTACCTGCTGTATACGTCGGGAACGACCGCAAAGCCCAAGGGCATCATGCACACGACGGGCGGGTATCTCACCCAGGTGGCGTTCACCCACAAGTACACCTTCGACATCAACCCAGAACAGGACGTCTACTGGTGCGCAGCCGACATTGGTTGGGTAACCGGCCATAGCTACATCGTCTACGGACCGCTGACCAACGGTGTGACGAGCGTCATGTATGAGGGCACGCCGGACACCCCACGAGAGCAGGACCGCGGCGGAGACGATCGAGCGGACTGGCACAAGGGGCGTCTCTGGGACATCATCACCCGTTACGGCGTCACGCAGTTCTACACCGCACCGACCGCCATTCGTACGTTCATGAAGTGGGGAACCCAGGAGCTCGACGGGTACGACTTGTCGACGCTTCGCGTCCTTGGCACGGTTGGCGAACCCATCAACCCCGAAGCCTGGATGTGGTATCACGAACACATCGGCAATGAGTCGCTCCCGATCATGGATACGTGGTGGCAGACCGAAACCGGTGGGCACATGATCACGCCGCTTCCTGGATGCACGACGACCAAACCAGGTTCTGCGTGCTTCGGCATTCCCGGGGTCTTCCCCGAGCTCGTGGACGACGACGGCAACATCGTGACGAAGGGCGGCGGCTACCTGACGATCGCCAAGCCGTGGCCGTCGATGCTACGCGGAATTTGGGGCGACCCCGAGCGCTATATGGAGACCTACTGGAGCACGTACCCCGGCCGCTATTTCGCCGGTGACGGTGCCAAGCTCGACGATGACGGCTACCTGTGGCTACTGGGTCGTGTCGACGACGTGATGAACGTTTCCGGGCACCGAATCTCGACCACCGAGGTCGAATCCGCACTGGTCGATCACCCAGCGGTCGCCGAGGCTGCTGTTGTTGGGGCGACCGACGACACCACTGGTCAGGCCATCGTGGGGTACGCGATTCTGGTCGGCACGGCTGAAGCCTCTGACGAACTTCGTCAGGAACTTCGTGCTCACGTGGCGACCAAGCTGGGTCCGATCGCACGCCCGCGCGACGTGTTCCTCGTACCCGACCTGCCAAAGACCCGAAGCGGCAAGATCATGCGGCGGTTGCTTCGAGATGTTGCCGAAGGCAAGGTCCTCGGAGATACCACCACCTTGGCTGATCAGACCGTCGTCGAAGCAATCCGCACCGGTGCAGCCTCAGGTGACGAGGACTAGCGGTTTCGCGCATGTGGGCAGCGGTGGGCTAGCGCACGTTGGCGTCCTGGGGGAATAGGGTTAGCCCGAAGGTCGTTGGCTATTGCGAGCTTCTCGAAAGCGAGTTTCTACATGTCTGAAGCATCATTTAAGAACACCACCAAGACCTTCGCCCTCCTGGCATTGCTCGGTGGCATTTTCGTTGTCCTAGGCGGCGCGGCCGGGGGCACCTCGGGCGCATCGCTTGGGCTCATCGTCGGCCTCGTGATGGTCGGCGGTTCGTACTGGTTCAGCGACAAGATCGCTATCGCATCGGCGAAGGCCGTACCCGCCGACCGCAACCAGTTCCCCGAGTACTGGGAAATCATGGAAGATCTCACCACGCGCGCCGAGATGCCGATGCCCAAGCTCTACATCTCGCCAAACCCACAGCCCAACGCGTTTGCGACAGGCCGTAACCCAAACAACGCTGCGGTGGCCGTGACTCACGGTCTGCTGCAGAACATGAACTGGGACGAAGTGCGAGGCGTTCTTGCACACGAACTCGCCCACATCAAGAACCGTGACATCCTGATTGGCTCTGTTGCATCAGCAATCGGCATGGCACTTACGTTCCTTGCTCGGATGGCGATGTGGGGCGGCATGTATGGTGGACGTCGCAGCGACCGTGACGGCAACCCGATTGCGGCGCTCGCGTTGATCATCTTGGCGCCACTCGCCGCCTCGCTTATTCGTGCGGCGATCAGTCGTAGCCGCGAATTCCAAGCTGATGCGTCGGCGGCTCGCCTGCTCGGTAGCGGTGAGCCACTCGCACAAGCGCTCGAAAAGCTTGAGCTCGCGGCCGGCAACCATCTTGCGCCGCAGATGCACGTGAACCCGGCCCAAGCGTCGAACTACATCATCAATCCGCTGAAGGAAGAACTCCGCAACGACCTCGGCGGCTTTGGCGGGTTCGGCAAGATGTTCTCGACACATCCGCCAACGGCTGCACGTATCGCTGCTCTGCGCTCCGATACCTGGCGATAGTCCGGCCATGGATCCCAACGACGAGGACTACGTCTACCCAACATCGCCGAAGCGCCTGTTCATGATGCGCGCGCTGGCGTTGGGCCTTGGAATTCTGCTGCTCCTCATGCTCGTTTTTGCCCTTGCACTCTGACGCAACAACCGAACCCCCATAACAAAGGGTCAGACCCTTTGTTATGGGGGTTGATGTTTGCGGGTGGTGTCTGAGGCGTCATCCGATACCATGCTTTGCTCGCGGGTCGGTGCCCGAGCGGCCAAAGGGAACGGGCTGTAAACCCGTCGGCTTATGCCTACGATGGTTCGAATCCATCTCGGCCCACGCGAACGATTTGCCCCGGGGATAACCCCGGGGCAAACATCTTTTTCGAGCTGGTCGAGGTTTCGGTCTAGCCTCGACTGCGCGAGTCTCAAGGAAGTAACAGGAGTGCCCAATGCCATCATTTGACGTCGTATCCGAAGTCGACATGCAAGAGATCCGCAACGCGGTCGACCAGGCCGCCCGCGAGATCGCCAATCGCTTCGACTTTAAGAACACCAACTCATCGATCGAACTCGGTGACGACGACATCAAGATGGCGTCGGTCAGCGAGGACCGCCTGATCGCGCTCCGTCAAGTGCTCGAGGAGAAGTTCGCGAAGCGAAAGATCTCGATGAAGGTGCTCGACTATGGCACCGTCGAGCAAGCATCTGGCAACACTGTTCGTCAGACAGCAACGCTGGTTTCGGGCATCTCGTCGGACAAGGCGAAGGAACTCAACAAGGCGATCAAGGCCATGGGAATCAAGGGTGTGCAATCGTCCACCCAGGGCGACCAGCTACGTGTCACCGGAAAGAAGCGCGATGCCCTTCAAGAGGTCATGCAGGCATTGCGCGAAGGTGACTACGACATTCCGCTTCAGTTCACGAACCGCCGCGACTAGTCGATCCAGCGAATTCAGGTGTCCGTTGGTCGGCGGGCGAAGAGGCTCTCGACGTAGTTCGTTGTCGTTGACGGATCGAGCGCTTCGGTGGATTCGTCCAGATCCCAGTCCCGATGGTCGTAGCCATGCTTTTTGAGCCACTCGTGGCTGAGTGGGCGAAAGACCTCGACGTCAGCAGGTGTGAACCAGCGGCGCCATTCGCCGTGAGTGCTGCTGCGTGCAACGCGTGACTCGCTCGACTGCACCACGCCAGGTTCGAGCGCCAGCCCGAGATAGTCATTCACCGCGGAGAATTCGCCGTCGACGTAGTCCTCGTAGTGCAGCGTAAAGAACTCCGATCCAATCCGCCGGTTGAAGCCAGTCGAGCGATCGAGGGCCCGAACGTAGTGCGAAATGAGATCAGCGCGCGACAGGCGCCACCATGCATTGATGAGGTGAACCATGGGAATCTTCTGCGGATTTCTCGTCTTCCGCCCAAGGAGCTTGAGCCACTTCTTCCGTTGGTCTGCGTCGAGGCCATCGGCCTTGTTATACGCGTCGTACAGCAAGTGCGATACGAGCCGATCGCGAGGGTCTCGCACGATAAAGACGCGCTTGTCGAAGCGATCGAGCAGCTTGTTCTCTGGTGCCTTCCAGTTCAGCAGCAGCTTCTTCACCACCAGCGGGTCTGGTTCGAGATTCTCCGCGGTCATGAGGCGGGGTTCGAACAGCTCGGCGGGGTCGGCCATTGCTTCGGACAGGCTGCGTAGCAAGGCTGTAGTCCCGCTCTTTCCTTCGCCAACGATTAGCGCGCGCACTAGAGCATCACCTGCATTACTGACACGTTGAGCCACCGGCCAAACTTGCGTCCGACTTCGCGCTCGACGCCGACCAGTGCGAACCCCATGTCTTCATGCAGTGCAAGCGAAGCCTCCTGGCTGTCAGCAATTCGAGCGATGATCGAATGGAACCCATGCGATTGTGCTGTGGCCAACAGATCGATCATCAGCGTTCGAGCCACACCACGGCGACGATGATCGGGGTGTACATAGACGGACGATTCGACCGTTGTGCTGTATGCCGGACGCGAACGAAAGGGCGACAACGAAGCAAATCCAGCCATCGTTGGGGCATCAGCGGATTCATCGATAGCGACGAGCACTGCGTGCGCGCCCGATCGGTCGATCAGCCACGCCCGTTGCTCCTCTATCGAGCGGGGAACAAGGTCGAACGTCGCCGTTGAACCAAGGACCTCACGGTTGTAGATCTCGGCTATGTCTTCAGCGTCAGAGAGCTCGGCTGGACGTACTCGCACATCGCGAACGCTACACCGTGGTGCCGGACTCCGTGCCTACTGCCTGCTGAATGATTGGCTCGACATCGATGTCGTGATCGGTGATGAGCAATGCGTCGCCGCCGACAGCTTCGACCGCTGCCCACTTGGTCACCACAACATCGGCAGATTCGAGCACGACCTGACGACGATGCGATGCCCGAAGGATGAGTTCGCGAAGCACACCGTGGTACTGGGGCGGAACGTCGGCGAATAGATCGTCCACCAACAGCGGGACACGCTCGGCGGGGAAGCGGCGGTTCAGCTCGGCGAGAAGCGACGCAAACCCAACCAGAAGCGATGTGTCCCCTGCGAACTCGACCGGCTCGTTGTCGATCAGCTGCAGGAGGCTTGCGAGTTCTTCGATCCGTGGACGGTCCTTCAACAGCACCGATGGGCTGGCCGTGCCTGCGAGGTTGCGCCAGGTGCGATGACTGTCGGCGAGCGAACTCTCCGCAGAGCGACGGCTCCGGCTGAGGTCATGGTTGTCGAACAACTCATCGACACGACCGAGCTGGATTTCGAGTGCCTGACCTTCGATCTCGCTGTTGTCGACTTTCTGCTTCTCATAGATGCGGCCAACCGCTGCGATGACCGAGCCGACAACACACAGAATTAGTCCAAGCGCCTGGTTGACCATCAACGCAGCCGCAACGCCGAGCGCAACGATCGCGATGGCGGCGTAGGCATAGGCGGCGATCTTCATTCGCTCGTCGCTGTGTTCTTCGATGGCGCTGGTGAGCGACGCCTCACGGTCTTCACGCTCGCGAATCGACTCGGACAAGGTGCTTCGGCGGTCCTGGGTTTCGTTCAGCGCCCGTTCGTTCTGGGTAATTTGAGCGGCGAGTTCGAATAGCTGGTCTAGCGGTGCCTTCGCCACAGCGATCAGTTCTTGGTCCGACGTAACACGGGCTCGCAAACGATCTGCGGTGACATGGAAGAGCTCGAGATGCTGGGCCATATCCTGGCTGTAGTTCAACTGGCCAACGATTCCAAGGCCCCGGTCTTCGGAGCGGACAGGCAGGTTGTTCTTCGTGTCGAAGAGCGCGGTCCCGCCTTCACGGCCACGCTTGGCCGTGATGCTGTCACCGAACTCGGTACGCACCTCAATGGTGCTTCCCGGTCGGGCCTCCAACGCGCCAAGAACACGCTCGTAGGCCTCACGCCGTCGAACGGCGTCAGTGCTCGAGATAACGGTCAACCGAGGGTGCAGGTCTACTTCCTGGGGTCCCTCGGGGGAGTCGGTAATAATTCGGTCAATCCACACAAAGGTTACTTCGGCAGCAAAATCCCTCGGCCTAAGACAAACTTCTGAGGTTTTGATATCGAGCGGTTTCTGGCATCCTTTAGAGCCGAACCTTACGAGGTCCGTTTGCTCCCTTAGCTCAGTCGGTAGAGCGTCTCCATGGTAAGGAGAAGGTCGACAGTTCAATTCTGTCAGGGAGCTCTGCACGTATCGCTTGTCGATTCGTTTGGCGACGTAGCTCAGCTGGTTAGAGCGCTCGACTCATAATCGGGAGGTCGTGGGTTCGAGTCCCACCGTCGCTACTGCTTTTCGCCGCAAGGCGAAATCCGGCCGTAGGCCGGCCTCGATTCGCGCTGCGGAACGCAAGCGCCTTTTCGTCCCGACCGGCTTCGCAGCTCGGGACTACCCGGGCATAACTGAACAGGCTCGGATCGAACTCGGTTGGCGCAAGCGCCTTTTCGTCCCGACCGGCTCCGCAGCTGCGAGCTACCGGCGGGAGCCCCCAGCGAGAAACTGGAGTTTGCGAAGACGCACCTATCTCACAGCATTGGGCTCCCTGAAGAGGGGCTTCATTATGTCCAGGGCGACGTTTGACGCGTCAGCGGCAAACTCGAGTTTGAGGAAGCCCGCTAGGGCTGAGTCAATACCGTCAGCGACAAACTCGGTTAGTGAGCGAAGCGAACGGCGGTGTCGCGTTTGGGTCCTCCGTCTGTCGACGTTTGGAGCGTCAGCGACAAACTCGGTTAGTGAGCGAAGCGAACGGCGCGAGTCGGATGTCCACAGATGCTCTGATAACGTACTTACGTTCAAACAACCCAGGGCGTTAGCTCAATTGGTAGAGCACCGGTCTCCAAAACCGGGGGTTGCGGGTTCAAGTCCCTCACGCCCTGCAAATGTCGTGTGGTCACATGTGTGGCCACACGACAACGAAGTCCTGCCCACTAGATGACCTGCTGGCTCGTTCAGCGGAGGCAACCGTGTCCCAACCAATGAACCGAGAACAACGGCGCATGCTCAAGAAGCAGGGCCAGGAAGTTACCGAGGACGGTCAGGTCATCCAGACCAAGACCGAAGGTGGTAGCGGATCCGGTAGTGGTGGCCGTGTCACCTCTAAGGGCGGCGTCGGCGGCAGCGGTGGCTCCAGCAAGAAGCGCGAAGCGGTCGCTACCGAAGAGCGCACCGGCCCCGTTCAGTTCTCGAAAGAGGTTCGCTCCGAGCTCCGCAAGGTCTCGTGGCCCACACGCACCGAGGTCATCAATTACTCGATCGTCGTGCTCATCACGGTGGTCATCTTGACCCTGTTCATCGGCGCGATCGACTGGGTCTTCTCAACATTGGTTCTCGAACTCTTCGAGCCACGTCAATGAGCGACACCGATCTGACACCAGAAGAGCTGGCCGATGCCGTCGAGGCAGAGGCTGAAACCACCGAGGCAGGCATGGAATCCCCAGAAGTTGAGACGACATCGGTAGATGAGGTCGTCGAACAAACAGCGGTTGACGAAGAAGCTGCGGCCGTAGCCGACGCCGCTGAGGACGAGGTCGCTGAGAACGAGGTCGCTGTCGACGACGCTCCTGCATCGGCAGACGAAGACACCGATGAGCCCGAAGCGGCCGCCGATGTCGAGCAAGCAGCTACTCCCATCGAGGAACCAGCCGCTGACGAAGTCGAAGAGCTCGATGTCGATACCGCCGACGTTGGCGATGAAGACGAGCTGTTCGAAGAGGCTCCGGTCAAGGTCGAGAGCGCATTCGATCGGCCCGGACGGTGGTACGTGGTCCACACCCAAAGTGGTCACGAAAAGAAGGCACAACAGAACCTGACCGCCCGTGCGGCATCCATGAACATGGAAGATCGCATCTTTGAAAGCGTCATCCCAATGGAAGACGTCGTCGAGTTCAAGAATGGCAAGAAGGTCGTTGTTCAAAAGAAGATGTTCCCGGGCTACCTGCTCGTACGCGCTCATCTCGACGATGACGCGTGGTACGTCGTGCGCAACACGCCGTCGGTCGTCAACTTCGTTGGGTCCGGTGGTAAGCCATCGCCACTTCTTCGCCGCGAGGTAGAGAACTTCCTCCAGGTCAAAGAAGAAGGCGCCCCGGCAACACCAAACAAGCGCAAGACCGCTCGTCTCGAATACGAAATGGGCGAAACTGTGCGAGTCAAGGAAGGCCCGTTTGCGGACTTCTCTGGCGAGATCGTAGAGATCAACGAGGATCAGCTCAAGGTCAAGGTGTTGGTAAACATCTTCGGCCGCGAGACTCCCGTCGAGCTCGAGTTCTCACAAATCGCTCGGCTCTAACTCCGCAGTCGAGCTATACGCCCTTCAGGCGAGTTTGGAGCGTCAGCGACAAACTTGAGTTCGGTGAAGCCCGTTAGGGCCGAGCCGATACCTTCGCAGCTTCGGGCTACCGTCAGGTTGCGCGTTCAATCCTCTACCGGCAGACTGTCACGTCGTCGGTCAATCAACTCTCGATACCGATCCTCACTCCAGGAACTCATAATGGCAAAGAAGCAAGTCACCGCAGTCGTAAAGATCCAGATTCCCGCTGGCCAGGCATCGCCCGCGCCACCTGTTGGTACCGCACTCGGTCCACACGGTGTAGCAATCATGGACTTCTGCAAGGCATACAACGCTCAGACCGAAGACAAGCGCGGCCAGATCGTTCCGGTCGAGATCTCGATCTACGAGGATCGCTCGTTCACCTTCATCACCAAGACGCCACCAACCGCGTTCTTGATCCGCCAGGCCGCCGGCTTGGAAAAGGCAGCAAACGACCCCGGTCGTGAAGTTGCTGGATCGGTCACCGCAGCTCAGGTCAAGGAAATCGCCGAGACCAAGATGCCAGATCTCAACGCCAACGACATCGAAGGTGCAATCCTTCAGGTCGAGGGCACCGCCCGCTCGATGGGCATCGAAGTCAAGTAAAGATTTGTGAGCGATCCTGCAGGCTCAGCCCGCGAAATCGCTCACAAAAACCACACGTCTCCGTAGCCAA
>CALBVK010000106.1 GCA_937969345.1 uncultured Acidimicrobiales bacterium
CCCGACCCGCGCATCTTCGAAATCACCCTCGACCAGATGCAGCTCACTCCCGACGATGTCGTGATGTTCGGCAACTCGCTGACCAGCGACATCGCTGGAGCAGTGAACGCTGGTATCCGGGCGGTCTGGCTCGATCGACTGCACGACGGCACCGCCGACGTACCCAACGGTGTTCGAGTGATCGAAGGCGATCTCACCGATACCTCCGCCTGCCTCGACGCACTTCTCAACTGGCCTGCATCAGTTCCGGGGTCAGACCCCAAACCTGATGCAGGCGCCAAGAATCGTTGAAAACACAGTGTTCACAACATCGACTCGGCCATAAGCAGCACGCTATCGATCAGTTCTGGGGTCAGACCCTAGAACTGATCCGAGACGTAATGATTCGCCAGTAGTCCACGGTTACAGCCAGGGGCGGAGCTGGACCTTCGCGTCGACCATTCGGCCGGGAAGTTCGATCTGCCAGGTGCCGTCGTTGATCCACGCTGGTGTCGCGAGTTCGCCGGCCTCGAGCTCCTCTTGTGGACGGTAGGCCCACGCCATGCCGACCGCTGCACCAACGGTGTGGCCCCACATGCCGTCGGTGACATACCCGACGCGTACACCGTCGCGATACAGCGGCTCGTTGTGATGCAACAGCACCGATTCGTCGTGCACCGCAACCTGCACGAGGCGGCGAGTGTTGCCCGCCTCCTTCTGTGCGGCGAGCGCTTCCTTGCCGCGGAAGTCCTTGTCCCAGTCGACCGCGAAGTTGAGTCCGGACTGAACTGGCGTGTCATCGGGTGTGACTTCGTGACCCCAATGGCGGTAGCCCTTTTCGAAGCGAAGCGAGTTGAGTGTGTGATATCCAGCGAGCTCCATGCCGTGTGGCGTGCCCGCCTCCATCAGCTGGTCGAACACATGCACCGCGAATTCGGTTGGGACGTAGAGCTCCCAGCCCAGCTCGCCCACGTAGCTCATGCGGTTGGCCTGCACGTAGCAGCTGCCGATGTCGATCTGCTGGTTCGTGGCGAACGGGAACGCCTCTTCACTCATGTCGGCCTGGGTAAGGCTTTGCACGATGTCTCGTGACGCTGGGCCCATGACCGCGAGCACAGCAAACGCGGAGGTGATATCGGTGACCGTGGCGTTGGCTTCGTCACCGCTTCCAGAGACCTCACCGTGGTTGAGAATCGCCTGCTCGATGGCGAAGAGATCGCGTGAGCGGGTACCTGCGCCACCGATGACCCAGAACTCGCGCTCGGAGATGCGGCTGATCGTGAGGTCGGCTTCGATGCCGCCCTTGTCGTTGAGCCACTGGGTATAGACGGATCCACCGACCTCGCCGGCGACCGGACCTGAAGACATGTAGCTGAGCACGTCAGCAGCGTCTCGGCCCTTGACCGCGAACTTGGCGAACGAGGTGAGGTCGAACAGGCCGGCGGTCTCGCGGACCGCGGTGTGTTCGATCTTGTTGGCCTCGTGCCAGTTCTGACGACCCCAGCTGTACTCGTATTCGTTGGAGATGCCGAGCTCGGGGCGAGCGTAGAAGTTGGGGCGTTCCCAACCCATAACCGATCCCCACGCAGCGCCGTGCGCGTCGAGGCGGTCGTGAAGCGGCGAGCGACGGATGTCTCGGCCGGTCTCATACTGACGGTGCGGCCAGTGCGGGGCGTAGAGCAGGCCGAGGCCTTCGACGGTGCGGTCACGGAGGAACTTCTCGGTGCCGTGGAATGGCTCGAAGCGGCGGATGTCAACGTCGGCGAGATCGATGTGCGGCTCCCCCTCGGTCATCCAGTGAGCGAGTGCCATGCCCGCGCCACCGGCGGACTGAATACCGATCGAGTTGAAGCCAGCAGCGATCCACATGCCCGGCACGCTCGGCGCCTCGCCAAGGATGTAGCTGTCGTCTGGTGTGAAGCTCTCGGGTCCGTCAAAGATCAGGCGCAGACCTGTCTCGTGAACAATGGGCACACGGTCGAACGTTGGCGGCAGGTACTCGGCCAGGTGATCGGAGTCTGGGTCGAGGCTGATGAACGACTTGTCGATCGGAGGTGGACCAGTCGATGGCCATGGGTTTGCGACCGGCTCGAACAGGCCGACGAGCATTGCGCCGCCAGCTTCAGGCTTGAGGTACGCGAAGCGGTCGGGGTCGCGAAGGATCGGCCAGTCTTGGTCGAGTCCGTCGATGGGCTCGGTCACGACGTAGTAGTGGTGTGCAGCGTGCAGCGGAACCTGGACGTTGTGCTTGGCGGCGAGGTGGCGCGTCCACAAGCCACATGCAAGCACGACTTGGTCGGCTTCGATGCGCTCGCCGTTGTCGGTGATGACACCGACGCAGCGTCCGTTCTCAACGATGAGATCGTCGACGCCGGCGCCTTCGAATAGCTTGGCGCCGCCCATGCGGGCGCCCTTCATCAGCGATTGCGTGACGTCGGATGGGCCGACAGCGCCGTCTTCTGGCAGCCAGATGCCGCCGACAATGTCGTCGACGTGACACATCGGGAACTTGTCGAGAATCTCCGTGGTGGAGATCTCCTCGGCCTCAACGCCGAGGTATCGGGCCATGGCCGCTGTGCGACGAAGCTCTTCCCAACGACTCTCGGTGCTGGCTAGCGAGATTGCACCCGGCGCGCGGAAGCCGGTGGCTTGACCGGTCTCCGCTTCCAAATTCTTGTAGAGCTCGAGGCTGTATTGGGCGAGGCGGGTGAGGTTCTCGGTAGCGCGTAGCTGGGCGACGAGGCCCGCTGCGTGCCAGGTGGTGCCGCCGGTGAGCTCGTGGCGTTCGAGCACGATGACATCGCTACGACCAAGCTTGGTCAGGTGGTACGCAATCGACGCGCCAACGATGCCACCACCAACGACGATGACTTCACTCCGGGTTGGGAGGGTTTGAGACATGTTCAACCTAAGGACGAGGGACTGAGGGGAGCGAAGCTTGCGTAGCGACCAT
>CALBVK010000107.1 GCA_937969345.1 uncultured Acidimicrobiales bacterium
CGCGAAACATATGGCGACGCTCCCGGCCCAGTTGCGTAAGTCGTTGACGTGGGATCGCGGTTCAGAGATCGCAGCTCATGAACAGTTCACGATTGACACGAACATGCCCGTCTATATCTGTGACCCGAAATCGCCGTGGCAACGCGGGTCGAACGAGAACATCAACGGACTGATCAGACAGTTCCTGCCCAAAGGAACCGACCTGTCGCTGCAAACCCAAGACGACCTCGATCACATAGCTGACCTGCTCAACACTCGGCCCCGCAAAGTCCTAGGTGTTAAAACACCAAGACAAGTACTAGCCAACCTTGTCGCAACCACAACTTGAAACCAGCCTGTCCCTAACTGTTCACAAGATCGAAGAAGAGACGGATATGACGCTCACCGAACCCATCTCCCCCAACGACGGCTGGAGCTTCCAATGGAAGCAGCTGTACGACGAGGTCATCACCTCGGGGCTGTGCACGGGCTGCGCTGGTTGTGTAATCGTCTGCCCCCACGACGTCATTGGCTACAAACATGAGCCAGGCGAGTACGTTCCGTTCCACATCGAAGAAGAACTCGGACTCGCCGACTGCTCCCATGGATTCGGCAACGCCAAGGGCAAGGGCTGCACCGAGTGCACCAAGGCATGTCCACGTTTCCGCTCGTGGGAGAGCGAAGCCGATGAACATCTGCATGGCCGCAAGCGTGAAGACGACGAAATTTCCGGGATCTATTCCGACATCTTGCTCGTCCGGGCGAGCGAAGACTTCGTCTATGACATTGGCCAAGACGGCGGCCTCGTGTCGGCCATGCTCATCTGGTGTCTGGAGAACGACATCATCGACGGGGCACTTACCAGCGGGGTCGAGAATCTCCCCGATGGCTCGCCGGGCTGGAAAGCAATCCCCATGGTCGCCACCGATCGCGAGGAAGTCTTGAAGGGTGCGGGCAGCCGTTACACCTACTCTGCAAACACCATTGCGTACGACGAAGCCAAGGCCGCTGGACTTCAACGACTTGGGCTCGTCGGCATGAGCTGCCAGACCTCGGTTGCCCCCGTTATGTGGCACCGAGGTGCGAGCAAGCCAGTGTCTCGCCGAATCAAGCTCAATATTGGTTTGCTGTGTTCAAAGAGCTTCGACGACGCGATGTTCGACGAACTCTTCGGGGTGAAGTACGGCCTCAAGAAGGAGGACATCGCCAAAATGAACATCAAGGGTGTCTTTCAGATCTGGATGAAGAACGGCGACTACCACGAGATCAACCTCAAGGAGTGCCACGCCTGGACTCGCACTGGTTGCACCCACTGTCCAGACTTCGCCGCAGAACACGCCGATATTTCGACCGGCGGAATCGGCAACGTCACCGACTGGACACTGACCGTTGTGCGGACTGACCTTGGCCGAGCGATCATCAAAGCAATGATCGAAGACGGCTCGATCGATACCCGACCCGGCGACGACGACCCTGCCGCGATCGCGCTCATGCATCGACTCGCGGCTAACAGCCGAAAGCGCTGGCCGTCGTGGGCGAACGGTGAGGCCGCCGTCGGCATCGGCTAACGCCGAAAGAAATCTGTTAGGTCGTTCGGCGCGTGCGTCGAAAACAGCTACATGACACGGCATCGGGGTGCACTAACGATCGCTTTTGGAGTGATCGTCCTACTCGTCGGCATCGCGCTTGGCGCGCCCGTCGTTCAAGACGGTTTCAGTGAAGGTACGACCGCTCCGGCCGTCGTTGAACGCGAGCTTTCTGCTGGCCAGTGGCTCGTTTTTGAACAACGGACTGGCTCCAGCCCATCCATCACGGGCATCTCGATCACGAGCGACACCGGACTGACGTTTCCTGCCCAGATGATCCAGGCTTCGGGCTCAGCCGTCACCGCTCCCGCCGAGCAGATCGAGACCATCGATGGCACGTTTGTGATCGCGGCAGCGCTCGACATTCCCCGAGATGGGACCTGGGTGTTGGACATTGCGAGCGACCAGCCGACCGAGGTTTTGATCTCGCCGGGATTCAACCAGCTGAACCAGCTCGGCACCGGCTTCATCTTCGTTGGGCTTGGCCTACTGACAACGTTCGTCGGGATCGCCGTGCTTGCCGTCGACGGAATCCGGCAGAGCCGAAGGGGAAAGCCGGGCAAGACCATCTCGCCCCCAATTTCGGTCTAGAAACCAAACGCCGCCTCTGGCGCCCAGCCTCCGTGGCGCATGAACGGTCCCCAAAGGGGACGATGGTCTAGCTTCCGTGCCGCCAAAATCGCGGCGGAGCCGCTGGCGGCAAAGGAAGGGAGCCGCTGGCGACAAAGAAACCAAACACCGCCTCTGGCGCCCAGCCTCCGTGGCGCATGAACGGTCCCCAAAGGGGACGATGGCCTAGCTTCCGTGCCGCCAAAATCGCGGCGGAGCCGCTGGCGGCTAAGGAAGCTAGTGGTCGTGACCTGCGTGCTCGTCGTCCTGGGCTGGAGCGTCGGTGATGACCGCTTCGGTGGTCAGGAACAAGGCTGCGATCGAGCCTGCGTTCTGCAGTGCCGAGCGGGTCACCTTTGCCGCATCGATAATGCCAGCGGCCATGAGGTCTTCGTACTCGTCGGTCGCAGCGTTAAAGCCAACGTTGCCCTCGAGAGCGCGGACGTTCTCGACGACAACACCCTCTTCGTATCCGGCATTGAGCGAGATTTGGTTGAGCGGTCCAACGAGTGAGCGAGCAACGACCCTGGCACCGGTTGCCTCGTCGCCCTTGAGCTTCTTGGCTGCGGCCAGGACGGCGGTCTCGGCGCGGAGCAGCGTTACGCCACCACCGGCGACGACGCCCTCTTCGATGGCTGCCTTCGTGGTGGAGACAGCATCTTCGATGCGGTGCTTCTTTTCCTTGAGCTCGACCTCGGTCGCTGCACCTACCTTGAGGATTGCAACGCCGCCGGACAACTTGGCGAGGCGTTCGCGCAACTTCTCGGAGTCGTAGTCGGAGGTGGTCGCATCGAGCTCGGCCTTGATCTGGCTGACACGGGCTTCGATGTCGGCTCCGGATCCGCCGCCGGACACGATGGTGGTCTCGTCCTTGGTGATGACGATGCGGCGGGCCGTACCGAGCAGGTCGAGGGTTGCTGCTTCGAGGCTGAGGCCAACCTCTTCGCTGATGACCTGGCCACCGGTGAGGATGGCGATGTCTTGCATCATGGCCTTACGGCGATCACCAAAGAATGGCGCCTTCACCGCACAGACGGGAAGGAGGCCACGGATGCGGTTCACCACGAGTGTGGCGAGTGCTTCGCCTTCGACGTCTTCAGCAATAACGAACACCGGACGGCTCTTCTTCATGATGAGCTCGAGGACCGGGACGAGTTCGCGAACGTTGGAGATCTTGCCCGAGACGAGCAGGACGTACGGGTTGTCGAGAACGGCTTCCATCCGGTCCTGGTCGGTGACGAAGTATGGGGAGAGGTAGCCCTTGTCGAAGCGCATGCCCTCGACGAGATCCATCTCCATGCCGAACGTGGTTCCTTCTTCGACGGTGATGACCCCGTCCTTGCCCACCTTGTCGATCGCCTCGGAAATGGTCTTGCCAATGTCTGGGTCAGCAGACGAGATCGACGCGACCTGAGCGATCTGCTTCTTTGTGTCGACCTCAACGGCCATGTCGTGAATTGCGCCGACGGCTGCGTCTACCGCGGCCTCGATGCCCTTCTTCAACGCCATTGGGTTCGCACCAGCGGCGACGTTGCGAAGACCTTCACGAACCATGGTCCAGGCAAGAACAGTTGCGGTCGTGGTTCCGTCACCGGCAACATCGTCGGTCTTCTTAGCGACCTCTTTGACGAGCTCGGCACCGATGCGCTCGTAGGGGTCTTCGAGGTCGATTTCCTTCGCGATGGACACGCCGTCGTTGGTGATCGTGGGGGCGCCCCACTT
The DNA here is from genome assembly GCA_937969345.1 of uncultured Acidimicrobiales bacterium. Lineage (GTDB taxonomy): Bacteria > Actinomycetota > Acidimicrobiia > Acidimicrobiales > SHLQ01 > SHLQ01. Next base: position 3,897 of record CALBVK010000107.1, read on the forward strand.
CTTCTCGAGGACGACGTTGCGACCCTTGGGGCCAATGGTTGCCCGAACGGCGTCGGCGAGCTGATTCATTCCGCTCTCAAGTGCGCGGCGTGCTTCTTCGTCAAAGCTGATGATCTTTGCCATTTTTCCTAGGCTCCTCGTTCGAAAACTTCGTTGGCACTCTCGATGTGCGAGTGCTAATCCTAGGGGCTTAGAGCCGGTTGGCAACCGC
>CALBVK010000108.1 GCA_937969345.1 uncultured Acidimicrobiales bacterium
GGGGGAGCCGCTCGGAGCGACGGTTCCCGCAATGACGACGACCACGACCGAGCCAAAGACGACGCTCGCCATATCGAAGCGCCGCTCGAATAGCAGGCGAAGGGTCACCCCGGTGGCGACCGTGACGGCCGTGAGCAGCAGCCCGCCGCCGAGGGGCAGGACCGCGGACAGCGGGGAGTTGACCTGCGTCATCGGCACCGTTGCTAGCGGCACCCCACCGAAGGGCCATGACCACCGAAACCACTCGTACAACACAAATCCAGCTGGCAACAGAATCAGGCGGGCGTTGCCACTTCCGGCGGTGACCGCGATCAATCCGTAGCCGGCGCTAAAGACGATGAACACCAAGACGTAGCCCGCGACCGTGAGATCGAACATCCACAGTTCGCCCATGGCGAGCCACACGAGCCCGGCTGCCCAGCCGGAGAGGAAGCGAGAGCGCTTGGACGATTCCCCGCACAGATAGTCGAACAGTGCGAAGCCGATCAGTGCCAGCGGCCACCATCCCCATGGAGGTAACGAGAACGCGACGAGAAACCCTGAAATACCGCCCAGAATCAGACTTTTGACGGTTCTCATCGGCACAGTCTGGCCCAAAGAATTGCATCTCGGACACCTCAGGAGAACCGGTCTGTCTGCCGATGGAAGAGTAGGACGCGAGTTCTCACCCGCGCGTGAAGGAAGCACTGTGAAGTTCGAACGAATCGCATACACCGCCATCGCTGCTCTACTGGTCACCGCATGCAGCGGTGGAGACGAGCAGGCCTCCCCGACAACGGTCCCCGTTGTCGACGTAGCGGCTACCGCTGCCCCGATCGTCACCACCTCAACGACCGCCGCTCCAGCGACTACCACGACGGCCGCTCCGGCGACCACGATCGCCGAGGTACCCGAGTCATTGGCCTTTGCGTCCACCAAAGACCTCGGACGTCTCTTCGAGGCTGATGGCCAACAGAACCTCCACCTGACTCCAGGAGGAGACATCGATGGTTCAGCCGTCGATGGGACCCTCGTCCAGGCAACGTCAGCACGCAACAGTGATGGCACGCTCTGGGTCCGAGTGCGAGCTGCCGGAGGCGAGTTTGAGACGCTCGGTTGGGTTCCCGCAGATGCGCTACGCCCAACGACCCGTAACGTCGAAATCTCGAACAATGAACGGTCCGGCGAATTCCGAGGAGCTGCTCGGACGTTGCCAAACGACCAGCTTGAAATCATGAGCGAGCCGAGCGGTTCGAACGTCGTCGGTGTTTTCTCCGAACGGGAGATCGGCCTCCACGGCGGCACGCTGACCCTCGGTGCCGATGGCTCAACCTGGGTCGATGTCATCGACATCGATTCACGAGCACGTCTTGGTTGGGTGCCCTCGAACTATTTCGTTCCGGTGTCATCAATCCAGGCACAGAACGACGACGGGGCTGACGTTCGCCGACGCATAGATGACGACATGACCTATGGCGCGCCGCTCAACGCGGGCACGACCAACGTTGGTTGTAACGCCGTGCAGATCCGATTTGCCTCGTCGAGCGCATCGACTGGAACCGCAATCGTCTTTGGAGAAGAGACTCCTGTTGGCCGCCAGTCTGGCAGCAGTGTCGTCTGGTCCGCAGCGCGCGGTTCCAGCGTCTACATCGAGCCGGGTGAGTCTGTGACCTTCACCTTCCCGACCGAGTTCGCTCGCACCTGGTACTTCGCGGCTCTCGACGCTGAGCTCCAAGCCGAATCGGCAAACTCGTCGTTTGCCAACCAAGACGAGATCTTGGCCTCGAACGTGCAGTCCTTTGCCATCGAGCGCGGCTCGTGCATTGTTGAACAGGCTGTGGTCGAGGAGAACGGCGATGTCGACGGCGTCGACCCGTACTTGTACTCGCTGCCCGGCGATGAGCGCGACGAAGCGCTCGAGACGCTCCAAGAGGAGGAAGCAGCAAACGCGGCCGCTATCGCCGCTGAAGAAGCTGCCGCCGAAGAAGCTGCCGCCGCTGAGCAAGCCGCCGAAGAAGAAGCGGCCCCGGTAGAAGAAGAGCCAGCTGGTGAAGAAACGACGACCACCGAAGGCGAATAAGCGCCGCTAGTGGTTACATCCCGGGCCATGCTCGTGGTGAATATCGATATCGATCTTCTTGCGGACTGAGCCGCGAACGTCGAGCTGCACCGATTGGGCGTAGCCCATCAGGTTTGGTGCGACGTGAATCTTGACGCCGTCCTGTCGTACGACGCGGTATGGAGCGAGGTTTTTGCCTTTGAGATGCATGTCGACCGACACGTCATATTTAGTCCGGCCTCAACCTATAGGTGGGACAAAGTCGATGGCGGCAACACCGCCACGCTTCTTGATCAAGTCGATGGCCGCTTCGGTAACAAAGAGTTGCATGTCTGGTTAACCCTGTCTGCGTCGTCAGTATTCGCGTGCCGATAGTCAGAGCACGGGGACGAGGCGGTGAATATCGCCGATCAGGCCAACGCCCTTGATCGCTACTTCGACCGCGTTGTCCGCCTTCACCCAATGTGGAAGATCGGAAAGCTCACACGCACCGAGGATCTCGTCAGGCTTCGCTGCAGCACACAGCTTTGCCGCCAGGTTCACCGGCTCGCCGATGTAGTCATCGCCTTCGAACAGGAGTGCAATGCCGCTCGCCAGGCCAACACGGACCTTGAGGTCGGTGGAGGAGAAGTGGTGGATCAGGTGGGCACCGAAGGCCACGGCTGCGGTGGGGTCCACGCTGACGATCATGACGCCATCACCGAGCCACTTTGCGACTCGGACGCCTCGCTTCGCCGCGACATTTCGCGCGATACGACGGAACTCGCCGAGCAGTTTAACGGCTTCGTGGGGGCCGTTCTGACGGGTGTACTGGGTAAAGCCAGAGAGGTCGGCGAATACAAAGGTGCGTTCGACATTCAGATGGGCGTCGCCCTCGGGTAACTCATCAGGGGCTTCGAGGCCAGAGTTTTGCTTGGCCTGGTACCAATCGAGCGCGGGCCCAGCATCGGTGGAGTTGGCGATGCGTGCCACGGAGCTGTCACGTTCTTCGCGTCGCCCGATCGTCTCGAGCTCGCTCATCATGGAGTCAATTTCCATGTTGGGTACCTCACTTGCCGCCGAAGAGCAAGTGAACCACACGCAGCGGTCAAATACACCGCATCTAGTGGATAATTGGAGAAGAATTCACGTAGTTTTTGCTGTAGCGGCGCGGCCAGAGGCAACACATGCCGGCAACCCCAATCCGGAACGCCAGGCGCCGGTTAACACGAGGCCATCGAGGTGGCGGGTGGCGTGATCGATCGCCTGAACCCGGTCGGCGTGGCCGACGTCGTACTGGGGTAGCGATTGCATCCATCGGGTCAGGAGCGAGGGTCCATCGGGGATGATGGTTTCGAAGATCTCGCTGAGGTCGTTTCGTATCAGTTGTACAACCTCGTCGTCGCGGAGTTGGCTCCAACGTTCATCGGTCCGACGCCCGACCGAGACCCGCAGAATTTGAGAACCATCAGGGGCGAGTTCGGGCCATTTGTGCGACGCGAACGACACTGCGGTGACGTGTAGCCCGCAGAGACGAGGTACGAGTACGCCACTAATGGAGGGATCGAGATCGATCGTGTTCGGCGGAAGGACCAATATCGTTAGAGCGACCGAGCTGTAGTCGATCGCCGCCAATTCGTCGGCGGCCGCGGGTGCAATGGCTCGGACAAGATCTGCGGTGACCCCAGCGGGCGTGGTGAGTATGACCTCGTCGACCTCGATGTTTGACACGGACCAAGCCGAGTCGGTGCCCCGGTCGAGCTCTGCTGACGTGCTCAGGTGGACCGATACGTTGGTCCTACGTTCGAGTTCGGCTTCGGCTGCGTCGATTAGACGGTTGAGCCCGCCGTCGATGCTCTGGAAGACCGGACCAGGGTTCGATGGAGCCGCCGCCAGCGTTTGAGCAGCCGCGGTCATCAGGCTCGAGTGCTTCTTGCGAAGTACGTCGAGTTGAGGGACTCCGGAGACCACACTGAGACGGTCGCTGTCGCCTGCGTTGATGCCGCCGAGGAGGGGGTCGACAAGGTACTCGTGGACTTCATCGCCGAGTCGGCGGCGCACCATCGCTCCAACAGATTCATCACCATCGGGACGGTCATCTCGCGCGTCGAGGTCGAGGGACGCTCGCGCGGCACCTTCGGCGGAGATCAGGCCGGTGTCGCCGAGGTCGGCACTGGCAGGCACGCCGAGCACGCTCGGTGGCAGCGGGTGAAGCCGGCCATCTCGATAGATCCGAGCCGAGCCCGCTGACGGGCTGATCAGCTTGTCCTCGAGTCCGAGCGAGATGGCTAACTCGGTGACCTCGGGTCGCCGGGCAAGGAACGCGTCGGGTCCGGTTGGAATGGACTGCTCTCGCCCATGTGGTCGAATCCACTCATCGATCTTGCCACCGAGGAAATCGGTGCGTTCGAACAGATGGACGGTGTCGCCATTCGTCGATGCGCTCAGCGCGGCGACGATGCCGGTGATACCGCCGCCGACGATGGCGACCGTTTTAGGCACGGTATGCGTGGACCCGCTCGACGACCTTTTCCAAGGTCTCCGGCGGGGTATCGGGGGTTACACCGTGTCCAAGGTTGAAGATGTGTCCCGGATGGCCTGCGTTGCTCTCGAGGACCGCATCGACCTCTTTCTCAACGACATCCCACGGTGCACCGAGGATCGCCGGGTCGAGGTTGCCTTGCAGCGCGCGGTCGGCAGGGACACGCGTTCGGGCTTCGGCGAGTGATACCCGGAAGTCGACGCCAACAACATCGGCTCCTGCGTCGGCCATCAGACCAAGAAGCTCACCGGTGCCAACGCCAAAGTGGATACGAGGTACGCCGGTAGCCCCGATCGCGTCGAGTACCTTCGCACTCGACGGCATTGCGTACTTCTCGTAGTCGGCGGCCGACATCGAGCCAGCCCAGGAGTCGAATAGCTGGATGGCTTCGGCCCCATGGTCGACTTGGGACTGCAGCGACACGATCGCAAGATCCGCAAGCCGATCCATCAGCGCGAACCACAGCTCGGGATGAGTCTTCATCATCGTCTTGGTGTTGTGATACGTGCGAGACGGACGGCCTTCGATCAAGTAGCTCGCAACGGTGAATGGTGCTCCAGCGAAACCGATCAACGGGATATCGAGCTCGGCGACGAGGTTGTCGATCGTTTCGAGGACATAGGGGGTGTCGGCTTCGGGATCGAGGGGACGAAGCCGCGACAGGTCGTCGCCGGATGCGAAAGGCTTCTCAACGACCGGGCCGATTCCGGGAACAACATCCATGCCGAACCCAATGGCATGAACTGGCGTCACGATGTCGGAGTACAGAATCGCAGCGTCGACGCCATACCGGCGGATTGGCTGCAAGGTGATTTCTGTTGCGAGTTCGGGGTTGGCGATTGCGTCGTTGATGCTTCCCTCGCCACGAATTGCGCGGTACTCGGGTAGTGAGCGGCCTGCCTGACGCATGAACCACACCGGGGTGATCTCATGGGGTTCGCTTCGACAGGCGGCAAGGAAGTTGGAATCGGGTCGAGAGGTCACGGGATCAAGGTTACGGCGGACTCCGACGGCCAGCGCCTCGACCGGCGCCACAGTGGCTGAGGGCCGCGATCTGGCACCTCGCCGATACGCTTGATGTCCCCCCAAATAGCGGAGC
>CALBVK010000109.1 GCA_937969345.1 uncultured Acidimicrobiales bacterium
GAAGGATCTCCAGTCGCGAATCTTCGACATTCTTGGCATCGGCGAAGAAGAGCAGATGGCAAAGTTTGGCTTCCTGCTCAACGCGTTCAAGTACGGGGCCCCACCGCACGGTGGCTTCGCGTTCGGCATCGATCGCCTGACCGCACTTCTCGTTGGTGAAGAGAACATTCGCGAGGTCATTGCGTTCCCGAAGACCCAGAAGGGCACCGATCCGCTCACGAACGCGCCAAGCCCCGGCGATCCTGCTCATCTCGAAGAGCTCGGTCTCCGGGTCCTTCCCCGCGAGGAGTAGATAGTGGTCGGCGTCGGCAAGCACCGCTGCATGGGGAAGAAGGGCTGATGGGGAGCGGAGCTCGCGTAGCGACCATGAAAGTCGGCTCGGATCTCCACCGGAAGGGTGGAGAACAACGATGATCCAGCAATACAAGCGTGACTTCATCGATTTCATGATCGAGTCGGACGTATTGACGTTCGGCGACTTCACGACGAAGAGCGGGCGCAAGACGCCGTACTTCGTCCAGACGGGCAAGTACCGCACCGGTGCTCAGATTCGACGGCTTGGTGAGTTCTATGCCGACGCGATCGAAGCAAACTTTGGCGACTTCGACGTGCTCTTTGGGCCGGCGTACAAAGGGATCCCGCTTGCGGTCGAGACCGCTGGCGCGCTGGCCGCTCGGGGTCGTGACGTTGGGTTCATGTTCAACCGCAAGGAGGCAAAGGACCACGGTGAGGGCGGAGTCCTCGTGGGACATGTACCGCAGCCCGGTGACCGGGTCCTTATCATCGAAGATGTCACAACCGCTGGGACCTCGATTCGTGAAACCGTCCCGGTGCTTCGCGCTGCAGCCGACGTTGAGTTGGCCGGATTGATCGTCAGCGTCGATCGCATGGAGCGGGGAACGAGCGACAAGGCAGCGCTCGCTCAGGTGGGCGACGAGTTCGCCATGGCGACACACGCGATCGTCACGGTGCAGGAAATTATCGAACACGCCGACCTATCCGACGAGATGGTTGAGCGAATGAACAGCTACCTGTCCGAGTACGGCCCGCGCTAGTTCTCCTCGCAGCAATCATCGTCACGAGTCATCCATGGTCTCGGTAATGTCGAGGCCATGAATCGTCTGACCATCATCACCGGAGCATCGAGCGGTATCGGAGCCGAGCTCGCCGCACAGGCAGCGGCCGCTGGACACAAGGTCGCAACGGTGAGCCGGCGTCCAGGGCCAGGCGCACATATGGCAGCCGACCTTGCAGATCCCAATACCTGGGGACTCGTCAGCGACTGGGCGGCAGACCTGATCGTTTCGCAGCCGTGGGAGCGCGTCGTCTTCATCCACAATGCCGGCTCGCTCGAACCTGTTGGTTTTGCCGGCGAGGTCGATAGCGACGCGTACGTCCGCAATGTCATGTTGAACTCCGCGTCTCCACAGGTTCTCGGCGACCGCTTTATCGCTGCGGTCGAATCGGCAGAGATCCCGGCCCAGTTCCAGCTCATCAGCTCCGGCGCTGGAAAGCGGCCGTTCCTCGGCTGGTCCGCCTACTGCGCTGGCAAGGCCGCCGGCGATATGTGGGTACGAGCAGCCGGAATCGAACGGACCGAACGCAAGAGCAAAACGCTCGTGACCTCGGTAGGTCCCGGAATCGTCGACACCAATATGCAGGCCATGATTCGCAGCCAGAACGAGGAGACCTTTCCGATGGTCGAACAGTTCCAGGGCTTCCACGCAGGTGGACAACTGGCCACTCCGGCCGACGTTGCCCGGACGCTGTTGGCGCTCGCTGATTGCGACGAGGGTGACACGATGGGTGGCATCACGATCGAGAACGGCATCGTCACCGATGTGGGCTCGCTTACCTAGGACGCTCTTTCGGTACGCTTTCGGCGCCCTATGCCTCACTGACGGAATGGGTCGTGATGTTGTTGTTCGTGTCGTCGTGGCGCTTGGCGTTGTTGCATTGCTCGCCAGTGGCTGCGGTGTGCTGTCGAGGAGCGACCGTGGGAACGTCTCTGGATTCCCCGACGATGATCTTGGCGTACGAGTTGAGGTGTACAAGGAGACGCCGCAGCGCGACCTGCATTTGCACGTCTTTGCGCCGGAGTCAGCGTCGGCTGGTTCGGGAGCGGTCCTGTTCTTTCACGGCGGCGGGTTCGCCACGACCCGGGTCGAACAGTTCGCCCGCCAAGCACAAGCAGCCGCTGACGCTGGCATGGTCGGGTTCGTCGTCGAATACCGAGTGACTCCTGAAGGGACTTCACGCGCCGACGCGATCGGCGATGGAGTCGATGCTGTCGCCTACGTTGCACGGGAAGCCGGCCGGCTCGGTGTCGACCCGTCGAAAATCGCTGTCGCTGGATCGTCGGCTGGAGGAGCGCTGGCCGTGGAAGCATCTGGCGAGGCCGCCGCACTCGCGTTGTTCAATCCGGCAGTTGGTCGTGGCTCGGCGTCATTCCTTGCTGGCCAGCCTGTTATTGCATTCCACAGCAGGCAAGACACGATCGTGCCGTTCTCGTCGGTGGAGGCATTCTGCGACGCTGC
>CALBVK010000110.1 GCA_937969345.1 uncultured Acidimicrobiales bacterium
GACCTTCGCGGCACACCAGCAGTCCCCGACGCAGTCACCGCACTCGCAGGCACGACCGCACACCAGCCGTAGCACCGTCGGGCTACACGGCGGCCGTGACCAGAATCGGGTGTGCGATAACCGCATGCCACAACACGCCATTGCGATGTGGGGGTTGCACGCTGGGCTGAGTGTTCCCCGCCGCATCGGTCGCTCGCGTTTCGATGACATGCTCCCCGGGTTCGAGCTCGACCTCAATCGTGAAGGGCGTCCACGCCCACCGATGGTCGGGTTCATCGAACTCAGCGCGTTGCCAGCCACCATCGTCAATACGCCACACCACCTCGACAACCCTCGCTTCGCCGGAACGAGCAATGCCGGACAGTCGGTACTTCCCGGCGGCCATTGTCGCGGGATAGTCGAGCGAAAGGTTGCTCTTGACGGGGTGCGTCGTGGCGGGCCCGATGTTGTTCCCGTCAGCATCACGAAGCACGTAGTACTCACTGCTCCGCCACGTCGACACCCACGTCTCTGAAACGTCGATCGAGTCAAGCCACTTCACCGAGTACGCACCGACCCAACCGGGAACAAGCACTCGTGCCGGAGCGCCGTGGGCAACACCGAGTGGTTCACTGTTCATCGTGAGCGCAATGATCGTGTCGTCGTCGATTGCCTTATCGAGAGGCAAGCACATCTGTGGTGCCTCGGGTTCGGCGATGTCATCGTCGCGGCCCCGAGGTGCAACCCATTTCGCATCCGGGGACAACCTGGCCAGGGAGAGCACGTCGCGCAGACGTGGGCCTGACCATTCGGCGAGTCCTAGGCCGCTGAGCGTCCACGGTGTCTGCATGAACCTGTCTGGGATTTCGTGGCCAGCTTGCTCATTGAACAACCGGCGCCCGTTACCCGCACACTCCAGCCATGCCGTGACCGTGTGTTGTGGCAACCTGCGCAGTTCGTCGAGACCGACGTCGACTTCGTCGTGAACCGAGCCGTGAATACGCACCGACCATGTCGACGCGTCGATGTCCGCGTGGTGCCCGGCGCTATAGACGAAGAACCGGTCATTGGGGGTTGGTTCGTACGGGTTCGGAACGACGAGGGGCTCGAGCCCACTCCCAACCCGGCGATAGCCGGTGAGGTCCTTGCCGTAACGCCAGTTGGTCGAAGGCCTGCTCACGCCCTGAGCGTAGATGCCAAACGTCCAAGCAGAAATGATGAGGCTGGATAGTCCACACTGGGTTTATGACCAAAGCGCATCGAACGTTCGTGAGCTACATCGATAAATCGCGCGACTTCTACGCAGCCCAGGGGTACGACGCTCCATATCGGTGGGCGACGGCCAGCACCGCTCCGTTCACGCCACTGTCGAAGCCGTTGTCCGAACGCCGTGTAGGTGTCATCACCACGTCTTCACTCAGCTCGGACTCGGCGTTGGAACCCTACGTGGCTCCATCGTTGCCCGCCCCCGACGCAATGGCGACCGACCACCTGTCGTGGCACAAAGGCGCAACCCACACCAACGACGTCGGCTCGTTTCTTCCACTCGACCATCTGAACGCCCTCGCCGACGACGGAGTCATTGGCTCGCTCGCACCTCGATTCGCCGGCATCCCGACCGTCTACAGTCAGCGCCGTACGACGAAATGGGCCGAGCACATCCGAGCGTGGTTCGCCGAAGACGACGTCGACCTCGCGCTCCTCGTCCCGCTTTGACCAGTGTGTCACCAAACGGTCGGTCTGACCGCACGACACCTCGAAGCCAACGGCATCCCTACCGTCATCTTGGGGTCAGCTCGCGACATCCTCGACGAGATCGCCGTCCCGCGTTTTGCCTTCACCGATCTCCCGCTCGGCAATCCCGTCGGACCAGCCGACGACCCAGCACAACAGCGCGACATTCTCACATCGACACTTCGTTTTGCTGAAGCTGCGCCGCTGCCGCAATCGAGCGTGGTCCTCCCGGTCGTTTGGTCAGGAACCCCCGACTGGCGAGAGACCTATATGTCGCTCGATGATCCCGAAGCACTCCGAGCTGCCGGCGACGCCCGTCGAGCCTCTCAGCAAGCCCGAAAGCAGTAATTCGAAAACTGCGCTGCGAATAAGTCGTCGGACCCATGGAGAAACCTCCGCCTCTGGTCGATCCACGGGCATGCTCAAGAAGTCTTCCGCGCTGCTGTGTTTCAGCGTGCTCGCCCTGTTCGGGTCCATGGCGTCTGCCGGCGCGCAATCGTCAGCGTCCGTCCTCCTGATCGAGGAAGGCACCACGGGTGCTGGATTCTGCGGCGTCGACGGCTGGATCCACAACAACCACCCAGGGTTCACCGCCGACGGTTTCGCCAACACGCAGAACACTCTCGGCAATGGCGTCGACTACGCAATCTATGTCGACACCGCCGGCACGTACGACTTCGAATTCGGTTACGCCTTGGGTGGCGCTGCACGCCCGGCTGAAATTCAGGTCGCTGGCGTTGCGCAGCCCCTCGTGTTCGCCGGAACCGGTGGCTGGCGCAACTACGCCGTGTCCGATGTTCAGCGCATCGAACTTCCCGCTGGCATCCACACGCTTCGCCTCGAAGGCACCGGCAAGGAAGCCCTTCCGAACCTCGACTGGATGACCATCGCTGGCGCGGCCGTCGACGTTGCTCCGTGTAACGGCGACTTCACCCCAACAATGCTTCAGCTCTTCTCACCAACATCGGTCGACTGGGTTGCTGGATCGACCGGATGGTTGAACCTCACCATGACTTCTGACGTTTCCGTCCGGAACGTCTCGGTCACCGTCATCGACGCATCCGAGGGCGTTTCGTTCTCGTACCCATCGAACGGGGATCACTCCGCTCCAAGCCAAGATTCGACCGTGTCCCCTTCGGAGATCGACTACAGCTCGATCAACTTCACGACGCCATCAGCGGCGGGAGCTGCAACAGCGACCATCCAGATCGACTTCGAATGGCTCGGTGCCCAGTACTCGGTCGTTGAGACGCTCGAGTTCTCCAACGTCAACTACGAAGGCGACGACTTTGCGATCTTGACCGACGCGGCAGAACTGACCTCGTCTAGCGATGCGCCCGAGCAGAACTGGCTCGAGCTCAGCTACCTCGGCATCTCACCGGTCAATAGCAATTTGGAAGTCTCTGTCGCAGGCGATCTTGAGGCGTACCACCCGCAAGGTGCCTTCACTGGTCTTCACGCCGACGGTCACCTGCACGTGGGCGAACGCGACGTCGCCCGAGTGTGGTTCGACCCAACAACGTTGGACTCGGGCAGTCACACCATGACCGTGACCATCGACTACATCGATGTCAACGGTGTAGCCAAGAACGTCTCCCACGACGTCACGGTCGTCGTCGACTAGCCACCACACCCGCCGTCTGTTGCTCCATCCCTGGCGGGCGCCGCTCAGACGATGCGATTGATGTGGCCCATCTTGCGGCCCGGTTTTGTCTCGGCCTTGCCATAGGCATGCACCGCAACCCCAGGCTCTTGTGCGAACCCGGCGATCGAATCGATGTCGTCACCAATCAGGTTCGTCATCACGACATCGTCGTGTCGTGATGGATCGCCGAGCGGCCAACCAGCCACGGCTCGGATGTGTTGTTCGAACTGATCAACAGCACAACCGTTCTGCGTCCAATGTCCCGAATTGTGCACTCGGGGAGCGATCTCGTTGACGACGAGGCCATCGGTAGTCACAAAGAGCTCGACTCCCAACACCCCGACATAGTCGAGGGCATCGAGGATCGATGTTGCCGCAGCGATTGCCGCCTCGGCCACCGTGTCGTCAACCGGTGCTGGAACGGTGGTCGTACTCAAGATGCCGTCGACATGCACGTTGTGGCCCGGGTCAAAGCACGCGATATCGCCCGCTGTCGACCGCGCCGCAATGACCGAGATCTCCAGATCGAAGTCGACGAATCCCTCGAGGACCGCTGGCGCTCCAGCGAGCGAATCGAATGCCTCTTGGGCGTCGCCGGCTGAGGTGAGGCGCGCCTGGCCCTTGCCGTCATAGCCAAAACGGCGAGTCTTGAGAATCGACGGTGTTCCCACCGATTCGATAGCGCGCTGCAAGTCATCGAGTGAGTCGACGGTCGCAAACGGCGCAACCTCGAGGCCGATCGACCGCAGGTAGGTCTTCTCATCGAGCCGGTCTTGGCTCGTCGCCAGCGCGTTGCGCCCCGGCCGGATTGGGGCGAGCGATTCAAGAAGGTCCAGAGCCGAGGTCGGTACGTTCTCAAACTCGTACGTAATCACATCGACCGACTCGCCGAACGAACGCAGTGCATCTTCGTCGTCGTAGGACGCTGTTGTAACGAATTGGGCAACGTGGCCCGCGGGTGGTGCAGCACCAGGTTCGAAGATGTGGCAACGAAGCCCCAGTCGCGATGCTGCGACGCTGAGCATCCGACCCAACTGTCCCCCACCGAGAATGCCGATGATTGCGCCGGGCGCCAGAGGCTCAGTCATCGCTGGGGTGTTCGGGGATCGAAGCAGAAAGTGCAGCACGCCACGCGTCGAGTCGCTCACCCAAAGCAGGATCTGCAGTTGCGAGAATGCCAGCAGCCATGAGGCCAGCATTTGCTGCACCCGCAGAGCCAATGGCCATCGTCGCGACCGGAAAGCCCTTGGGCATCTGCACGATCGAATACAAGCTGTCGACTCCAGACAGGGCACGTGTCTGTACCGGGACCCCAATTACAGGAACGCGGGTCTTCGACGCCATCATGCCCGGCAAGTGCGCTGCGCCTCCGGCACCAGCGATGATCACCTTAAGACCACGAGCAACGGCGCTTGTCCCGTACTCCCATAACCGTTCCGGGGTGCGATGCGCGGAAACAATGCGGGTCTCGTAAGCCAGCTCGAGCTGGTCGAGAATGTCGGCTGCTTCTTTCATCGTTGGCCAGTCGGACTGGCTTCCCATGATGATCCCGATTTCGACGTTTGCCATCTGTGCTCCCGGCGGGTTGAACGAGTGAATCCTACTCGTCGCTCTCGGCGTCCGGATCGGGTTAACGCTCTTCGTAGATCGTGACCGTTTGACGCAACGGCACGAGGTCGCGACGGTAACTACGTTCGGTCTCGCGAACAGCATCGCTAACCGTGCGGCTCGACGAACGATGTTTGGCCAATTCACCTTCGAGTTGGTTGACCCGAAGCTCGAGATCGAGCACCCGTTTCACACCGACAAGGTTCATGCCTTCGGATGTCAGCTCTGAAATGCGTTGGAGAAGAGCAACGTCAGCGTCGCTGTATCGGCGTGAACCGCCAGCGGTACGCGCTGGCTGCACCAAACCCTTGCGCTCATAAATTCGGAGCGTCTGTGGATGCATGCCCGATAGTTCCGCAGCAACCGAGATCACATACACCGCAGAACTTCGTGCAGCCATGATCAGTTCCTCGGGGCCGTCTCAGCAATAGCGGCCAGCTTCTCGATAAGCGCCCGTTCCTCATCGCCAACCTCGGTCGGCACGTGAACAATTACCGTTGCGAGCAAGTCGCCGGTCTGAGCAGAGCTCTTCACACCCTTACCGCGAACACGGAAGACCTTGCCCGATTGGGTGCCTGGTGGTAGCCGCACCGTGACGGTGGTGCCGCTCAGTGTCGGAACCTTGACGTCAGCACCGAGCACAGCTTCTGGGTAGGTGACGGGAACGTCGACGAGCAGGTTCGCTCCGTCACGGTCGAAGACCTCGTGTGACTCGATCGAGATCGACACCAGCAGGTCTCCGGGATCGCCACCATCGGAGGACGGCGCGCCTTTGCCCGGAACGCGAATACGTTGGCCGCTGCGAACGCCGGCAGGAATTCGAACGTTGACCTCCATTGGGCGCGAGAGCGCCTCGGAGTTCAGTCGGACCGACTTCGTCACCCCGCGAACAGCTTCTTCAAAAGTCAGCGAAAGCTGTGCTTGCAGATCGGTGCCAGGCATGGGGCCAAAGCCGCCGAACCCGGTCCGGCCACCCGAGCTTCCACCGCGGGCACCACCGAACAATCCACCAAGAAGATCGGAGAGATCTCCAAGGTCACTCATGTTCTCTGCGCCACCGCGGCCGAAACCGCCGCTGCCGTAGGTGCTGCCGCCGCCGCCGTAGCGGCGAAACTCGTCGTACTTTTTGCGGGTGGTTTCGTCTCCGACCACTTCGTACGCGGCCGAGATCTCTTTGAACTGCTCTTCGGCTTTCGCGTCACCGGGGTTGGTATCGGGGTGGTACTTACGCGCCAAAGTGCGATACGCCTTCGAGAGCTCCTTGGCCGATGCGGTCTTTTCAACGCCGAGAACCCGGTAGTAGTCCTTCTCAAGCCAATCACGTTGTGCTTCCACGACTACTCACCTCCTCGTTCGTTGTCGTTAGTCATCGTCATATGTGGACGAGTACCGAAGTACTTACCCAACTACCTTCACCATGGCTGGTCGAACAACTCGACCTTTCCACAGATAGCCAGCACGAAGAACCTCACCAATGACCGGACCATCCTGGTCGCTGTCATCGGCTGCAGGCTCATGCATCACGGCTTCGTGTTGCTCGGGATCGAACGCTTCCTCAGCGGTAGGTGCGAGAAGTTCGAGACCGTTCTTCTCCAGTTCACCAAGAAGCTGACTGCGGATTGGACCCGCAGCGGACTCGGGGTCCTGCAGCAATGCGCTATCACACGCATCGAGCACCGGGATCAAGTCGCGAACCAAACCAGCTGACTGGGCAGCGGCCGCATCGGCGACACGCTTATCGGATTGTTTGCGATAGTTCGCGAAGTCCGCGGCCAACCGCTGCGAATCCGCAAGAAACCCATCGCGTTCGGCCTGAAGGGCCGCGACCGCATCGTCGCTCAAGTCGACCGGCGCAACCGGAACGTCTTCGTCACCGTCGGCGAAACCAATGGTCGACGCAGGCTTATCCGCTGGCTTGTCTTCGACCGGAGCCGAGGCTGCAGCGGGTGCTGCGGCAGCCTCGGTTGCCTCGCGGCTTTCCATCACTTCGTCGACGAGCGCGTCCATTGCGGACTTCTCGGCGTCACTCATGCGTCGTCGTCGTCTTCGACGTCGTCCTCAATGATCTCAGCATCGACCACATCATCGGGGGTCGGTTCGGAGAAGTCTGGGTTGTCGTCGACGTTCTGCGCAGCAGCCTCTTCGTACAGACGCTGCGAGAAGCCCTGCGATGCGGTCATCAAGGCTTCGGTCTTGTCCTTGATGTCTTCGATTTCCTCACCGGCGAGGGCGGTCTTGAGGTCAGCGAGCTTGCCTTCGACGTCGGCCTTCTCGTCACCTTCGAACTTCTCACCCTGGTCACGGAGGAGCTTTTCGGTCTGGTACACGAGCGAGTCAGCGTTGTTGCGCACCTCGGCCTCGCCGCGACGGCGAGCGTCCTCTTCGGCGTGTGCTTCGGCGTCCTTCACCATCTGGTCGATCACATCGTTGTCGAGTGAGCTCTGACCCGTGATGGTCATCGACTGTTCCTTGTTCGTCGCACGATCCTTCGCCGACACGTGGACAATGCCGTTGGCATCGATGTCGAACGTGACCTCGATCTGTGGGACGCCACGAGGTGCCGGTGGCAGATCGACGAGTTGGAACTTGCCGAGCGTCTTGTTGTAGCCCGCCATATCGCGCTCGCCTTGGAGCACGTGGATTTCAACCGATGGCTGGTTGTCGTCAGCGGTCGTGAAAACCTCGGTGCGCTTGGTCGGGATCGTGGTGTTGCGTTCGATCAGCTTGGTCATGACGCCACCCTTGGTCTCGATACCGAGCGACAGCGGCGTGACATCGAGGAGCAGAACGTCCTTGACCTCACCCTTGAGAACACCAGCCTGAACAGCAGCGCCAATGGCGACCACTTCGTCTGGGTTTACCGTCTTGTTCGGCTCGTTGCCGGTGAGCTCCTGCACGAGCTCGGCAACAGCGGGCATACGGGTCGAACCACCGACCAGGATGACATGGTCGACCTCGCCCTTGGTGAGTCCAGCGTCCTTGATGGCCTGCTCGAACGGGATCCGAGTGCGCTGCAGGAGATCGGAGGTGAGCTCTTCAAACTTGCTGCGGCTGAGGGCGTAGTCGAGGTGCAACGGACCAGCGTCGGTAGCGGTGATGAACGGCAGGTTGACCTGCGTCGACTGCACCTGGCTCAATTCGATCTTGGCCTTCTCGGCGGCTTCCTTGAGGCGCTGTCCAGCCATCGAGTCTGCACTGAGGTCGACGCCGTGATCGTTCTTGAAGCTGGTGACGAGCCAATCGATGATGGCTTCATCCCAATCGTCGCCACCGAGCTTGGTGTCGCCGTGGGTCGAACGTACTTCGAAGACACCGTCGCCGATCTCAAGAACGGAAACGTCGAACGTGCCGCCACCGAGGTCGAACACGAGAATCGTCTGGTCCTCGTCGCCCTTGTCCAGGCCGTACGCCAACGCAGCTGCAGTTGGCTCGTTGATGATGCGCAGGACTTCGAGGCCAGCGACCGTGCCAGCTTCCTGGGTTGCCGTGCGCTGTGCGTCGTCAAAGTACGCGGGAACGGTGATGACCGCCTGGGTGACGGCCTCGCCGAGGTATGCCTCAGCATCGCGCTTCAGCTTCATTAGCGTGCGAGCGCTGATCTCCTGTGACGTGTAGTTCTTGCCGTCGATGTCGATCTTCCAGCCCGTGCCCATGTGGCGCTTGACGGAACGAATCGTGCGATCGGGGTTTGTGATGGCCTGACGCTTCGCGACTTCGCCGACGAGTACCTCGCCGTCTTTCGCAAACGCCACCACCGACGGGGTCGTGCGTGAACCCTCGGAGTTCGCGATCACAACGGGATCGCCTCCCTCGAGCACGCTTACTACTGAGTTGGTTGTTCCGAGGTCGATACCGACTGCCTTGGACATGTGATGCAGCTCCTGAATTTCTTGGGTTGGAGATCTTGTGGGGGGAAGTGAGACCTAAGTCGACAGCGCTCAAGTGTAGGAGTGCAATTGCGGTTCGGAGAGCCTTTATGACACCCGATTCGCACTCGTTGCGTTGAGGCGATGAATCCTTAGTCAGATCCACTCAACTTTCACCACCGAAGTTCTATTCCCCACCGCTCACGAAATCTCCCGGATCAGTTTTAGGGTCTGACCCTAAAACTGATCGAGCAACCTCACCCAAACTTCAGCGTCGCGCGTGTGTTCGATCCACAGGCTCCTGTGGAAACGGTGGAAAACGTTTTGGCTCAGCCCTGACCCAAGAACTACCTCACACCCCACACCCCTGACGGGCTTGCTCAAACCTGAGTCTCCGCTAGAGATTCAGCAGGCTCTTGTCGTAGTCGCTCGGGGCATTGAAGCCGAGCAGGTTGATGAGGGTGGCTGCAACGTTGCTCAAACCGGCGGCGTCGGGCACATCGAGCTCGTATGCACCATCGTTGCTCGGATCGAAGATCGCGAACGGAACTGGCGACAACGTGTGACTCGTGAGTGGTGTCTTCACGCCGTTCTTCTCGGTGTACATGATGTCGGCATTGCCGTGGTCGGCGGTGAACACCAACACTCCCCCAAGTTCCTCGATCACATCGAGCAGCTGCCCAACACACTCTTCGAGAACGCGGATTGCTTCGATCGTTGCGGAGAGGTCGCCGGTGTGACCCACCATGTCGGGATTCGGGAAATTGAGCCGGCCCCAATCGAAGTCACCAGAACGAAGTAACTCGATCGTCTGGTCGGTGATCTCGCGAACCTTCATCGCGGGCGTCTTGTTGAACTCGACGTTGTCCGACGGAATCTCGACGAACGTCTCAATCGACTCATCGATATATCCGGTGCGATTGCCATTCCAAAAGTAAGTCACATGCCCGTACTTCTGCGTTTCGGAGATCGCAAAGCTCCGAAGCCCCTCCGCACACAAGAACTCGCTGATCGTCCGATCGATAGACGGCGGTTCGACCAAGTAGTGCTTTGGGATGAACGCATCGCCGTCGTATTGCAAGAGACCGACGTAGTTGACCTGCGGGTTTTGACCACGGTCGAATTCGGAGAAGCTCACATCCTCATACGCCTGACTGATTTCGATAGCGCGGTCGCCACGGAAGTTGAACAACACGACGCCGTCGCCATCGGACATGGTTCCAACTGGGATCCCGTCATCGAAGGTCACAACGAACTCATCGAGGTACTGGTCGCCGGCGTCGGACTCTTCGTACATGGTCTCGACTGCAGCCCGAGCCGAGGTGAACTCGCGGCCAATGCCATGGGTGTGTGCGTTGTAGCCACGCTCGACCATCGGCCAATCGGCACCGTAGCGATCCATCGTGATCGTCATGCGACCGCCACCAGAAGCGATCCGGAAGTCGGCGCCGAACTCGGCATTGATCTCCTCCAGCACGGCTTCGGTGGCATCGATGTAGGTGAGCGCCGTGCGAGGGCCAACATCACGTCCGTCGTGCAGCAGGTGAAGGGCACAATCCTTGATGCCTTCAGACGCTGCCTGGCGCAACATCGCGTACAGGTGAGCGGTGCTCGAGTGAACGTTGCCGTCGGAGTGCAGGCCGAGGAAGTGCAGTGTGCCGTTCAGGCCAGACGCAATAACGCTGCGCCACGCCGAACCCTCATACATCGAGCCATCGGCAATTGCCTTGTTTACGAGTTTCGCGCCCTGGGCAAAGATTCGACCCGCACCCAGTGCATTGTGCCCGACCTCGCTATTACCCATGTCGCCCTCGGTCGGCAGACCAACCGCTGGCCCGTGCGCCAAAAGCTCTGTTGCCAGCGGCGATCGCATCAACGCGTCAAGACGTGGCGTATCAGCCTCGGTGATTGCATTGCTGGGCCCAGCATCAGCACAGCCAAAGCCATCGGCGATAACGAGCAGCAATGGACCAGGCCGTTCGGCAGGATTGGCGAGAGGTTCAAGAGACAGACTCATGTTCCCAACACTAGAAGCCGCGTGCGATGTCGACATGTGTAGTACGAATTCGGTATGGCCAGACCAGATGCGATGCCTACGAGAGATGTTGCTGCAGCGATGTCGGAACTACACCCGGACTGGGATTTGGTGAGCGGCAAACTGCACCGCGAGCTGAACTTCCCCAGCTTTGTCGATGCATTCGCCTTCATGACCGCCATCGCAATCCACGCCGAGAAGGCAGACCACCACCCCGAGTGGAGCAACGTCTATAACCACGTCGTCATCGATCTCGTCACCCACGACGTCAACGGCATCACCGAGCAAGACTTTGCGCTCGCAGCAAAAATCGACCAAGCCACCAAAGATTTGTGAGCGATTCTGCAGGCTCAGCCGGCGCGATCGCTCACAAAAACTAGCTGACTCGGACTGGCATCAGTAGATAGAGGAAGTCGGCTGAATCCGCGCCGCGCATTACCGCTGGCTTAAGTGGGTCGACCGTCTGCAAGGTGATCTCCTCGCCCGGAGTGACCTCGATGCCATCGATCAAATAGTCCGGGTTGAAGGCAACCGTGAGCTCTTCGCCGTTGTAACTCGCATCGATGACTTCCTGAGCCTGACCAACGTCTTGGGTAACGGCCACGAGCTCGAGCGAGTCGGACTTCATGTTCAGCCGAATCGGCGTGGCCTCTTGAGCCATCAGACGAACACGACGAACCGCATCCATAAGTTCGCCACGGTTGACCGTGAGCTCGTTTGGATAGGTGTCGGGAATGAGGCCGCGGTAGTTCGGGAACTCACCTTCGATCAAACGGGTCACCACTTGGGTGCCCCCGACTTCGAAGCTCGCATCGCGTTCACCCAAACGAAGCGCTACCGACTCGTTGTCACCAAACACTCGGTTGAGTTCAGCCAAGGCACGAGAGGGAACCAGCACCGACTGATCACCAGAGAGCACCGACGTGCCTGGGAGATCTCGAACCGCAAGTCGGTACGAGTCGGTCGAGACCAAACGAAGGCCTTCACCTTCAGCGGCGAGCAATACACCGGTGAGGATTGGACGAGAGTCATCTCCCGATGCTGCCTTCACGACCTGCTTCAATGCAGCGGACAGATCTGCTGCATTGAGCGTGACCTCGTCACCCTCGGGCTGACCAAGACGTGGGAAGTCGTCGGCGGGGATCGTACGCATCGAAAATTCAGAGCGACCTGCGGTGATCTGAACTTCGTCTCCTTCAACAACAACATCGACCGCACCAGGACCAAGCGCACGAACAATGTCGGCGATCAGCTTCGAGGGGATCAGGACAACACCATCGGTGTCACCGGCAACGGTCAGAGTCTGAGAGATCGTGAGATCCAAGTCAGATCCGGTTACACGGAGGGAATCTCCAGCGAGCTCGAGGTGAAGACCGGACAATGCAACATTGCCTGCTCGACCACCAACGGCTCGACCTGTTGTGCTTAGTGCTTCAAGAAGCACATCTCGTTCGCATCGGAATTTCATCGTTCCACATCTCTTTGTAGGTGAGGCTTAGATTCGGTAATAGGAGGAAGTAGGCGTGTGGATTGTGGACGATAGTCGTTCCTGACTGATTTTTGAACGATTTGCCATCCACTCGTTATCCACCATGGTCCACAGAAAGGTGTGGATCGAACATTCGCGCGATGGATAACATTTCTGTCACCCACATGTTGGGGCTCCGCGCGCACATGGCTATCCAGCGCGCGACAGGGAGTTTTCCACAAGCTTTCCCCACCTGTGAACACTCGGCGCGCGAATTCGGTCACCGGTTGCTGTTCTTGATTCGGTTGGTCAGCTCGGTGACCTGGTCGTAAATCTGTCGACGCTCAGCCATGAGATTGCCGATCTTGTCAACCGCATGGATGACCGTTGTGTGGTCACGTCCACCAAACTCGCGAGCGATCGCCGGATACGACAGATCGGTAGCTTCGCGGAACACATACATGGCGACCTGGCGAGCGGTCACAAGCGGGCGCCGGCGACTCGCACCAATGATCTCCTCGACCGGGAACCCAAACATGTCCGAGGTCTCTTCGAGAATCATTGATGGCGTGATCTGGCGAGGCTTCTTGCTGCTGAGCAGATCACCGAGCACGCGCTGGCAAAGATCGATGCTGAGCGTCTCCCCCGTCAGGTTGGCATAGGCCGTTACCCGAATGAGTGCGCCTTCGAGTTCACGGATGTTGTCGGTGACGCGCTCGGCGATGAACATCAAGGTGTCGTGTGGGATATCGCCCTTGGCGATCTCTGCTTTCTTCTGCAAGATCGCGAGACGTGTCTCAACGTCCGGTGGCTGAATGTCGGTGATCAAGCCCATCTTGAAGCGACTACGCAAGCGATCTTCGAGCGTTGGGATGCTGTCCGGCGGACGATCGGAGGTGAGGACGATCTGACGGTTTGCCTGGTGGAGCGTGTTGAAGGTGTGGAAGAACTCTTCTTGGAGTCCTTCTTTGCCCTCGACGAATTGAATGTCATCGACGAGCAGAACGTCGATCTCGCGATAGCGACGTTTGAACTGGATTGTCGTGTTCTGGCGAATGGCGTCTACAAACTCGTTGAGGAAGGTCTCCGTGGACACATAACGTACGGAGAAATGTGGGTAGTGCGTGTTGACGTAACTCTCGATCGAACGGAGCAGGTGCGTCTTGCCGAGTCCGGCGTCTCCATAAATAAACAGCGGGTTGTACGACTTGGCCGGTGTTTCGGCGACCGAGAGGGCAGCTGCGTGAGCAAAGCGGTTGCCAGTGCCGGTAACGAAGTCGTCAAAGGTGTATCGGCTCGCCGTGTCGTTGCCCGGAACCGGCTGAGCTGGCGTTTCGGCGACATCGGTGGGCAGCTCCGGCAACTGAACGTCGATGCGAGGGCTCTCTTCGGTCAGGTTCAGAACCGTCGAGTCCAGGCCGAGGAGCGATTGCTCATCGATGCGAACCTGCATGTCCATCTGTAGCGGACCGTTATTCGATTCAGCGAGGGCGTCGCGGACGATGCCGAGATAACGAGCCTCGATTCGGTCTTTGACCACTCGAGAGGGGACGGAGACCACGATCTGGTCACCGGTGAGGTCGATGGCTACTAGTTCACGAAAGGTCGTGTTCCAGACAACATCGGAGACCTGAGCCCGAATGAGATCGGAACAGGTGTCCCACAGTTGATCTGCGTTTTGCACGTTGTCTACTCCACTTGTATCCACAGCTAACTCCACAGATGTGGACAGC
>CALBVK010000111.1 GCA_937969345.1 uncultured Acidimicrobiales bacterium
GGTGTCGAATGCACGTGGCCCGAAGTGGCAGCAGGAGCAACCGAAACGGTGTCGATTCTTGTCGACGTTCCCGCCGGTCTTGTCGCCGGAACGACATTGACGAACTCGGCATCAGCGACGAGTGACGACCCCGAAGCCAACGCTGCGGACAATAGCGACACGGCAACGACCACGGTCGCGAACGAAGCGGACCTGTCGATCGACAAACAACTGGCGAGTGGTCCGATCATCGCTGGTGAAAAGGTCACCTATGCCGTTGTGGTCTCCAACCTTGGTCCATCGGGCGCCGAGAACGTGGTCGTTACCGATGCGGTTCCAACAAACTTGACCTTCGACCCAACACTGTCGGCATCGGAGTGCTCGCTGAACACCGGCACGGTCACCTGCACCTCGGCCCTATTGCCCGCAAATGGAACGCAGAGTTTTTCGCTGGTGTTCGATGTCGATCCGGGCGTTGCCGACGGTGCGAACATCACGAACACTGCGAGCGTCACGAGCGATGCCATTGACAACGTGTCGGCCAACGACACCGATACCCAGGTCGACCCAAGCGCTCGTCAGATCGACGTGTGGGTAGTGAAGGACGACAACACCACAACGGTCAATGCCGGTGGACAACTCACCTATTCCCTCAGCTACGGCAACAACGGCCCATCGGTTGCATCAAACGTCACCTTGGTCGACACGTTGTCGAGCGACGTCACCTTCAACTCCTCAGCTGACTGCACATTCAGCGCACCCGCAACCGTCACCTGTGCGGTCGGAACTCTGGCACCTGGCCAGACCGGCACCGCGAACTTCGTCGTCGATGTCGACGGCTCCCTGATCGAGCCCGCATCGATTAGCAACAGCGCAACGATCTCCGCGACCGAGACCGACCCGGTCAGCACGAACGACACCTCGTCGGTGACGACCGATGTCAACCGCACGGTGACGCTCAACGTCGAAAAGTCGGACTTGGCCGACCCGGTGATCGCTGGCGAGACCGTTACCTACACCCTTCTCATGACGAATCTCGGACCGTCTACCGAGACCAACGCGGTCTTGAGCGATCCACTCCCTGCGGGGATGACCTTCGTGTCGGTCGCTGATCCCGGCATCTGTGCTGTTGCATCGAATGTGGTCACGTGCACTGTTGGCACGATGGCTCCAGGTGAGGTCTTCACGACAAACGTGGTGGCCCGAATCGACACCTCACTCGACGACGGAACGATCCTCACCAATCAGATCTTCGGAGACGGCGACGTCAGCGAACCTATCGATGACAGCGAACAGACCACCGCATCGACCGAAGCTGACGTGAGCGTCACCAAGAGCGCCGTCGCTACGGTCATCGCCGGCGAACCCCTCGTGTACACCGTCACAGCGAGTAACGCTGGTCCGTCCGATGCCAAGAACACGATCGTCACCGACGCCATTCCGGTCGGCACGACATACTCGGGCTATTCGGTCACGTCGGGTACCGCCGTATGTACCGAGTCCGCGGGAATGGTCACGTGTGATCTTGGCGATCTCGTCGCAAGTGGGTCGACCACGATCGACATCACCGTCGACGTCGACCCGTCGCTCGCCGACGGCTCGCGGCTCACCAACAATGCGTCGATCACGACGACAACATTCGATACCGACTCGGGCAATGACACCGCCACGGCCGACACCGACGTGATAGCTCGCACCGACCTTTCGACGACGAAGACCACGCTGACTACTCCGATCCTCGCGGGCACGACCGCGACGTTTCAGGTTGCGGTCACCAACAACGGCCCGTCGACGGCAACGAATGTCGCAGCCAGCGACACGCTGCCCCCCGGGTTTACGTTCACGGCGACGGGATCGTCGGCCGGCTGTGCCGCTGGTGTGACATGCTCGGCGGGCACGCTGCTTCCTGGCGAGACGGCAACGTTTACGATCGTGGCCGACGTTGGCGCCGCGGTTGCTGATGGCACGTGGACCAACACCGCCACCGCAACCGGCGACCAGATAGACCCCGATGCCGGCAACGACACCGCTATCTCCACGATCGACATTCAGCAACAAGCCGACGTGCAGATCGTCAAACTTGCCGACGATGCGGTACTCGTACCGGGTACCGACGAGACGTGGACCCTGACCGTTCGGAACAACGGTCCATCGCTCGCCGAGAATGTCATGATTACCGACACCCTTCCACCGGGGTTGACCTTCTCGGGTGCGAGCTCATCGGAGTGTGTCGCTGGCGTGACCTGCACCCTTGGCGACATGGGGCCGGGAGCAGAGATGGTCATCAGCCTGGTGGCATCGGTCGATGCCAACACGACCGGCCCGATCAACAACACGGCGACCGTGGCCAGCAATACGCCGGATCCAACGCAGGGCAACAACACCTCAACCGACTCGACACCGATCCTCGCCGAAGCTGACATTTCGATCACCAAGAGCGGTCCGGCCGCAGCGCGAGCAGGTGACCAGATCGCCTACACCTTCACGGTGTCGAACGCCGGACCATCGCGGGCCGACAACATCGTGATCTCCGACGTCTTGCCATCGGCGATGTCGTTTGTCCCTGCTGGCTCGAGCCCGGAATGTTCCACTGGAGTCTCCTGCACGATCTCGGCGCTCAACCCTGGTGACTCGGCGACCTTGACGATCGTGGTGGACATCGCTGACGACGTCGCGGACAACACCACATTGACGAACGACGCGTCGGTCACGAGCGCCGCCACAGACACGGACCCATCCAACAACAGCTCAGCCGCGGACACCGACGTCACCCGAGAGGCCGACCTGCAAATCTCGAAAACCGGACCTGCTACGGCAGCTCCCGGAACCTCGGTGACCTACTCGATCACGGCAACGAACAGTGGTCCTTCGCTCGCGTCGGCCGTGATCATTAGCGACACGATGCCAGCTGACACGACGGCAACGAGCGTCGCTGCCGTCGGAGCGAGTTGTTCGAACTTGGGCATTTCGTTCGAGTGCTCGACACCCACGCTTGCGCCGGGAGCATCGATCACGATCACCGTCGACGCTGACATCAGCCTCGATGCAACCGACGGTGCGACCATCGTGAACAGTGCTGCGGTCGCCGCGAATGAAACCGACCCCGCAACGTCAAACAACACCGCCACCGCTCCGACCGTTTTGGTTGCGTCCGCAGATGTGTCGATCGTCAAGACGAGCAGCCCCGCTTCGCCCGTTGCTGGTGATCAGCTCACCTACACGCTCACCATCACAAACGCCGGACCGTCGAATGCCGAGACCATCGAGGTGCTCGACAACTTCCCGTCGACATTGACCATCGACACCGTGTCCTCGCCCGACATGATCTGCACGACAACCGGCCAGTCGATCGACTGCGACTCCACGCTGCTGATCGCAGGTGATACGACCACGGTGACCGTCGTGGCCGATATTGACCCGGGCCTGGCTTCGGGCTCCGATGTGGTGAACACCGCAACAGCTACCTCGTCGACGAGTGACCCCGACATGGCCAACAACACGTCGACCGACACGGCAACAATCGACGCGGCCGCCGACCTTGGGATCATCAAGACCACAACAAAGCCGACCGCAGTCGCCGGCGAGTTTCAACCGTGGACGATCACGGTCGGAAACAACGGCCCATCGACGGCGACGAATGTCATCGTGAGCGACACATTGCCAGCGGGCACGACGTTCAACACGACCCTCTCCGATTCGAGTTGCACGGAATCTGCGGGCGTAGCTACCTGCACGGTTGGCACGTTGCTCGACCAAGAGTCCGTCGCCTTTGTGATCGTGGTCGATGTGCCCACCGATCACCCCGATGCCTCGACGCTCACCAACACCGCCTCCGTTGCCGGTGACCAGAACGATCCAATTTCGGCGAACAACAGCGATGATCAAGCCGTTCCTGTTGCCAATATTGCCGATCTCTCGATCGTGAAGGATGGGGACAATGCAGCCGTCGCCGGAGATACCTACACGTGGACGCTCGACATTGCGAACAACGGCCCGTCCAACGCCGTCAATACGGTGGTCGTCGACACGCTGCCATCGGGCACGACATTTGCCGCTGGATCCGACCCGCGCTGCGTGGATGGCGCTGGCACGATCACTTGCACGATCGGTTCGCTTGCAGCCGGCGACTCCGATCAGCTCCTCATCGTTGTCGATGTCGCATCGGGGGTTGGTGAGGCAGCACCGTTGAACAACACCGCGACGATCTCGAGTTCCACATCGGACCCCGACCCTGGCGACAACTCTTCGAGCGACACGGCGACAGCGACTCGAGTGAGCGATCTCGACATCACCAAACGCGACCTGGCTGACCCGGTGATCGCAGGAGAGGAAGTCGCCTGGGAGGTCACCGTCGAGAATCGTGGCCCGTCGGACGCCGCGAATGTCACCATCGTCGACACGTTGCCGTCGGGCGTACAGTTCAGCTCCGTCGACGATGCTCGATGCAGCGAGTCGGCAGGCGTCGTGTCGTGTGCAATCGCATCACTCGTTGCTGGCGACTCGGTAACGGTGATCATCCGAGCCGACGTCGACCCCGCAATCGCGGACGCGACGGTCCTCAACAACAGCGCCACCGCCGATAGCCCATCGAGCTCGGCGGTCACCGCTACCGAAGACACCACGGTGCAGCGTCGTAGCGACGTATCCATCACCAAGACCTCCGACGGAGGCGCGATTGCCGGCACGCAACACACCTACACCGTCTCGGTGTCGAATGCGGGTCCATCCAATGCCGACAACATCGTGGTCACCGACCTGCTGCCAGCCGGTTTCACGTTCTCGAGTGCCACCGATCCAACGTGTTCGGCGACCGGACCGGTCGTGACGTGCACCCGTGCGACCCTCGCTGTCGGCGTTCCCTTCACCTTTGACCTGATCGTAGATGTCGCCGACTCTGCGCAGCCCACGAGTCGAAACAACATCACGGTGAGCTCTGACAGCGTGGACCCCGACCCGTCGAACGACGACGATGATGACGAGACAACCGTGACCGCTGAAGCCGACCTCGCGGTAGTCAAGACGCTTACGAGCGGAACACCAGTGCCTGGGACACAAGCTGTCTGGGACGTGGTGGTGACGAACAACGGCCCATCGGAGGCGCCTGGTGTCACCGTCGTGGACGTCCTCGACCCAGCACTGATGTTCGATGCAACAACAAGCTCGACGAACTGCACCGCGCTCGACCAGACGGTCACCTGTTCAGAGGCACTGCTACTGAACGGTGAATCGGTGACATTCACGATCAGCACCGATATCGACCCATCGCTTACCGGCCAGATCACCAACGGCGCGACCGTGTCCTCGAGCGTGCCCGATCCGAACCCCGCCGATGATGAGTCGACGATCACCGTCACCGTGGCTCCCGATGCCAACCTCGAGGTCGACAAGCAAGGCATGTCTACCGACGTCGTGGCCGGTGAACCGCTTCTCTATGAGATATCGGTGGTCAACAACGGCCCGTCGGACGCCGTGAATATCGCGGTCTCCGATCCGGTCCCGACCGGTCTGGCGTTCAATCCATCAACATCGAGCCCCGAGTGCGTGCTGGATGTCTCGGGCACACAGATTGAGTGCAACACGACGCTCCTGGCTCCTACCGAGGCAAGTGCCTTCACCGTTGGGTTCCTCGTCGACCCAGATGTTCCCGCTGGCACGCTGATCACCAACGTCGCTTCCGCAAGCGCGGACACCAGCGACTCTGACCCCACAAACAATGAGGCCGATGCCACCATCCCCGCTGACCGATCGGTCGACCTGTCGATCGACAAGTCGCTGGTCGAAGAAGCGGTTACGCCAGGCCTTCCTGCGAACTGGGTTCTCACCGTTACCAACAGCGGTCCATCGATCGCCACCGACGTCACCGCGACGGACGTCCTTCCCGAGGGTCTCCTGTGGGTAAGTGCGGGATCTGACTCTCGATGCACGAACGCTGGGCAAACCGTGACCTGTGTGGCGGGTTCGCTACCGGTAGGCGAAACCACCGCGTTCGCAATCTCAACGATGGCTCGCGTCGATCTGGCGCTGGGCGAGGTCACGAACAGTGCCTCGGTCATTGCCGAAGAGGGTGGCGAAACCGCCGCTGAGATCACGGTTCCGGTCGAGCCGAACAACGCGACTCTGCGCGTTGAGAAGTCGACGAACGACGAGCGGGTGACGGTCGGTGACACGATTCGCTGGACCATCGTCGTGACGAACGAGGGCCCCGAGGACATCACCGTGCCGCTCCAGATGGAAGACGTGCTGCCAAGCGGCCTGCAATTCGAGAGCGTGGCCGAAGATGGTCCTGCCGAATGCATCAACGCCGATCAGACGATTACCTGTTCGGTGGAAGCGTTGGCCGTTGGTGAGGCCCTCACGTTCGAGTTGGAGACAACATCGATGCTCGCAGGCGAGATCGTCAACGTCGTGTCCGTCGGTGGCGCCGGTCTTGGCGAGGACCGCGAAGTGAGCGCCGCGGCAGCGGCCGTTGTTGTCATTGCTACGTCTCCTTCGGTACCGCTGGCACTCACTGGCCAAACCATTTCTGGACTCGTGACATTGGGAACCCTCCTCCTCATCGGCGGCGCGTCGCTCGTGCTGTTCGAACGTCGCGAAGACCGAGCCGATATCTAGCGAGCCAAACCTCGAGCAGCCGAAGAAATTGTTCGATGTCACATGGCTCACCGAGGCATTTGGTGTCGTCGGCGAATAAGTTCGAGACGTGGCCGTCGATCTTCCCCACCTTTACCGCGGAAAAGTCCGCGAGATGTACGACGCGGGCGACGGCAACTTGCTCATTGTTGCCACGGACCGTCTCTCCGCATTCGATGTGGTGATGGACGAGCCCGTCCCAAACAAGGGGCGAGTGCTGACGGCGATCTCGGCGTTCTGGTTCGATCATCTCCGCGACATCGCAGCGAATCATCTGATCTCCACCGATATTGCCGATTTCCCCGAAGGCGCCAAAGATTCCGAGCTCGCTGGTCGATCGATGTACGTTCGACGAGCCGAGATGTTGCCGATCGAGTGCATTGTTCGGGGATACATCACCGGCTCAGCATGGAAGGAGTACAAGCGCTCTGGAACCATGCACGGCGTCGAGCTACCCGAAGGGATGCTCGAGAGCCAGCAGCTACCGGAGCCCGTGTTCACGCCGTCGACCAAGGCAGCCGACGGCCTCCACGACGAGAACATCAGTTACGAACGGGCGGTCGAACTCGTAGGCGCAGACCTCGCCGCCCAAGCCCGCGACCTGTCGCTTGCGCTGTACACGGCCGGGGCCGAGTGGGCATCGGCGCGCGGCATCATCATTGCGGACACGAAGTTCGAGCTCGGATTGATCGATGGCGAACTCGTTGTCGCCGATG
Organism: uncultured Acidimicrobiales bacterium; assembly: GCA_937969345.1. Lineage (GTDB taxonomy): Bacteria > Actinomycetota > Acidimicrobiia > Acidimicrobiales > SHLQ01 > SHLQ01. The sequence goes on from CALBVK010000111.1 coordinate 7,326, forward strand.
AGATGCTCACCCCCGACTCGTCACGCTTTTGGCCAGCCGACCAGTGGGTTCCGGGAACAACGCCCCCAAGTTTCGACAAGCAGCCGGTTCGCGACTTCCTTGAGACGCTCGACTGGGACAAGACACCACCGGGGCCGACGATCCCCGACCAAGTGATTGCCGACACCGTCGCCAGATACACCGAAGGCTACGAACGCATCACCGGCAAATCCCTGACCGACTGGTCCGGTTAGCGCTTACGTTCAACCCAAGATCTCTTCTGAATAGATAGGTTCAACACATGAAGTTCCATGCAGTACTCGACATTCAGTTGCACGCTGGCATCGCCGACCCGCAGGGTTCGACGATCGAACGTGCTCTTCCGACACTCGGATTTGACGGCATGAGCAACGTCCGGTCAGGAAAGAGCATTCATCTCGACATCGAAGCCGCAGACGAAGCTGCAGCCCAGAGCCAGCTCGAAGAGGTGTGTGAGAAGTTCCTCACGAACCCCGTGATCGAGGGTGCAACCATCAACTTGATCGAGGCCAGCTAATGGCTCCAACGATCGGTGTCGTTCGGTTTCCCGGTACGAACTGCGAGTTCGACACCGTCGAGGCGGTCAACGCTCTCGGCGGCCAGGGTGAAATTCTCTGGCACGGCGACTCGACCCTTGGTAACTCCGACGCGGTAATTATTGCTGGTGGTTTTGCTCACGGTGATTACCTTCGCCCCGGAGCAATTGCACGGTTCAGCCCGATCATGGATGCGGTCATCGAAGCCGCCAACGACGGGATGCCGGTCATTGGTATCTGCAATGGCTTCCAGGTGCTGACCGAAGCCGGTCTTCTCCCTGGCGCTCTGCAAAAGAACGCGGGTCTCAAGTTCATAAACGACTGGCAGATTCTGCGAGTTGAATCGACGAACTCGGCCTTGACGTCAGCGGCCGAAGTCGGCCAGTCGCTCAACATTCCAATCAACCACTTCGAAGGCAACTACACCTGTAGCGAAGAGACCTTGGCCGAGCTCCGGGCGAACGATCAGATCGTGCTCACGTACACACCGAACCCCAATGGTTCGGTGGGCGATATTGCGGGTGTCTGCAACGTGGGTCGCAACGTGGTTGGTCTGATGCCTCACCCTGAGCGAGCAAGCCATGCGCTTCTCGGCTCGACCGACGGCAACGTCCTACTCCAAAGCGTCCTCGACTCGGTCGGTGTAACCGCCTGAGTAGTAGGCCACGTCGAGCAAACTGAGATGTTCGCCGAACGCGAGTTTCGACTTCGGTCGGCGCTTCACCTATAAAGTCGGCGACTATGGATGCCGAGCAACGACTACGTCGGATTTATGAGATGAGCGTGGCGAGCGTGTACCCGCACTACGTCACGAAAGCGGAGAAGAAGGGCCGAACCAAGGCCGAAGTCGACGAGATCATTCAGTGGCTCACCGGGTACACGCCGAGGCGACTGCAGACACAACTCGACAAGGGAACCGATTTCGAAACGTTCTTCGAAAAGGCACCCAAGATGAACCCCGACCGGTCTCTCATCACTGGCGTCATCTGCGGGGTTCGGGTTGAAGACATCGAGGAGCCGACAATGCGCGAGATTCGCTACCTCGACAAGCTCGTCGATGAGTTAGCACGGGGAAAGAAGATGGAGAAGATCCTCCGCACGCCGTAGCGAGCAGTACCGGCGCCACGCCGGTGTTCTAGGGTCGCGTATGGCCACTCCAACCGTTGTTCTCGTCCATGGTGCTTGGCACGGTGGCTGGTGCTGGTCGAACGTTGTCGCTGCGCTGGGGTCCGCTGGCATCGACGCGATCGCCGTGGATCTTCCAGGTCATGAGGTTGCTGGTAAGTCTCAGCGCAAGTGGAACACCTTGTCGTCCTATGTCGACCACGTGCATTCCGTGATCGATTCCATCGACGGTGATGTCGTGCTCGTTGGCCACTCGATGGGCGGGCTCGTTAGCCAGCGCGTTCTTGAGACCCGTTCTGTAGCCGCTGCGGTATTGATTGCATCGGTGCCGTTGCGAGGAGTTGCCGGTGTTGTTGTTCGGCTGATTCAGAATCACCCCAAGCAGTTTCTTGCCACGATGTCGCTGAGCTTGTGGGCGCTTGTTGAAAGCGATGAGCGAGTACGGGAGCATTTCTTCACTCCAGATACCGACGCGGCCGTGGTCTCGAATGTCGGTTCGAAGATGCAGAACGAGTCGTATGTCGCCTTCCTCTCGATGTTGACGCGTTGGCCGCGGGCCAAGCGCATTGCGAACGGCTCAACGAAGATCTCGGTCGTCGCCGCCGAGCATGACGCGATCTTCACGCTCGATGAGCAACGATCCCTTGCGTCCGCATACGGCGCTGAACTCGAGGTCATCGATTGTGGCCATGACATCATGCTCGACGCCCGGTGGATGGAACTCGTGGAACACATCCACGATCGAGCCGCCTCGGTCGCAGCTGTCTAGTGAGCGGTGACGGGGTTCGAACGAGCCTCGATGACCTGTCGGGTAACCGCATCGATCTCACGGGAACGGTTGGGGCCGAAACCCTGTCGAATGTCGAAGTCTTCGGTTTCAACGGATCGAGCACCTCGCTCGTTTGACGCGCTCGCCATGTCTTTCACCAGGCCTGCTGGGCCGCACAGGGCAACGTGACAGTCCGACATGCCGTGCGGGAACAGGTCGTCGAGAGCATCGGGAGTGAGTCGAGAACCATTCGTGTAGAGGTGGAGACGAATTTTCCCTTCCTCATCTGCGATACGAAGGAGCTCCACGAGCGGATCGCCGTCGTCCGTCTTGCACGCATACAACACCGTAGGCGGCACGTTGGCCGTGGTGAGTTCGTCGAGCGACGCGAGAAATGGTGTGATGCCGACTCCACCGGCAATCCACACCGTGTCGGTGTGATGACGGGAGATTGGCGTGAATTCTCCGTAAGGACCTTCGACTCGCACCGTGGTTCCCAACAGATCGGTGTCTGGCAGCCGGTCGCTCCAATCACCGAGGTGGCGAATGTAGAAGGTGAGGTTCTTCGAGCTTGGTCCACTCGCAATTGAGAAGG
>CALBVK010000112.1 GCA_937969345.1 uncultured Acidimicrobiales bacterium
ATGGTTGAAGCCGGTGGCACAGACAAGACGTGGGGCGTCCAGGAATCAGGTGGCCCAGTCGTCGACGAGAGCACCCTCGCAGAGGGCCTCGACGCCTCCAAGAAGTGGATCCGCCAGGCCATCGAACTCCAGGAGTCACTCCTCGAGAAGGTCGGCGCTCCAGAGAAGATGGACTTCCCGATCATGGGCGATTACAGCCCAGAGCTCGTGGCAGCCGTCGAGGCTGGTTTCGGTGACAAGATCGCCGCTACCCAGACCATCGCCGACAAGATGGACCGTCAGGGTGCTGAAAACGCACTCAAGGACGAGGTCAAAGAAGCACTCGCTGAGCAGTTCGCTGACGAAGCAGGAGCAATCGGCCAGGCATTCCAGTCGGTCAAGAAGGCTGCTGTTCGTAAGCGTATTGTTGAAGAGGGCCTCCGCATCGATGGTCGTGGCACCTCGGATCTGCGTCCGGTCTCTTCAGAGGTCGATCTCATCCCTACCGCTCACGGCTCTGGCTTGTTCCAGCGTGGCGAAACTCAGGTCATGAACATCACGACCTTGGGTATGGGACGCATGGACCAAATGATCGATGGCATCGATCCAATCGAGCGCAAGCGCTACATGCACCACTACAACTTCCCACCGTTCTGCACCGGCGAGCCGGGCTTCATGCGTGGACCCAAGCGTCGCGAGATCGGTCACGGAGCGCTCGCTGAGCGTGCAGTGTTCCCGGTTATCCCTTCGATTGAAGAGTTCCCGTACACCCTTCGTCTCGTATCTGAGGTTCTTGGATCGAACGGATCGTCATCGATGGCATCGGTTTGCTCGTCAAGCCTTTCGCTGATGGACGCTGGCGTTCCGATCAAGGCTCCTGTTGCTGGTATTGCAATGGGCCTCGTCAAGATGGACGACAAGTACATCACGCTCACCGACATCCTCGGTGCAGAGGATGCAATGGGCGACATGGACTTCAAGGTCACCGGTACCTCTGAGTTCGTCACGGCACTCCAGCTCGACACCAAGATCGACGGCATCCCAGCCGATGTTCTTTCTGCCGCACTGAACCAGGCCAAGGACGCACGCCTCAAGATCCTCGAGAGCATGAAGGAAGCAATTCCTGCACCGCGTGACGAGGTTGGCCCAACCGCTCCAAAGATCGTGTCGTTCGAGATTCCAATCGACAAGATCGGCGAGGTCATTGGTCCGAAGGGCAAGGTCATCAACGCCATCCAGGCCGAGACCGGCGCGGTTATCTCCGTGGACGACGACGGCATGGTCGGCGTTGTTTCGGTTGCGTCACCCGACAAGGCCAAGGTTGAAGAGGGCGAACGTCAGATCCGCCTGATCCTCGATCCTCCAACCGCTGAGGTTGGCGAGGTCTACCAGGGCAAGGTTGTGAACATCACCAAGTTCGGTGCGTTCGTCAACATCCTTCCTGGACGTGATGGCCTCGTGCACATCTCTAAGCTCGGTGGCGGCAAGCGCATCGACAAGGTTGAAGATGTTCTGAGCCTCGGCGACGACATCGAAGTCAAGGTTGAAGACATCGATCCGAACGGCAAGATCTCCTTGCGTCCAACCGCCGATGGCGGCGGTGACGATGATGGGGACAGCGGTTCTGACGGTGGCAGCGATCGCGGTTCTCGCGACGGTGGCTCGGGCAACAGCGGTGGCGGTCGCAACCGTGACCGCGGTGACCGTGGCGGACGCGATCGTGGAGGCCGCGACAGCGGATCTCGCGACAGCGGTTCCAGCGACAGCGATTCGTCGAAGGGTGAGGTCCGCGAGGTCGCATCGTTCGAAGACAGCTTCGACGCTGCACTCGCTGACGACTTGGGCGACCTCGGTCCTGCTCCAAAGACGAACCGCGGCGGACGCGGACGTCGCCGGTAACTGTATTGCCTCACCTCTTCGAGGATCGGCAAACCCAAGTTTCTCGCCTAGGGGCTCGAAACTTGCCGCCGGTCTAGGGGCTCGAAGCTTGCGGTAGTGGTCTGCACGTGTGTTTCTCCCCTAGGGGCTCGAAACTTGCCGTCGGTCTAGGGGCTCGAAGCTTGCGCTGAGGTCATCAGCAATATTTGAGGGAGGTCCCGGGTTCGCCCGGGGCCTCTCGTCGTTTTGGGGCGATCTGTGGAGTCTGGTGGTCGTTATTCGATCATCAGACTCCACAGAAGTGTGGGGGCTGAGGTGTCGGAGATCGGCGCTGCCTGCCTACGCTGCCACGAGCACATGTCTGATCACCTCACCCGCACCACACTCGACAACGGTCTTCGGATCGTCACCGAGCACATGTCCTCCTCCCGAACCGCCTCTCTGGGCGTGTGGGTCGCGGTTGGCTCTCGTGACGAAACGCCGCAGCGCTCTGGCGCATCCCACTTTCTCGAACACCTGCTCTTCAAAGGGACCGAGGACCGCTCCGCCCGTGACGTTGCCGAGGCGATCGACGGGGTCGGTGGCGACATGAATGCGTTCACCGCTCGTGAGCACACCGCCTTCTACACGCGAGTGCCAGCATCGGCGCGTCGCATGGCCACCGATGTCTTGTTCGATGTCCTTCGGCGTCCAGCGCTTCGTGAGAGCGACGTGGACGCCGAACGTATGGTGATCAACGAGGAGCTCGTTGCGGCCTACGACACCCCCGACGACGTCGTGCACATTGCGCTGTATGAGGAACTCTTTGACGGACATTCCCTTGGACGGGAGGTTCTCGGAGATCCGGACACGATCGATGCGATGCGATCAACGCACATCGCCGACTTTCACGCGACCTGGTACCAGCCAGCAAACCTCGTGATCTCCGCTGCGGGTGATGTCGATCACGACGAAATTGTCGAGATGGCCAACGGACACTTCGGTGACCTCTCGTTCGGAGACGCTCCCACGAGACTTCCGGTCAGCGAGATGGAGGAGAAGGTCGTCGTCACCGAGCTTCCCGTCGAACAGATCCATGTCGCCCTTGGCTGGCGCTGTCTTGGCCATGGCGACCCTCGGCGCTACGCACTCGCGATGGCAAATCAGATTCTGGGCGGTTCGCCCTCATCACGTCTGTTCCAGAGCATCCGTGAAGACCAGGCGCTCGCCTACACGGTGTTCTCCCAGACGTCGGGGTATGCCGACACGGGTTCGGCCAGCATCTACGCAGCAACGTCGGCGCAGCGCGGAAGCGAGCTGCTCGCTGCGCTCCAACTCGAGATGGAGCGGTTCGTCGGCGACGGAATCACTCCCCATGAACTTCAGCTCGCCCGTACGGGCCTTGAGGGTTCGGTGATCCTAGGACTCGAGGATTCGGGGTCACGTATGAGCCGCATGGCGACGAGTGAAGCAATGCGTCGCAACATCGTCCCGATCGACGAGTTTCTCGAACGGCTTGCAGCCGTCACGGTCGAAGACGTCAACAAGGTGATCGTCGACGTCTTTGGAACCCCGTCGATTACCTCGCTGGTCGGCTCAACCGAAGCGCTCGCCCCGCTCAGCTGACATGGCTACTGGGCGACCAGAGAACGCCTACGGAGCTCTGCTGCCGAAACGAACGCGGCACGAACACGGTCGCATCGCTCGGCATAGGGTTCGATCTGCTGAACGGTTCGATGCCACTTGTTGTGGGAAAGCGACGGGTCGAGCATTGCCATCAGCGTCGCGTACTTGCTGACTTTCGACGGACGATGTCCATGCGCCCACAGCCATCGATCGATAGTGCTCGCAACGCCGGCTGATTTCGTTTCGACGATGGCCATCTCCGGAATCGAGATCGCCTGTACGCCCTGCAGCTGGGCGGCGGACAGGCCGGTATCGATAGTGACACGCGAATTGCTGGCCACATGGAGAAATGTCGTTCGAGAATATGTTGTCCGGAGAACGGGCCGAAGGTGGTACGCACATCCACGGCCGGCCAGGGTCCGGTCTACGAATTCGAGGCCTGATGCGAGACGTGTGGACTGATCGGCTGGATGTGGTTGGCGGACCTTCACGTTTTGTCCCCGAGGCCCCCGGACCTTGACCTCGGCCATGCACTCTCCGGTGTCGAGGTACGTCCGCGTACGAACCTTGAATCGCTGGCGTCGGCCGGTCGCCGAGGTGTGATACGACGAGTGGTCTGCATCATCGAAGTACACCGACCGATAGGCGAAGCTTCGACGTGCATTGATCTCGAGGACGACACAGCTCGAAACGAGGCTGCCCAAGAACGCATCGAGCTCGACTACCGGAAGAAGGTATTTGCGGTCGACGCGGTTGAGCAGGTCGGCGGTGGCGTTCAGCTGCTCGAGCGAGACCGGAGCAAACGCATCGATCCGACGGTACGTCATTGTGGAACCGGCGGTGGTTGCAGCGTGGGCGACGCCGACTGCCGGTCGTGATCGCGCAGGTCGATCGTGGGGGATGCGGGGAGTGATGGCCGCTCCACCGGCGGCTCGTTCTCGCGGTAGCGCACCTGGACCGTGGTGGAGTCATTGATCAGGTCGACTCGAAGTACCCGCAGGGTCAAGACTCGGCCGTCGATAACAGTGTCGAGCCGGTCCCGAATTTCGACGGAGCGGGCGACGGCTCGATCGAGCACGATTGTTCGTACCTGAACGTCGGAAAGCAGACGCGGGTGTCCGACGGCAAACACGGTGACGACCAGAGCACCCATTGCGGCGAGCGGCATCCAGAGGGGTTCGGTGGCAATGCCGCCGATCATGCCGAGGATGAGCGCACAAAAGTAGAACGACATCTCCTCGTGGGTCATCTCGTCGGATCGAAGGCGCACGATGCTGAGCAATCCAAACAGCCCAAGACCTAACCCAGCGCTGACTTCGGAGTTTGTCAGCAGCATAGAAATGCTGAGAACGCCCAGGTTGAGTGTGCACAGGGCCACTGCGACGTCGCGTCGGTGGAAGCGTGGGACGAAGACGACGAACACGAGAAACAACAGGCAGGCCACGTCCGCGCCCGCCAAAATCATTTGACTCTGTTCCACTACCGCCCCCGCAACTCGCTCTTCAGCTCTCGTTAACGGTAACTCAACCTCGGCACCAATTTGGTCATCGGGCTAGTGAATTCCGTTCGACTGAGACCCCACCCTCAACTCAACGCTGCGGTGGCCGATGTAGGCCGTATGGCCCAGATTGACCTGTCTCGTGATCGCGAGCCCACGACCGAATT
>CALBVK010000113.1 GCA_937969345.1 uncultured Acidimicrobiales bacterium
ACCTCGACCTCGGCATGCCCGAAGACGCCATCCGCATGCGAGAGCACGACGCCGACGAGCTCAGCCACTACAGCTCTGGTACCGCCGACGTCGAGTACATGTTCCCGTGGGGCTGGGACGAGCTCGAAGGTGTCGCCAACCGTGGCGACTACGACCTCACTCAGCATGCCGAACACAGCGGACAGCGCATCGAGTACTTCGACCAGCAGGCGAACGAGAAGTGGATCCCGCACGTCATCGAGCCCGCTGCTGGAGCGACCCGAACAGCGTTCGCCTTCCTCCTCGCCGCATACGAAGAGGAGACGATCGACGCCGACAAGACCCGCACGGTGCTGCGCCTCGATCCGCGCCTGGCCCCGTACAAGGTCGCGGTGCTACCGCTCTCGAAGAAGGACACGCTGACGCCGACGGCTCACGAAGTTTTCGACTTGGTCAAGGGTCATTGGATGACCGACTACGACGAGACCCAGAGCATCGGCAAGCGTTACGCCCGTGCCGACGAGATCGGTACGCCGTTCTGTGTAACCGTCGACTTCGACACGCTCGAAGACAAGGCGGTGACGGTCCGCCATCGCGACACGATGGAACAAGACCGAGTGGCCATCGACCAGCTGGTCAACTATCTCAGCGAACGGCTTCCCAACTAAGTCGGTCGGGTATCGATATGGGTGGGAGTGCTGATGAGAACACTTCGGAACTGTCGCTCGTCGATGGCCTGACCACGACCCGGGCTATACGCCGGTACACCGACGACCCGGTAACGGACGCGCAGTTAGCCAAGGCATTACACCTGGCGACTCGGGCGCCGTCTGGATCGAACCGTCAACCGTTTCGATTTGTCGTGCTCCGGTCAGGCCCTCGGGCCATGCGAGCAAGACAGCTCCTCGCCGAAGGCGCAGCCGAGCTCTGGCGCCACAAGCGTGCTGCCGACGAGTTCCCGACGACCGACCCAACATCGCCCACCGGGCGCATGCTGGCGTCGATGGATACCTACGTCTCCGGCTTCGCTGCGGTACCCGTGATCGTCCTGCCATGCTTGCTTCGATACCGAGACCCAACACCCACCGAGGGCGCGTCGGTGTACCCGGCTGTACAGAATCTGCTCCTCGGTGCCCGTGCCGTAGGGCTTGGCGGCGCCATCACCATGTTCCACCGGACGTGCGAAGCCGAACTCGTCAACCTCCTCGAACTACCCGATAGCGCCTTCATTTCGGCCACGGTCACCCTCGGTGTTCCCGCTGGCAACCACGGGCCGGTACGTCGCAAACCTCTGGCGGATTTGGTCTTCGAGGATGGATGGGGGGCGTCGCCCACGTGGGCGGTCGATCCCGAGGGGACGAGGTTCACGTCGGGTCCACGTAGCTCTCGTTAGGTCGGCACCTGGAAAATGGGCCGTGCGGCCCACGTCGTACGTGCCCGTTCTTGTCGACTTCACTAACAGTGAAGGGTCCAACCCAAACGGCGGCAGAAAAAGAATGGAAGCCGCGTCCACGTTTGGCGTTGCTCATCAAGGCCGTCATCTTTGTCGGGCCGACGATCATCGCGTTCCTTTTCTCTTGGGTATTCGCTCAGGTGTTTCCGCACTGGGAGCTCGGCATTGCGTGGTACCTCTGGTGGATTCTCGTCTTTGTGTTGGCGCTCGCCGTCCTACGAGTGACCCAAACGCTGTTCGAGAAGTTCTTGCCGATCTCGACGCTGTTCACGATCTCACTGGCGTTTCCTGACCAAGCGCCCAGCCGGCTGAAAGTCTCGCTCCGCTCGACGAACAGTCGGCGTCGCCTGCGTGACCTTGACGAAGCCAAAGCGCGTGGCGAGATGTCGGCTGAAATTCGCAATAGCGAAGCGATCCTCGAGCTCGTCACCGCGCTCAACACCCACGACCGCTTCACGCGCGGACATTCCGAACGGGTGCAGGCGTACACGAATCTCATCGCTGAAGAACTCGAGTTGCCCGAGGAAGACCGCCACAAGCTGTTGTGGGGAGCGTTGCTCCACGACCTCGGCAAGCTCGATGTGCCGCCAGAGATTCTGAACAAGCCCGGGCGGCCAGACGACGATGAATGGGCGATCCTGCAGTCGCACCCGGCGGCTGGAATGTCCTATGTCGAACCGCTCCGTGAGTGGCTCGGCGAGTGGATTCACGCGGTCGATGAGCATCACTTGCGATTCGACGGCAACGGATATCCAACGTCGGTCGGTGGACGAGATATCTCGCTCGCCGGCCGAATTGTTGCGATCGCTGATGCCTACGACGTGATGACGAGCGCGCGGTCCTACAAGAAGCCGCTGGCACACGCCACGGCACGACAAGAACTCGTGCGGGGAGCATCGACCCAGTTCGACCCTCAGGTCGTGCGAGCCTTCCTTGCGGTCTCGATGGGCCGTCTGAAGTTCGTCGCTGGACCACTGTCCTGGTTCGCTACCGGCTTCGGGGCGCTGCGAGTGCCGGTCGGCGCTGGTGCAACTGCCGCCGTGAGTGCCGCAGCGACCGCGGTAGCTGTCGCAATCGGAACGATCGTCGGCTTCGACGCCGCTCCGGAGATCGGACCTCCCGCCGAGATCGCTTTTGCGGAGACGGCGCCGGAGTCGAGCACAACCGTGCTTCCGAGGACCGCCCCGTCGAGCACCGCTCCAACGACGGTCCCACCGACGACGGTCGCTCTAACGACAATCACTCCAACGACAATCACTCCGGCAACGGTGGCTCCGACGACGGTCGCTCCCGCCGCTCCATCGATCATTGCACCAGCTACCTCACCGACCACGACCACCGCTCCGACAACCGCCGCTCCGACAACCGCCGCTCCGACAACCGCCGCGCCTACAACGACAACCCAGCCAGATCAGCCGCCCCAAGCTGCGGTATCGAACAACGGAACTGTCGGCGAAGCACTTGCGGCCGGGCAGCCGGCCGGAGTGATATCGGCAAGCGATCCCGACAGCGCGGTATTGCGCTACGCCATCGTCGGCGGCAATCACGACAACGCCTTTCGAATCGATGCGAACGGGGCGGTCTGGACCGAAGGCCCGCTCGACTACGAAGCGGCGCCGGTCCGAATGCTCAACATTTGGGTCAGCGACGGTTCATCGTCGGTCGTCATCGACCTCCCGGTCACGATCGTCAACATCGACGAGGTACCCGTTGCTTCGGGAGCCACGGCCGCGCCGATTCTGGAGAACGCGCCCGCCGGACAGAACGCCGGCAGCATCACCGCCACGGACCCCGAGAATGCCCCGCTCACGTTCGCTATTACGTCGGGCAATGTCGATGGAGCGTTCGGAATCGACGCCTCCGGCGTCGTCACGACGACCAGACCGCTCAACTACGAAGCCGATGGGTCTTCACGGGTGCTGACCGTCGACGTTAGCGATGGCAACCACACCGTATCGACCTCCCTCGAGGTGGCTATTGCCGATGTCGACGAAGCGCCCACTGCCACGGCCAATCCTGTTGCTGCAGTCGCAGAGAATGCGGCCGCAGGACAGATCGCCGGTTCGGTCGTTGCCGTCGACCCAGAAGGAACGTCGCTCAGCTACTCGATCGTCGGCGGTAACCACGATGGTGGCTTTGCCGTTAGCTCTGGCGGAGTTATCACCACAACCGTGCCGCACGACCATGAGGCGGCTCCGGTCCGATCTCTCGACATCTCGGTTGCTGACGGCACCAATGCAGTACAGGTCACCTTGACGGTCGCTATCGCCGACGTCAATGAAGCCCCGTCCGCCTCGGCTGTCCCGGCAACAGCCGTTCCCGAGAATGCCGCGCCCAGCCAGACCGCTGGATCGGTCAACGCAACCGACCCGGAGAACAACGCACTGACCTACCTGATCGTGGCGGGCAACGGCGACGGGGCGTTCGCCATCGACGGGAACGGCGCGGTGACAACCACCGCTGCGCTCGACTACGAGGCGGCCCCGACGCGGACGCTGTCGATCGAGATCTCCGACGCTGCGAATACCGTGACAGTAGCCCTGGTCGTCACCGTAGAAGACGGCAACGAACCACCAAGTGCCTCTGCTATTGCTGCGCCCGCAATCATTGAGAACACCGCTTCGCCCCACGCCGCCGGTTCGGTTGCAACATCAGATCCCGAAGGTGACGCACTCATATTCTCAATCACCGCAGGAAACGCCGATGCAGCGTTTGCCCTCGATGGAAACGGCGTGCTGACCACCGTGCGCGCACTCGACTTCGAAACCGACGGGCCCTCCCGCACGGTTACGGTCACTGTTGACGACGGTACGAATATCGTGCCCGTCGACATCGACGTGACCGTGTCAGATGTGGACGAGGCGCCAATCTCTGCGCCACAAGAGACGGCGACGGTCGCCGAAGGAGCGACGCTCATCACCATCGACCTCGCCGCGATCCACCCCGACCCAGAAGGTCTCGCCGTCACTGTCGATGCTGGGTCCCTGTCGGCCAACCATGCGTCGAGTCTGACGACCAACGGCTCCACCATTAGCTATGTACACGATGGCTCGGAGACCACAACGGACACGATCACCTACGCCGCTGTGGACCCCGGATCTAACGCTACGTCGAACGTGGTCGTTGTCACGATCACGCCAACGAACGACCCGCCCGAGATCACACCCGCGGCAGCTGTTGCGATCGAAGAGAACCGCGGACCGGGCCAGCCAGCGCAGACCATCGTCACGACCGACCCCGACGGGCCAGCTGCCGCAACCCTCAGCATCGTCGGTGGCAACATCGGTGGGGCATTCACGATCAACGGAAGTCGCATCGAAACGGTCAACCTGCTCGACGCCGAAACGACCGCGTTCTATGACCTTGTCGTGCAGGCCGATGATGGCCAAGGAACCAGCACGGAGACGTTCCGCGTCAACGTCACCTCGGTCAACGAGTCGCCAGCGATCAGCGCCATGGCGGATCAAAACACGGCGGTGCGTGCTCCGGTGAGCATCAGCGTGCCCGTCACCGATGATGACATCGGCGACGGCGTATCCAGCATTTCTGTGACCGGGCTGCCGCCGGGGCTGACCTCCTCGTATAACCAAGCCGCCCGGACCGTCGACATCGTGGGAACCGTTACCGACGAGTCCTTCGCGTCGACCACACAGACGATCACCGTTGCGGTTACCGACGACGGCGTACCTCCGCTGACCTCACCGTCGCGATCGTTCGACCTGATCTTCGCCGACATCATCATCTCGCCACATGCGGGCAATATCCGAATTACCGAAGTCCGCTACGCCGAGAGCGAGAAGTACAACCCCGCGGCACCGTTTGACGCGCTGATCATGGACGAGTTCGTCGAATTCACGAACTTCGGCCCGGCTCACGACATTGAGAACTTCTGGCTGAGCGACACCAAGTATCCGACCGGACTCGACGATCTCGACTTCCACGGGACGGGTCCGATCCTGCCCGATGAGACCGGACGAATCTTCCAAGGCTTCACCCAACCGACGGCGTTCGCGACCAACCAAATTATTTCGTCGCCGATTCGTCGACCAACGAGCACCACCTACGAGCTCGACGATGGCTCAACGAGACCGAGTGCGACGTACCAGTTCCTCGGTACGGCCTACGGCTTCCCAGCAGGTCCGAACTCGCTGTGGGAAGCCTTCAACGATGCGGGAGACGACATCTGGTTCTGGGACGATCAGAACCGACTCGTTGCGTTTGTTGCTTGGGACGACGGCACCGGCAACGATCACATTCGTGAGCGGCCCGACCCGTCGTGGGGAATCTGGGACCCAGCAGATGAACTCCGACTATCCGGCGCAGCTCCAGGGCAGTCGATCTCGCTCGCTGGTCCGACGGGAGACTCGACCTGTTGGGAGCTCACCGGCTCGGGCACCGCAACGTGCCCGGGGAACTTTACGAGCACGAATCGAGACGCCGGAAACACCAACCCGGCCGGCCGGATTTCATCGCAAGGTCGAGTCAACTGATCAACCTCAGCCGATTATTTCGGCAAGACTGACGGTGTGTTCTCTCCCATAACGACCGAACGGCTGTTGCTGCGTCCGACGCGCCGCGCTGACGCTCAGGCGTTCTATGAGCGGCGCAACGACCCCGAAGTCGCTGAGCTCCAAGACTGGGATGTTCCGTTCCCGCTCGAGCGGGCCGAAGCAACAATGGTCGAACTCGACGGACTGACGTCGCTACCGATCGACGACTGGTGGGTGATGACCATCGCCGATGTGACCGACACGCAGATCTTTGGTGACCTGGTCTTCAAGCTCGAGAACGATGGCCGAACCGCTGAGGTCGGATACTCGCTCGACCGCGCCCACTGGGGCCAGGGCTACGCGTCCGAAGCGTTGTCCGCCGTCGTCGGCTGGCTGTTCGTCGGGCAAGGCGTGAGCCGAGTCTCGGCAATGTTGCACCCTGACAACGCCCGGT
>CALBVK010000114.1 GCA_937969345.1 uncultured Acidimicrobiales bacterium
TCCACCGAATCAGCAAAGGACTTGAAGCCCTTCATGGTCAGCGATTTCAAATACACAGAGATCTCCTGGGCGCGAGGGAACACGGCGCCGATGACCGCAGAATAGCGCGGGAAATGACATCCACGTAATTCGGGCAGCAACCTGCTAGGCGGACCAGAAAAATCACCAACCGGGCGAATACTACCCACAATGCGAACACCGCCTCAGCGCAACGCCTCCGTGGCGAATGAACGACCCACGGAGGGGACGGCAGAGTTAAAAGATGAGATCTGACACCGGCACAGTCGAACCCGCGTCAGGCGCTAAAGCGTTCGATGTGGAGTTAAAAGATGAGATCTGACACCAGCACAGGCGAACACCGCCTCAGGCGTAACGCCTCCGTGGCGAATGAACGGCCCCCGGAGGGGACCACAGGCAGGTTTTCGTTCGCAGCAGAATCACGGCGGAGCCGTGCGGCGAACTTAAACCTGCGTCTCGCAGTAGTAGGTCCACTCGCCCTTGAACTTTGAGCGTTGGATTGGCGTGCGAGAGCGAGGGCTGAGTTGGCCGTCTTTGCCGAACACCTGCAGGTGTTGCTCAAAGATCCCGGGCTCACCGAAGACGTCTGCCCACGGGCGGTCTTCGAGTGTGGTGCCGCGGTACTTGATGACATTGTGGAGCGTTTCGACGAGCGAACGGTACAAGCGGCGCACTTCCTGGGTCGACAGTGACGTCGACTGCCGGTCGTAGCGCAGGCCAGCGTCAAAGAGCACTTCGTCGGCGTACATCGGGCCGATTCCGACGAGGGCCTTGCCGTCGATGAGCAATTCCTTGAGCGTGGTTGGGTGCGACTCGATGAGGTCGCGGAACGACAACCACGACAGCGGAGTATCGATTGGGTCGATGGCTGGATCGTTGAGCTGGGGGAACTCTGCCATGACGTCGTCTTTGGGAACGACGGCAACTTCGCCGGTGCCTTCTTCATCGACGAACCGCAGCTGCCCGCCTTGGGTGAACGTGATGACGATCTCGGTGCCCTTTTCCTCTTTGTCCTTGTTGGCGTTACGACGCAGTACGCCGTTACCCATGTGGATCACGAGGATGTCTTCAGAGTCGAGCGGAAACAGGAGGTAGTCGGCCTGGCGGAGAACGCCATTGATCTTCACACCTTCGAGCTGACCCGAAAAGCTCTTACGATTCTTGTAGCGCGGAAGAACGGTCATACCCGCGGCGGACGCTTCTTTGACTTTGCGCCCGACGACTTCACGCTCCAAATCGCGCTTCGTCATTTCGAGTTCGGGTAGTTCAGCTTTCATTGTTCCTCCGCTGCACTGTGGCAGCAGCTGCTCCACGGGTGCAGTTTCGTCCTATTCGGACAGTGTCCCCGCATCGAGCAGCAGTAGAGCCTGCTCGGCAGCGTGTTGTTGAGCTTGTTTCTTGGATGTTCCGCGTCCTTCACCGACAGTCTCGCCTACGCGGACCGTAGACACGAATTGCCGGCCGTGATCTGGTCCAGACGAGGTGATTTCGTAGTGAGGTGCAGGAAGTGCGTGCTCCGCCGCGGCCTCTTGTAGCCGTGTTTTGAAATCTCGCTCACCTGGGGTGATCTGTGCTTGTTCGGCAACCGATTGCAGCTGGTTGAGCACAACGTTCTTGGCGTCTTCCCAGCCTCCGTCGAGGTACACCCCCGCAAAGACCGCTTCCATGGCGTCGGCGAGGATCGAGTCTTTGTCTCGGCCGCCGGAGTTGATTTCTCCTTTGCCCAAGAAGAGCAGGTCTCCGAGGTCGAGTTTCCGAGCGAGGACCGCGAGCGCTTTCGTGCTCACGACCTCGGCACGAGCTTTGGCGAGGTCGCCTTCGTTCTGCTCTGGCCGATTGAGAAAAAGCGAGTCGGTAATGGACAAGCCGAGGACGGCGTCACCCAAGAACTCGAGACGTTCGTTCGACGGCCGATCTGCGTTTTCTGCACACCATGAACGATGCGTCAGAGCCAAATCGAGAAGGTCGGTGTCGACAAAGACGTAACCGAGCGCCTCATAAAGCGCTCGGTATCGATCGTTGCCGGCGCCAGATTCAGCCAAGACGACCGACGACGTAATCCACCGCGTCGCGGACGGTCTTGAGGTCTTCGAGATCGTCGTCTTCGATTCGCATGGTGACACCACGCTCACCAAGTTCTTCTTCGATTGCTTCGACGAGTTCGATCAACGCAAGTGAGTCGGCATCGAGGTCGTCTTGAAATGAATCGCCCTCGCCAATCCCTGCTGGCTCAAGTTCGAGAATCTCTGCCAGACGGTCTCGGATAATTCCAAGTACTTCATCTCGCCCAATTGTTTCTGACACGCGCACTCCCTTAGCTGCTACGCGCAGAACTGTATCGAATTGATTCGGGGTTGCGGGTTATGCCTGGACGGCAGCGCCGATTTTTCCGACCAAATCGCTCGTTACCATCTCGCTTGCGACCGAGATTGCGTTCATCATCGCCTCGTCGCTGCTGGAGCCGTGGCTGATGATGCATGGCCCCTTGGTGCCGAGGAGCATTGCGCCGCCGTAGCTGTCCGCGTTGAAACGCTGGTACAGCGGCAACAACGCAGGCAATAGCTTCTCGCTGGCCTCTTTTGCTTCGGGGGTCGACTCGAACGCTTCGAGAAGCGAGCTGATGATGTTCTTGGCGCAGCCCTCGAGGGTTTTGAGCGCCACGTTGCCGGTGAAGCCATCGGTAACAACGACGTCGGCTTCGGTGCCCATGAGGTCGCGGCCTTCGACGTTGCCGACAAATTCGGCGCCTTGCGCAGACCAGTCGACTGCGTCGAGGAGTCCCCATGCCTCTTTGACGAGCGGTGATCCCTTGCCTGCTTCCTCACCGATGGAGAGCAGTGCGACGCGGGGCTTTTCGATCTCGAAACGGGCCCGAGCAAAGACTGCGCCCATCTGTGCGAACTGGACGAGCCATTCGGCTCGGCACTCAGCGTTCGCTCCAGCGTCGAGCAAGACGGTGGGCGGTCCGACCGGGCCGGGGATTGCGGTGGCGATCGCTGGGCGAGAAACACCCTTGATACGACCCGTGCGAAGGAGTGCCGAGGCCATCGTGGCTCCGGTGTTTCCGGCGCTGACCATGGCGGACGCGTGTCCGTCGCGGACCGCTTCGGCAGCGCGGACCAGCGACGAGTCCTTCATTGTTCGGACGCTCGAGCCCGGGTCGGCATCCATGGCGATCACTTCGGACGCCGCGATTACCGGGATATCGCCGGTGTCGCCAATCTCGTCTGGGCGACCGACAAGAACGACGGGGATGCCGCGTTCTTCGTGGGCGCGACGGGCTCCGGCGACGATGGCGCTCGGGGCGTTGTCGCCCCCCATTGCATCAACGGCAATGGGCAACATGTGCCAAGCCCTCTATCAGTCGACTTCGATGGCTTGACGGCCTGCGTAGTGTCCGCAGTTGCTACAAACCGTGTGTGGGCGCTTTGCCGTGCCGCACTTTGGGCAGTTGGAGCGACCGGTTGCGCGAATGCGCCACGCGGAAGCCTTGCGGCTGCGGCTCTTGGACTTGGAGGTCTTCTTCTTTGGAACTGCCATGACGTCACCCTGTGAGACTCTGAAAGGTTTGCGCCGAGAGTTTGGCGCACAAGCGCTACAGGTTATCTGCTACTGGTCAGTCTTCATCAAACGTGAGGGCAGACAATCCTGCCCATCGAGGGTCGATTGTCACTTCTTCCTCCTCGACATCGTCAATGCCATCGGTGGGAAAGCGTTCTGGATCGGCGCCATCGCAGTCGTTGCGACAGAGCGGCGACAACGGGAGAGCGAGCATGAGCTGCTCCCGGATGACCTCGCCAATATCGATCACGTCGCCATCGATTGGGTAAACATCGGCATCTTCACCGCCATCGGCACCGGGCAGAAATGGCACTGCCAGGTCGAGTTCGATCGGTTCTGCGACGAGGTCGAGACAGCGGCGGCACTCCCCCTCCCAAGAAGAGGTGACGGTTGCTCGCAGCTCGACGCCGGACAACGTCGTATCGACCGATCCGTGCACCTCGACCGCTGAGCCTTCCGGAATTCGGCTGGTGGTGATCTCCAGGCCGCTCGCGGTGACCGATGCGTCGACGGGAATCGACGCGTTGTTCTGGGTACGGCGCTTGAGCTCCGCGAGGTTTGCTCGCTGATTGATGCGCGCGATGTTGATCCGAAGCGCTGACCAGTCAGTCACGAGAAGTCTTGGTCAAATACTGGCGCACGTTCGTCCTCGACGATCGGCGCTCGCTGCTCGGTGAGATCGATCGGGGCCGTTCCTTGCAGCCGGGTACGACCGGTAGCCACAACGGTGCGCGTGCGATCGAGAATCCCCTCGAGCGAGGCGAGGCGAGCATCACAAAAGTCTTCGGTCTCGCGGCGCATGAGTCGGGCCTGTGCTTCGGCGTCGGCGATGATGCGTTTCGCACGTTGCTCGGCGGACTTCGCAACTTCGGTGCGCTCCACCATTCGCTCAGCCTGCGACCGGGCGATCGCCACGATCTCGTCGCCCTCGCGGTAGACGCCAGCGAGGTACTCCTTGCGTTCACGCAAGAGCCAGCGCGCTTCGCGCAGTTCCTGCGGAAGTCGTTCGAGCACATCGTGTAACAAGTCGAGCAGCGGGTCGGCCTCGACCTTCACTGCGGTCGACAGCGGCACCGGACGTGCGGTCTCGATGATGTCGATGGCTTCGGCGAGGAGTTCCTCGACCTCGGGCACGTGATGGTTCGGTGGGGCAACGACCGGTTGAGCGAACGGATCGACCGGCTCGTCGGCTGCATCTTCAAAAACGGAGTGGCTCATGACGAGTGCTTCTCCCGGAGAACTCGAAGGGCGGCTTCGGGCACCATCGACGACACATCGCCGCCAAAGCGTGAAATCTCCCGAATGAGACGAGAGGCCAAAAACGACCTCGATGATGCCGATGGCACAAACAGTGTGTGCACCCCCGAGATCGCTTGATTCATTTGTGCCATCTGCAACTCGGACTCAAAGTCGCTGACGGCACGAAGTCCCTTGACGATGAAGTCGGCTTCGAGTTCTTGAGCGAGGTCGACAACGAGGGACGAGAACATCGTGATGGTGACGTTGTCGAGGTGATCAAAGGTTTCGTGAAGCACGGACTCGCGCTCCTCGAGGGTTAGCAGCGGGTTGCCCTTTGACGGGTTCCGCATCGCCGCGACGATCACGCGATCGAAGAGACCGGCAGCGGTCTCGACGATTTCGACATGACCGTTGTGTACCGGGTCGAATGAGCCTGGGTACAGAACGGTTGTCACTGAGCGGATCCTTGTCTGGCGAACACGGTCACCACGGTAGTCCCGTACGTCTTCTCGCGAACGACATCCCA
Source organism: uncultured Acidimicrobiales bacterium (assembly GCA_937969345.1). Lineage (GTDB taxonomy): Bacteria > Actinomycetota > Acidimicrobiia > Acidimicrobiales > SHLQ01 > SHLQ01. Next base: position 5,345 of record CALBVK010000114.1, read on the forward strand.
CCTCGGATGTTGTTCGACCTCTTCTCCAGCCTCCGCGACAAGCCAGCGACTATCGACCTGATCGAGGATGGACTTCCACGAATCGTCGGCGTACGGCGGGTCGGCAAGGACCACGTCGAAGCTGCTCGAATTCTGCTCGACCCAATCGAGAACGTCGGCTTGGATGACCGTTGCGCGATCGTCGTACCCGAGGGTCTCGAGGTTGTTGCGAATGCACTCGACGGCTCGGCGGTCCTGCTCGACGAAGATGCAATGCGCAGCACCGCGGCTCAGCGCTTCGATACCGAGCGCACCGCAACCTGCGTACAGGTCGAGGATCTGGGAGTCGTCCGTTGCGTTCAGGCTGAACAACATATTGAAGATCGACTCGCGAACGCGATCCGATGTTGGTCTGGTGCGGTTGCCTTCGGGCGCGATGATCGGGCGTCCTCTGGCTTGTCCGGCGACGACTCTCATCAGGGGTATGCCTCCTCGGATCCGAACTGAATGTCCCACCGATCAAGACAATCTTCGCATCGATACGCGATCACGTCACCTGGAGCGAATCCGTCCTCCGGTTCGTGCGCCAAACGGTGGCACGTACCGAGGCAATCGACGCACTCAATCGTGAGCGGTACCTCAAATTCCATCGCACGGCACAGTAGTCGCATGTTTGAGCATCGCCACCTCGAAGCGGGGGAATTAGCGTCAATCCCAGTCTTGCTACCTCAACCCAAGGTTCGAGGCGGCCCAGATATTCCTCATGGCCGAGAAGCGTTTTCGCCGTTCTGCGCCGTCGAGCGGGCAATTCGATAGCTTCTCGTTTAGCCCTTGCGGAGAAACTCGGTGTCGGTTCGGCCGAGGATGACCGCACTGTCATCGAGGAGCGCTGGGAGGGCAGGATCGTCGGCCTCGAGCAACTCGATAGCTACCTCGCGGGCGAGGGCGACGGTGTCTTTGTCTCGACGAAGGCTTGCGAGGCGCAGGTCGTTTTGGCCCTTCTGCCGCTCCCCCATGATCGTTCCTTCGCCACGGAGTTCGAGATCGATCTCGGCGAGCTCGAACCCATCGGTCGACCCCACCAGCGCCTCGATGCGGGCCTCGCCGTCGGAGGTCGTCACCTCGCCAGCGAGCCAGCAGGTCGATGCGTGCTCCCCACGGCCGACACGACCGCGGAGCTGGTGGAGCTGCGCAATACCGAATCGACCGGCGTCGAGAATCACCATGACGGTTGAGTTGGGCACGTCGACCCCAACCTCGATGACCGTCGTCGCCACGAGCACATCGGTGTCGCCTCGACGGAACGCGCTCATGACCTCTTCCTTTTCAGCGCTCGTCATCCGGCCGTGCAGCAATGCGACCTTGAGTCCGTAGAGCTGACCGCCGGTGAGCTCCTCGTACGTTTCGGTCGCCGATCGCGCTTCGATTTTGTCCGAGGCATCGATCAGCGGACACACGACGTACGCCTGACGACCAGCGGCCACCTCTGTCCGGACGCTCTCCCACATGGCGGCTTCTTCGAGGTCACCAGCAGCCCAATAGGTTTCGATCGGGGTACGGCCAGGTGGCAGCTCGTCGAGCACGCTCACGTCGAGGTCGCCGTATACGGTCATCGCTGCGGTTCGGGGAATCGGCGTGGCGGTCATAACGAGCACGTCGGGCTCTTTGTCGCCCTGCGCCTTGGCACGGAGCACTGCACGCTGCTCGACCCCGAACCGATGCTGCTCGTCGATCACGACCATGCCGAGGTTGAAGAAGTGCACCGAGTCCTGGATGAGCGAGTGCGTCCCGATCAAGATGTCGACTTCGCCGGACAGGGTTTGGGCCAAGATCCGTTTGCGGTCGGCGGTTGCGACTCCGTTCGTCAGTAACTCGACCCGTAGCGGCCGTTCGGACAGCAGGCTCATCGTGTCCTCGACCATGAGCCCGTCGAGAAGAGATTTGATGCCGATGGCGTGTTGCTCGGCAAGCACTTCTGTCGGGGCCATCAGCGCACCCTGGAACTTACCTTCGACAGCGCTGAGCAAGGCATGCACCGCTACGAGGGTCTTACCCGCGCCGACGTCACCTTGCAGGAGGCGATGCATTGGATGCGGATGGTGCATGTCTGCGCTGATCTCTTCGATGACCCGGTTTTGGGCCCCGGTGAGCGGGAATCCAAGCGAGTCGAGCATCTGGGTGGTCAACAACCCGGTCGCTGCGTGGTCGACACCAACCTCGGTCTCTTGGCGGATTCGCTGCTGGTTGACGAGCTCGAGCTGAATGGCAAAGAGCTCGTCGAACACGAGCCGGCGCCTCGCTTGTGCAACCGAAGCCATATTGTCCGGTTGGTGGATCTCGACGGTTGCTTCATGGCGGTCGATGAATTTCTGCGCCCGCTTGACCGAGTCGGGCAATGGGTCGGCGATCGTTCGCTGTTCGGCTCGACGGAGTGCCTCGGCCGACCAACGGGCGACGTCGGCGCTTCCGATCTTTGCCTTCTCACTCTGCGGGTAAACGGGAACGATCTTGCCGGTCTGATCGCCGATGAGGTCGACGATCGGCGACGACATCTGCGGGTTACCCCGGAAGCTCTCGACCTTGCCAAACAAGACGACCGGCAACCCTTCGTATAGCTGCTTGGCCCGCCATGGCTGGTTGAAGAAGGTGACGCCGAGGGTGCCGGTGCCGTCGCTGACCTTGACGGTGACCATGGTGCGGTTGCCACGTATCCGTCGAGATTCGACACGGGTGACCTTGCCGAGCACCATGCCTTCTTCGCCCTCTCGGAGATCGGCAATGGTCGCTTCCCGCGTGCGATCGATATAGCGACGCGGGTAGTACCGCAGAAGATCGAGAACGCTGTACACGTCGGCCTTGCGAAGCGACTCGGCACGCTTTGGGCCGACCCCCTTGAGCGTCTCGATATCGAGCGCATCGAGGTCGCGCAGGGTCAGCGGCGGACGAGCTTGGGTATTCGGTGGCGGTTCTTCGGTGGTCACTCCACGCCGATAATAAACGGGTAGAGCGGTTGCCCTCCCGCATGCACCTCAACCTCGATGTCCGGGTGGGACAACTCGATCTGTGCAACCAGCGCAGAAGCCTCGGCTTCGTTGGAATCTTCACC
>CALBVK010000115.1 GCA_937969345.1 uncultured Acidimicrobiales bacterium
GTCTTCTCGGTGCTCTTCTCGTTGAACTTTGCGCCCGTCCACGTGCCGAGCGCCATCAGCGGAACCGCGGCCAGTGCCATCAGAATCGACGACTGACCAAGGAGCTGACCCTCGGCAAAGATCGCCGTCTTGGTGACGTCCCCAGCGAAACTCGCAAGCGACGCCGCGCCAACGAAGTGACGGCGATCGAGGTCGAGGTTTCGAATCGCTACGCCCTTCAACGGCCCCGACGTACCCGAGAACCCACTCGAGGCACCCGACACAAACGCAAGCAGGGGAGCGAAGCCGGTCCGAACCGTTTCCCAATCCATTCGTTCGGCGAGCAACGTGGCCACGAACATCGAGATGACTCCCGCGGTCACGATGCTCGTGGGTGCATTGACGAGCAACGTCGAACCCAGCGCCGCGCCCATCACCAACAGCACGATAATGAGCGCGCCCTTCCGGAACGGCAACGTCTTGCGGTACGCAATGATCTTCAACACGTTGTTGCTCGCCAACAGCAGCGCTGCCAACGCGACACCTTCCTTGGTGCCCAAGAACAGCGCCAAGGTCGGAACGAGGAGCAACGATCCGCCGAGGCCGGCCGACGCGGAAACAGCGAACGACAGATACACCAATACAAGGACGCCAAGCGTCCCCAGGATCTCAATCAACGTATGTCCGCTTTCTAGACGCCAACGACGTCGACGTTGGCCGAAGCCAGTGCCGAGTTGAGATCGGCCAGCGCTCCTGAGCGCACATCAGCGAGCTCGCCGAGCAAAGCATCGGCCTTGGCCTTGAGCTTGTTGTAGACGTCGTAGGACTGCTTGGTCGGCGCGGAGTCTGCACTCGACACGATCGGCTCGAGCTCGTTCAATGTCTCGAACAGCTGCTGGCGGTAGTTGAGCGAATCGCCCGGCGACTTCAGCTCGGCCTGGACCAACTGGGCCTCGACCGCCGCAAGCGCTTCACGCACCGAAGTGGCTGAGGCGACGAGCGCATCGTCGCTCACCGAGCCGATGATCACATCGAGTCGGGCGTCGAGCGCCCGGCAATCATTCACGGCGACCACGATGTCGTTGAGCGTTCCCTGGATGTCCTTGAGCAACGTCAACTGCTCGGCGAGGTCGGCATCGGACACGTCGATCCGGGGATCCTTCAACAAGGAGAACGACTGGCTCTGTGCATTGCCATCGACCGTTAGCGTCGCCGTGTACTCGCCAGGAGGAGCCAGCGGACCCTTTGGCCGGCCATGGAACTCGGTGTCGACCATCTTTGGGCCGACCGGGTAGTGCATCAACCACTGGAAGCTGTTCATGCCAGCCTCGGCGGTGATGTAGTGCCCGACGCGGTCCTCGGCCTTTTCGGGAATCACGCTCGAGTGCGACGAGACCTCGTTGCCGGCGGCGTCGCTGATCGTCAGCGTCACCTCCCCCTCGGGCGCTGCATCGAGGAAGTAGTTGACGATGACCCCCTCGGGCACATCGGTTCCGGCATCGATGACACGCTTTGTCTTGTGCCCGGTCTCGGCTTCCTCCACATAGAACGTCGCGTTCTGCCCAAGGGTCGTGTGGTAGTTCTTGCCGTTCATGCCGCCCCAGAAGCCGGCGAAAATGTGCGGAGGTGTGCGCACCGTGTCGCGCGGCGCAAACAAGTGGCTGCCCGACGGGGTCTGATCCATCAGCTGATGCAGCGGCGTGAGATCGTCGAGAATCCAGAACGAACGGCCGTGCGTGGCAATGACGAGATCGTCGTCCTTGATCAGCAGGTCGTACACGGGCGAGACGGGCAGGTTTGCCTGCAGCGACTGCCAGTTGGCGCCGTCGTCGAACGACACGTGCACGCCGAGCTCGGTGCCGGCGTAGAGCAGACCTCGACGCTTGGGATCTTCACGAATGACCCGGCAGAACTCGTCGCCGGGAATGCCGTTGCTGATCGACGTCCAGCTCTGGCCCCAGTCGTTGGTCTTCATGACGATCGGCCCGTACTCGCCATGCTTGTGACGAGCAGCGGTGAGGTACACGGTGCCAGCCTCGTGCGGCGACTCTTCGAGCATCGTGATCTGGCTGAACTTCTCAAGATCCGGTGGGGTGACCTCGGTCCACGAACCACCATCGTCGGTGGTGATGTGCACCCGGCCGTCGTCTGAGCCGGTCATGATCGTGCCCGGAGCATGGGCGGACACGACCATCGAGAAGATCGTGGCGTACATCTCCGCGCCAGCCGAATCCATGGTGAGCGGACCGGACACGCCCATCGTGTCGGGATCGGCATGGGTGAGGTCCGGGCTGATCGTGTCCCAGCTCTGGCCCTCATCGCGAGAACGGAACACCTTGTTGCCCGCGACATACAGCGTGTTCTCGTCCTGTGGTGAGAACACGATTGGGTACGTCCACTGGAAACGAACCTCGGCGCTGTTCCCGTCGTGGGCGCTCTCTGGCCACACGCTGACCAGCTGGATCTGCTTGCTCACATGGTCGTACTTCTGCAACGCGTCGCCACCACCGGGCGAACTGCCGATCGCGCCCACAAATACCGTGTCGGGATCGCCGGGCTTGGGCGCAATGTAGCCACTCTCGGCCGTACCGGGTGAGTAACAATCCGCCCACGAGATAGCGCCCGTATACGTGCGGCTCGGCACCGAAATACTCGAGTTGTCCTGCTGGGTTCCGTACACGCGATACGGGAACTGGTCGTCGACGGCGAGATGGTAGAACTGCGCGGTCATCTGGTTGTAGATCGTCGACCACGACTTGCCGTCGTTTAGCGACACCCACGCACCGCCGTCGTCGCAACCAATCATGCGATCGGGATCGGTGGGGTCGATCCACAGATCGTGGTTGTCGCCATGTGGAGTCTGAAACTCGACCCACTCCTTGCCGCCGTCGATCGACTTCCACGCCTTCATGTTCATGACGTACACCGTGTCGGCATCGGTTGGGTGGGCAATGACGTGCATGTAGTACCACGGGCGCCACGCAAGCTCGGCCTTGCCCGAAGTCATCGTCCAGGTGTCGCCGCCGTCGTCGGAGCGGTACAGGCCACGATCTCGACCCTTGGCCTCGACCATTGCGAAGACCCGGCTCGAATCGGCGGGGGAGACGTCGACGCCGATCTTGCCGATCGTGCCTTCCGGAAGGCCCTTGTTGCGCGTCAGCTCTTCCCAGGTGTCGCCGCCGTCCTTCGAGCGCCACAGCCCGGAACCGTCGCCACCGCTGTTGATGGACCAAAAGTTGCGGCGTGCTTCCCACGTCGTGGCAAAGATGATGCGGGGGTTGTTGGTGTCGATCGACAGGTCGACGGCGCCAGCGGACTCGCTGACGTGAAGCACCAGATCCCAGTTCTTGCCGCCGTCGCGACTGCGATACACGCCTCGCTCGGGATTGTCCTTCGCTGAATGACCAAGGGCAGCAACGTAGACGACGTTCGGGTCGCGAGGATCGACCCGGATCTTGCCGATGTGGCGGCTTTCGTCGAGGCCGAGGTGTGTCCAGGTCTTGCCGGCGTCGGTCGAGCCGTACACGCCATCGCCGTGCGACACATCGATGCGGATGGTGCTCTCGCCCATGCCCGCGTAGATCACGTTTGGATCGCTTGGCGCAACCGCGAGCGCACCGACCGCAGACGTCTTCATCTGTCCGTCCGAAATGCACTCCCAAAAGAGCCCGGCATCATCGGTCTTCCACACGCCACCGGCGACCCCACCGAAGTAGAACGTCGACCGCTCGGTCGGGTCGGCGGCGATGGTTACAACGCGGCCTCCACGGGTCGGGCCAATGCAGCGATAGCGAAGTGCAGAGAGAAAAGTTTGGTCCATCCCCTTTGCTATCACGCCCGCAGGTTTCGGGCGAGTGAAGATTTTGCTCAGCCGGTGGTCGAACCAACGATGCCGAGGAAACCAAAGAAGATCACGAACACGACGAGGAATACCATGCTCGCAGCGAACAGGACCGTGCCGATGATCCCAAGGATCTTCCCGGCGTTTGCGAGGTCGCGTTTCGATGGATCCCGACGGCCAGCGTCGATTGCCTCGAGCTCCTTATTCCCGATGCTCCAGGCAAAGGGCGCCGCGATCGCGCAGAACACGAGTCCGACGAGTCCGAGCGTGAGCGCGGTGGCTGCCTGCGACTTCTCCGCGTACGCATACCCCCACTGCTGCGGCGATGGCGGTTGCCCCGGGAACTGACCCTGATACTGGCCCGGATACTGGCCCGGATACCCCGTCTTGGGGGTAGGGCTGTTGGTACGGCTGCTGGGGGTGCGGTGCGGTCGGTGGTTGTTCGTGCGGATTTCCGTCCTGATCCATGCGTCAGGTTTAGCACTTTGCGCGCTAGTCCCAGCCCAGTTCTTCGAGTCGATCATCATCGATTCCGAAGTGGTGAGCGACCTCGTGAATCACCGTCGTGCGGATTTCGTCGACGAGTTCATCGTGGGTGGTACACATGTCACACAGCGCGAGGCGGTAGATCGAAACCCGATCCGGCATCTCGAACAGGCCGTAACTCTCGCGCTCGGTCAGCGGGATTCCCTCGTAGAGACCTAACAAATCTGGCTCATCTTCGTTGCGATCATTGACCACAACAACCACATTTTCCATAAGGGCAACAAGGTCATCATCAAGCGCGTCAAGCGCAACAGCCACACAGCGCTCAAATTCGGTCTCGGTCATCGGAATCATGGCGTGTCGAGAAACCTTGCTCTCCAGTTGGTTGAATCACGCGCGCCCGCTAGCGTTATCTGCTGGCTTGACGCGCGTTCTCGTGTGCTCGGGCTAATGCGCTAACAGGAGGAAATTCCGATCGCAAAAGCAAAAGAAGACGCAATCGTAATGGAAGGGACCGTAGTAGAGCCCCTTCCAAACGCAATGTTCCGTGTCGAACTCGAAAACGGCCACAAAGTGCTGGCCCACATTTCAGGCAAGATGCGCATGCATTACATCCGGATTCTTCCCGGAGATCGCGTCCAAGTGGAACTTACTCCGTACGACCTTGAACGTGGTCGGATCACGTACCGCTACAAGTAGCAGTTACTCGCTACTACCGCAGTACGAACCCAAAAATCGTAATCCCTCGGCCATTGCCGGGGAACAACTTCGAATAACCGAGAAAGGACGCTGAACGTGAAGGTTCGAGCAAGCGTCAAGACAATGTGTGACAACTGCAGGGTTATCAAGCGCCACGGGCGAGTGATGGTCATCTGCACGAATCCACGTCACAAGCAGAGGCAGGGCTAACGTCATGGCACGTATTTCCGGGGTAGATATCCCACGCGACAAGCAAGTCCAGATCAGCCTCACCTACATCTTTGGTATTGGCCTGACCACGAGCCAGACCATGCTCGAGTCCCTGGGCGTTGTGCCCACGACTCGTGTCCGTGATCTGACCGACACCGAAGTTGCGCAGATCCGTGCGTACATCGAAGAGCACCTGAAGGTCGAGGGCGATCTTCGCCGTCAGACCAGCCAGGACATCAAGCGCAAGATGGAAATTGGCTCATACCAGGGACTTCGTCACCGTCGTGGCCTTCCTGTTCGCGGTCAGCGGACTTCAACAAACGCACGTACTCGCAAAGGCCCTGCTAAGGCCATTGCCGGTAAGAAGAAATAAGGAGACTCAAGCATGGCACGGGAAACTCGTCGCGCTGGTAAGCGTAAGGTCTCTAAAAACATTGCGGCTGGCGTTGCACACGTCAACTCTAGCTTCAACAACACTAAAATCCTGATTTCTGACGTGCAGGGCAATGCGATCGCTTGGTCGTCTGCTGGCACAATGGGCTTTAAGGGCTCTCGGAAATCCACACCTTATGCGGCACAGATGGCTGCAGAAGATGCGGGCAAAAAAGCACAAGAGCACGGCGTGAAAACGCTGGAAGTCGAAGTGCAAGGTCCGGGTTCTGGCCGTGAAAGCGCGTTGCGCGCTTTGGCTGCTGTTGGGTTCAACATCACATCTATCCGTGACGTGACACCAATGGCGCACAACGGTTGCCGCCCACCAAAGCGCCGCCGCGTCTAAGCATTACCGAACGAATTGGGGTCGCGTTTTCGCACGGCCCCAATCCGTCATTTCAACCTCGGGCGTTTGCCTTTTTGGACATGAAGGTAGACAGGAATGGAGGGACTTATGATCCACAAGAACTGGGCAGAGCTAATTAAGCCAACACAGCTGGAAGTGAAGCCGGGCAACGTACCGGGTGCGCAAGCCACTGTAATCGCCGAACCGCT
>CALBVK010000116.1 GCA_937969345.1 uncultured Acidimicrobiales bacterium
TGAGACAGCGCTTGGTCGAATCGCTCGCCTCGAGTCGATGATCGCCTCGCTCCAGGCCGCACCAGCTGCGGCTCCAGCAACGGCAGTGTCGCCCGAAGCAGTCGCCGCACCGCCGACCGACGCGGACGATGACGACGCCGATACCGGCTGGTTCACCGAGTCGTACGCACGCAAGAACGCGAGCTAGTTGGCGAGACCACCCGTGGTCTGAAAACCTCGCGGGAGTCCGGACGATTGCGGTCGATCCCGAGGAGCACCATGACGCGTTGGTTCACAAACGAGAACCCTGGCCTCGGCCAGTTCTGGCATCCTGTTGCCCGTCTCGACGATCTTGACGGCGATGGGCCCCATGGGATTCGGCTCCTCGCGAACGACTATGCGCTCGTGCGGCTCAACGGATCCTGGTCGGTGTTTCCGGCCGCGTGTCCTCACCGTCTCGCGCCGCTGACGGCTGGCACCATCGTCGACGGTGCGCTGCAATGTGCGTATCACGGCTGGTGCTTTGATTCGTCTGGGACGTGTGTCGACATTCCGGCCCTCGGCCCAAATGCGACGATTCCCCCCAAGGCCCATGTGGCGACCGCTGCACAGGTCGACGAACAATACGGGCTCGTCTGGGTAGCCCTCGATGAACCCGTCACACCCATCCCGGTGAATGACGAATGGGACGACCCGGCCTTCGGCATCGCGATAATTCCGACGCAAACCTGGAACGCCAGCGCCGCCCAGATGACCGACAACTTTCTCGATGTTGCCCACTTCCCTTTCACGCATCTTGGCACGATCGGCGACCCCGACGACCGCCAGGTCGGTGAGTACGAGGTCGTTCGAGAGCAGTGGAGGTTCTCGGCCGAACACCACCATTCCAGCAAGGTGCTCACCGATGCCCAACGCGGGAATGCCGACGACTTCGAGACATTCCATCGGACGATGACGTTCCGCTGCGATGCACCACACCATGTACGGCTCCACATCGACTACGGGGACGATGGTGTGCTGGTCTTGCTGTTCTTTCATCAGCCTGTAGACAACGAGAACACAACCCTCTATTGCATTGCGCTCGCCGAGAACATCGCCGACGGCCGTCAGCGGCCCGAAGATCACATTGCCTTTCAGGCCGAGGTTGGGCGCGAAGACCGCGAGCTTCTCGAACAGCTCACACGCAAGGGTGTTCCGCTCGACCCCGGCGTCGAAGTACATACCCGGGCCGACAAGATCACGGTCGAACTGCGCCGGTTGCTTCGCGACATCGACGCACTAGAGGCTTCCGCTCCGGAGCGATAGCGATCACCACGGATGGTCGGTGTTGTCCCAACGGATGAAACGGCCGGAGTCGGCAAGCGAGAGCTGAGCCATAGTGTCGGTGATTGCCTCGGCGGATTCGACCGGGCTCATCGGCGCGGCGGCCCCTCCCATGTCGCTACTCACCCACCCGGGGTGCAACATAACCACGGCGATTCGATCGTCGCGTAGGTCAGCGGCGGCCTTCAGACTCGCCATGTTCAGACCGGCTTTGGAGATGCAATACGACGCATCACTACCCATTGACGCTCCGACTTCCATCGAGCCCAACTGCGAGCTGAAGTTCAGAACGAGCGCGTTCGTCCCTCGGCGGAGCAAGGGCAACGCTTCACGGGTCGTGATGACCGGACCGACGACATTGATGCGTTGGACATCGAGCAGCACGTCTGGCGAGATCGTAAAAATCGAGCGACCATCGACTGCGGCCCCGAGCTCACGTCCGTCGATACCGGCACAATTGATCAATGTGTCGAGGGCGCTGGTCTGTCGAGCGAGGTCAGCTATTGCGTCCACAATGGAAGCCTCGTCGGCAAGGTCGAGCCGGACGTGGCCCGCTCCCCCGAGTGCATCGAAGGCGGGTGCATCGGAACGGGTCGCTCCCCACACGAGGTGACCTTGTGCGATGAGCCGCCGAGCGAGCTCCAGGCCGATTCCGCGGTTCGCTCCGGTGATGAGAATTCGACGTGGCGATTCGTTCATCGCTATGCCTTGTCGAGCTCGCTACGGAGCAGCGCGATGTGTGGCGGCATGATTCCGCAGCAGCCGCCCACGATCGTCGCACCGTCGGCGACCCACTGCTCGACGAAGCGAAGGTACCCGTCGGGGTCGAGGTCGGAACGGTGATCGAGGATGACTTCGTTCGCGGCGTAGACCTTCGGCTTCGGCACAAACGAGTTCGCGTAGCCGCCGATCTCCAGACCGTCAGCCAGGGCCACGGCGGCCGGAATTGCGTTTGCGAGGACTTCGGGCTGACTGCAATTGAAGAGCACCGCTTCGGCACCATTGTGCTGTGCTGTCTCGATGGCGTCGCTAAGCGACTCGCCGGATCGGAGCTGTGGTGTGTCGGGCATGTCGTCATCGAGTGTGTACGACACCCAGCAGGGAAGACCGAATGGCGCCGCGGCTTGTAGCGAAATGGCCGCCTCTGTTGTCGATGACTGGGTCTCGCAAAGGAAGAAGTCGATATGCGGCGCCAATGCGTCAACGATCACCCGAAGATGCGCCGGCGCTGTCTCGGCGTTGAACTTGTCGGGTTCGTAACTTCCGTAAAGCGGAGGGATCGAGCCAGCCACACGAACATCGGGTCCAGCAGCGGCCCGAGCGAGCGAGCCCGAAAGGCCGGTGAGACGTGCCCCATCGGTGGCGAATCGTTCGTCGCCCAGGTGGAACGGAACGACGGCATAGTTGTTCGTGGTGATGACATCAGCACCGGCGGCGACGAACTGTTCGTGTGCGTGGGAGACCGATGGCGGGTCTTCTATGAGGGCGAGCGCTGACCATTCGGGTTGACGGAATGGCGCTCCGTTTTTCTCCAACGTCTTGCCCATACCACCGTCGAGGAGCGTGATGCCTGCTGTATCCATTGGGGCAGCGTAGACGAACCCTCTCCGGCCCCGGCGACCCGTCTAGGTTGGGCGCATGAGCATTGAACGTATGCATGTATCGGAACGCGCCAGCAAGATCGTGAAGCACAACGGCGTCGTGTATTTGGCTGGCCATGTCGCCGCTGATCCCGACGCGGACATCCAGGAGCAGACCCGTTCAACGCTCTCCCAGATCGATGCTGCACTCGACGAAGCTGGCACCGACCGAGAACACCTGCTGTCGGCAACGATCTGGCTGCGCGATATCGACAACGACTTCGCGCTAATGAACGAGGTGTGGAACGACTGGGTCCCGACCGGTCATGCGCCGGCGCGGGCGTGCGTCGAAGCGCACATGGCTCGATCGAAACTGTTGGTCGAGATCTCGATTACCGCGGCGATGCCGTAGGTCGAGTTCGCTAGCATCACGTCACTCTTCGCCGAGTTCGCTGACGATGTCGGCGATGAGCTCGGTTGCGATGCGGCTCGATTCGCCGGGCGACGACCGGGCGATTTGACACGACATTGGCAGCTCAGCGAGTTGGGCGGCCCGTGGCCATGAGATCAGGTCGCTTTCGAACGAGCTAGCGGCGAGCACCACAACTCCCAAACCCGCTTCGGCGGCACCGATCACACTTGCGATGCTCGGTCCGGAGAACGAGACCCAGCTGTCGATTCCGGCCTGGTTGAGGAGTCCCTCGGCCAGCGGTCGGTAGAAGCCTCGGTCGCCGAAGGTGATGAGCGGAACGTCGCCAGCTTCATAGGTCCATTCCGGGGAACACATCCAGATCAGCTCGTCGCGCCAGAGCACCGTGTCGGTTGGGCGCTGGTCATTGGGCAGCACCTGGAGTACCGCGACATCGAGCATGCCTTTGTTCAACATGTCGTCTAGCGCTGGTGAGGACTCGACGACGAACTCGATCTTTGCTGCGGGGTGGATTCGGTTGAAGCGTTCGAGCACATCGCACATTCGCGCTGCGCTGACTTCCTCGGTCGTACCGAGCTTTACGGTTCCGGTGAGCTCGGAGCTTTCAAGACGGGAGACGGCTTCGTCGTGGGTCGACACGATCGATCGTGCGTAGTCGAGTAGCTCACGGCCGTCTCGCGAGGCTCGCAGCGTACGTCCCTCCCGAATCAGGAGATCCCGCCCGACCTTCTCTTCGAGGCGCTTGATCTTCCAGCTGACTGCGGACTGGCTGACGTCGAGCGCTTCGGCGGCTCGGGTCATTCCGCCAAGGTCGATCACGGTGGCAAATGTTCGGAGCGATTCGATGTCGAGCTGCATGCCGAAAGCATGACAAATCTTGGCCGAAAGTACAACTTCTACATGGTTGTGTCATGCATTGGATGGGCCGAGAATAGACGTATGAACAACCCCCCGAACTCCGCCAAGCACATCAACCACCCAAACTCGTTGGCTGCACTTCGTGCCGCATACGGTCCCGGGTTCCAGAACAGTGGCCCAACCGACGCTGCTCTGCGCACCGTCCTTGGACAGAACCAGCGCTAAGACGCTCGCTCACCAACCCGGCCACGTGTGGTCGAGTTTGGTGTCGTTACGAAGCTGGCGTTGCGCCCGCACCGAGGTCCCACCACAGCCCGGTCATAATCTGCAGAGCTTCGGCGCACGTCGAGGCAAGAACATGCTCGTTTGGGGCGTGCTGGGAACAGCCCGCATAGGAATGCGGCACCCAGATCGTCGGGAGCCCAAGCACTTCGGCAAAGACGTCATTGGGCAAACTTCCACCGAGGTTTGGCAAGACGGCAACGTCTTTGCCGCTCGTTGACGCAATCGAGTCGATCGCCCACACGGCCCACGGGTCCGATGGATCGAGCCGTGTCGCTTC
>CALBVK010000117.1 GCA_937969345.1 uncultured Acidimicrobiales bacterium
GGCGAATGGTTGGGCTCGCTCGATCAGGTAGAGGGTCAGACCCCAAAACTGATCGATGGCGAATGGTTGGGCTCGCTCGATCAGGTAGAGGGTCAGACCCCAAAACTGATCGGGCCAACAAAACAGGGGCTCCACCGGCAATGCTCGAACCGCAACGGCGGTTCATACGTCGGGTTCGGGGTCTGACCCCGGAGTTGATCGAGCGGGCTGGCTGGCGCTGCTGGTCGTCGTGGCTCAACTAGTCTTCGTTCGTGAGTTACGGCACGCTTCCCGACGAGATCGACCTCGACGCACCACGGCATTCAAAGCCGACCTACACCCCGCTGGCCGCCAAAATGGGAGTCGTCATAGAGCATCGTGCCTCAGGCACGGTCGGTGCGATCCTCTCGTACAAACCCGCGTTGGTAGTGATTCGCGATCGGCACGGCCGAGACCACAGCCTGGTGCCCCGCCCCGGAGCGTTCATGGTCGACGGCAAGCCGGTCACCCTTCGAGCGCCCACCGTGCACGAGACAGCACCGGAGGTCAGCTTCACCGCGTCCGGCTCCGTCGACATGGGCAACGCGCCGGCGCGTATGGCACGAGCCAGCCGGGTCTGGGTCGAGGGAATCCACGACGCCGAACTCATCGAAAAGGTCTGGGGTGATGACCTCCGGATCGAAGGTGTCGTCGTCGAGCAGATGGAGGGGGCCGACGACCTCGTCGAACGCATCTCCCGCTTCGGCCCCCGATCCGGCCGACGAGTGGCGGTGCTCCTCGATCACCTCGTCGACGGATCGAAAGAGACCCGTATCGCCAACCAGGTCAGCGACCCGAACGTGCTGATCGTCGGGCATCCCTACGTCGACGTGTGGCAGACCATCCGTCCCGAGGTTGCCGGCATCGACGCGTGGCCAGAGATCCCGATGGGTACCGAGTGGAAGAAGGGCGTCATGGCGCACTTCGGAGCCACGGGTGAGCCGGGGCTGTTCTGGAAGCGACTGCTCGGCCGCGTGAGCACCTTCCGAGATCTCGAGATCCCAATGGTTGGTGCCGTCGAGCAAATGATCGACTTCGTCACCGCGGATCGATAGTGCACTCTCGACCGCTTGTCGTTGCGGTTCTTGTCTATGAGCAGTGCAATCTAAGCGAGGTGCTTGACCTCGCACATCAGGTGACAAGGGCCGGCGATCGCGTGGTGTACTGCGGAGTGACAGAGCAGGCTGTCGATCAGTCAGGACTGTGCATTCAGGTGAGCAATCAGCTCAGAGAACTCGATGCTGCTGGACTCGACGCACTGATCGTGCCGGGCGGTGATCCTGGGTCCATCATCGAGAACGCCGAAGTTCACTCGTTCATCTCTCGGGTGGATCGTGGTGTTGTCGCGGGCATCTGTGGGGGAGTGCTCCTGCTCGCCGCTGCCGGGGTTACCGCCGGCAGACATATCACGCACAACTACCGGAGGCCGTTCGCAAGCGAGGACATCGAAGCATTCGTCCAACACTTCTGGACGAGCAGCGATGTCGAACAAGACCCGACCGTCGGGGTTGTCGTAGATAAGCGCCTCGTCACTGCGCTACCGACAGCCGCTGTCGAATTCGCAGCGGCAGTCCGCAACCTCATCGATCGCTAGGCAACCAACCAGCTGACTCCCATGACGCGGGGTCTGACCCTTGTTATAGGGGTTGTTACTGCCAGCCGCTGTCGTCGCACAACAGTGTTGGCGCCACGTCGGTGTTGTTCGTCAGCGTGCGCTGGCCTTGGGAGAACGCAATGCACCCGTCGGGGGTAACGATCCGGTCAGCGGTGTTGCCACCGAAGAACGTCTCCGACGGAGTGGCGCTCCCGGCTATCACTGCGAGGTTGTCCCAGTGCCACGTGAAGCCGCCCGTCGTTGGCGAAACATTGTTGTCGTAACCCGGGCCGTCGCCGTCCTTGGTGCCGGTGTAGTTGTGGAACGCCACGACCACTCGGACCGGACCGTCGGGGAAGGCGCCCGGCGCGGTTACCCAATGCATGCTGCTGCCATCGTGAATGCCGAACGACAACGTGCCGTCGCCGTTGTCCTTGAACACGTGGCGGAAACGGTCACGAATACCCGTGTTGTTCTCGTGCACCGCAGCTTCGAAGCAGTACGAGCCGTTCAGGTCGCACGATCCGTAACTGACGTCGCCGTTCGAGGCGCGAGTCTTGTTGTAATAGTCGAAGATATGTCCGTCGGGGCGGGACGGGGTATTGATCATCAGGCCGGTGCCACCTGCGGAGAATGTGGACGCACCAACACCGTTCACATCGTCGTAGTCCCAGCCGTCGTTGCAAGGCAGATCCGGCCCGCACGGCATTGCGTTGACATATGTCTGGTTGGCCGGAATGACTTTGATCTCGACAAAGTTGCGATGGCCAGCGCTGGTGGTGTTGATGTCGACCGAGACCTCTTCGAGGTTCTCAAACACTTGGTCGGGTAGGCCACCAACGAATCCATACCCCGAGGTGTCCATGGCGTACGCCATCATGTGACCGGCTCCGGAGTTGCCCCTGGGGAAGCACTGATAGATGTGTCCGTGCGGGTTGTCTCGGGTCTGGGGTCGGGTCTGTTCGGGGGCGCTGCAATTGATCGGCCCGTCGGCGGCATGGTCGGAGTCGCCGGTTCGGTGGTTGACCACCCACGGGTCGCGGTACTGCACAAAGTGATCGATGCGATTGCGGTCGGTGATGTTTGAGAAGTCGTTGAAGTAGATCGTCGACCCGTTCGACGGTGGTTGTGTCGTCGGAGGTTCAGTGGCCGGAGGCGCTTCGGTCGTGGCCGGTGGCTCGGTGGTCGCTGGGGCTTCTGTGGTCTGCGGCGCTTCGGTCGTGGCGGGAGCTTCGGTCGTCGCTTGGGCTTCCGTGGTGGCGGGAGCTTCGGTTGTCGCCGGTACTTCTGTGGTCACCGGTACTTCGCTGGTTTCGGTTGGAGCAGATGTTGGTGGCGCTTCGGAGACGGTTGGCGCAACCGGTGTCGCAGGCGGAGCCTCGGGCATCGTTGTTTCGGTCTGTGGTTCGTCCGCTGGTTCGTCGGCACAGCTCGTCGCCGGGTCGGCCCCAAGTGGAACGAAGATCCGGTTTTGCTTGACAAGGTTGCGGCGGAACCCGGTCAGGCAGGTAGCGGCCGGGACGCAGTTGCTTGGCTTCACACCAGCTGGAGCGATGATGCTGATGTGAATTGGGTCGCGGTCCTCGCGCACCGAGTATTCGTCCCAGCATTCGCCGGTCGTCGGGGTCGTGTCCGAAGGATCGACGAGGGTGCGAGTTGCCGTGAGATCGCACGCGTCGAGCGAGCTAGCCCCGTGCGGGACCAATACGCGCAACTGTGGCCGGTTCTTGCCGCGGACGTGATGGCCGAAGAGGCAGTCGGTCGCTGCGGTGCAGTCTTCGGGGGCGACGTTCGGTGAAGTGACGACGCTACGGACGAGCTGGGCGCGACGGTTCTTCCACGCTTTGCGGTAGTTGGACCGCGCCCGTCGGTACTCGTCCCAACAGTCCGTGCTCTCCGTGTCCTGGGCAGCGGCGATGTCATCGGCCGTCGTGGCGCCGGTGCTCGCCGAGATCCAGACTCCGGCGAAAACCAGTGCGACGATGAGGCCAGCGAAGCTGGCGAGTGGCTTTGGCCAACGGCTCGAGGTGGAGGTCTCGTCGGCTGTGTATCCGGTGTCGCGTTGCATGTCTCGTCTTCCCGTCAATTCGAAACTGTAACATAAACGTAAAGTTGAGATGTCGGAATGTCAACAGCTTTTTGCACGTAACGTGACAATCCGTAACAATCTGACCACAGGATCGCGCTGATCGCGCGAGTTTCCTGCGTCAACGCTACTGACAGCAAGCAGAAGGTAGCGGTTCCTAGAAACCAGGTAGCACAACCTCGTTGATGTTCGTCGTAGCCTCGAGCCGGATCGCCTTCAGCGGAGCGTATTCGTCATCGTCCTGCCACGCCTTGGCCGCATCGACATCGGGGAACGAGACCAGAACGCATATCGACGGAGCCGACCCCACGGTCGCCTCGGCGGGGCCAGCGGCCAGCACGTTGCCACCGTAGTTACTGATCGTTTGGCGGATCGCCTTGCCCGAACCGGGGTTGTAGTCGGCAAAGCGCTCCGCGTCGGAAACGTCGTACGAGATCATCAGGTATGCAGCCATGACCGGATACTAGGACGCCCGCTTCCCCGTCGGCGTCCAACTATCGTCGACATCGATGAGCACGATCCCGGTAATCGACATTTCTTCGTTCGCCAACGGACGTGACATAGCCACCGACGTGCTCGTCCACGCCGTCGAGCACGTCGGGTTCTTCGCAATCACCGGCCACGGCATCACCACAGAACAACTCGACGCGATGCACACATTGGTCGCCGAAGTGTTCTCCGTGTCCATGGAAGATAAACAACGGCAGGCGATTCTGCGCGACAACTATCGGGGCTTCATCCCGCTCGGGTTCTTCACACCCAACCGCAGCGATGACCCGAACAGCGACACGCCAGCCGACCGCTACGAAGGTTTCAAACTTCACACCGAAGTCGACCCCGCCGACCCCATCTGCAGCCGGTCGGCCATCTACGGCCCAAACCGCTGGGCCGACCATCCAGCGAACATGGCCGAGGTCGTCCTCGACTACTGGGCGGCCTGCGATCGCATCGCCAACTCGCTACTCCGCGTGTTCGAACACGCGCTCGGCCTCGACCCCGCCGCGCTCACGTCACGCTTCGACCATCCGGTCACGAACATGACGCTCTTGCACTATCCACCCTCGACCCCCGACGAGAACATCCACGGCATCCACCCGCACAAAGACACCAACGTGCTCACGATCCTGCACCCGGACCCCATCGGCGGACTGTTCGTGCGAACGCAAGACGGCGACTGGATCGAGGCCACGTGTCCCGAGGGCGCGCTGCTCGTCAACACCGGCGACATGATGGAGGTCTGGTCCGGCGGTCGTTTCGTCTCAACGCCGCACAAAGTCGTCAATACGACCGGCAAACAGCGGTACTCCTTCCCGTGGTTCCTCGTGCCCAGCCACGACGAGATCATCGAGCCGCTCGTACCGCTCCAGCCAGGCTTCGAACGACGCGACGGCGTCGAGGTTGGCCCATGGTCGCTCGAGGTCTGGCGAACCAATTGGCCCGATGCCATTCCCGCCGACGACGACAGTCACCTGGGCACACTCGACCAGTGAGCCGGACGAATCGACCTAACCGCCCAAGGCCTTGACCGCAGCACGGCGGGCAACAAAGACGGCGGCGCCGGTAGCGATCATGCCAGCGCCCCACCCAATGATCACTGCCGTCGACGCAGCCTGCTGGCCGTCGACAACGAACGCCGCGACCAAACCCGTGATGGCAAAGCAGCCGGCCGCAAGGAAGTTAAACGGCGAAGCGGCGAGGTGAGCAGCGTTCCAGGCCTCTTCACTCTTTCGGGTCATGTTCGTGCGGATGCCGAGAAATGAGTTGAGCGGCAACGTGCCGTTGCGGCCAGCAACGCCCGTCGACGTCATCAGAACAGCGAGTGCGATCGACAAGATGAGCACGACGATGGCGTCTTGGTTCATAGGAGAAGTCTGCCCTAGGAGCTACGCGAATTTCGCCTCGAGGTCGATGACCTCGGGAAGACCGATCGTGTCGGTGAACTCGTTGAAGGTCGGCATGGCGCTCACGGCGTTCACCGGCGTGCCGTCGATCTTGATCTGAGCAAGCGCCTCTTGCATGGCCCGAGTCGCCGCGAGCAGCGTCGAGATTGGCATGATCACCATCGCAAAGCCGAGCTCGGAAATTCGTTCGATCGTCAGCGGTGGGGTCTTGCCGCCTTCGGCCCAATTGAACACCAGCGGGATATCGGACAGTTCCGAGGCGACCCGTTCGAGCTCGTCGTCGTTTTGGAGGGCCTCGACAAACAGCGCGTCGGCCCCGGCATCACGTGCGGCTCGCGCCCGGTCGAGGGCTTCGTCGAGGCCGTGCGGAGCTCGGGCGTCGGTGCGAGCAATGATCGTGAAGTTCGGATCGCGGCGAGCCGACACCGCGGCCCGAATCTTGCCCACGAACTCGTCCTGAGGAACGACGACCTTGCCCTCCATATGGCCGCACTTCTTCGGCAACATCTGGTCTTCGAGGTGAATGCCGGCAACACCGGCCTGTTCGTAGGCCTGCACGGTGCGGATGACGTTGATCTGGTTGCCATAGCCAGTGTCGGCGTCGGCGATGACCGGCAGATCGGTGGCCGCGGTGATTCGCCTCGCGTTGTCGACCATCTCGTTGAGTCCGAGCAAGCCCACGTCGGGCCGTCCGAGCAACGACGCCGAAGTACCAAAGCCGGTCATGTACACAACATCGAAACCGGCCTGCTCGATAAGTCGAGCGCCGAGCGCGTCGTAACAGCCGGGCAGCAATACCGGATCGGGCGATTCGAGAAGTGCCCGGAACGCGGCGGGTCCGTTCGGACGGGAGCGAAGAAGATCGGCCATAGCTGCATTCTGGCACGGCGATCCGGGAACCGGCCGTGGCGTGCCCGACCCATAGCTGTTCTACATTGCTTGCATGGACGAGCAAACGACTTCGAGTTATGACGCTGCGGGCTTTGGGCGACGTGTCGAACCGGGGTCATCGCTCGGAGTTGTGGTCGTCGACATGTGTGTCGCCTACTTCGATTCGGACTCGCCGCTCGATCTCGACCAACCCGCCATCATCGACGCCGTCCGCGACGTGGTCACGGTTGCTCGCCGTGCCGGTGCGCCCGTGTTCTGGACCCGGGTCGAGTTTCCTCCCGGCGGTGGCGGAAACGTCTGGTACGACAAGGTCCCTGCCCTTGCCAGCTTCGACTCGGGCAGCCGACTCGCCGACTGGATCCCGGGTCTCGAACCCGAACCGAACGAAACCGTCGTGACCAAGCAGCACGCGTCGGGCTTCTTTGGCACCGAGCTCGACACTGCAGTTCGCGTTGCGGGAGTGGACACGCTCATCGTGTGCGGAGTGTCCACGAGCGGCTGCGTTCGCGCCACCGCGACCGACGCATCAGCACACGGCTTCGGCCCGTTCGTCGTGCGCGAGGCCGTCGGCGACCGGACCTCAGCAGTGCACGAAGCAAACCTGTTCGACCTCCACGCAAAGTACGCGGACGTCATCTCGCTCGACGAGGCAACACGTTTCATCGAGGGCGAGCCGGGCAGCTGAAGCGGAGATCCACAGTGGTCTTCGCAGCCACGGCAGTCCCCGCAGATCTCCGCTGACGCCTGAGAATTGCCCGGTTGCTCGACGCGCGCTTCGCACACAGTGCTAGTAAAGGCCATGGACCTAGGCATATTTATCCCAATCGGTAACAACGGCTGGATGATGTCGAAGACCTCGCCGCAATACATGCCGAGCTTCGCCCTCAACCAAGAAACGGCGTCACGCGCCGAGGATGCAGGATTCGAATTCCTGCTCAGCATGGTCAAACTCAGAGGCTTCGGTGGCGACACCGAATTCTGGGATCACAACCTCGAGTCATTCACATTGATGGCCGGACTCGCTGCGGCCACCGAGAAGATCAACCTGTTCGCATCCGTCGCACTTCCGACGATGGAACCCGCAATGGTCGCCCGCATGGCCTCGACGATCGATGACATCTCCGGTGGCCGATTCGGCATCAACATCGTGTCGGGCTGGAACCAAATCGAATACAGCCAGATGGGTGTATGGCCCGGCGACTGGTACTACGAGAAGCGCTACGACTACGCCACCGAATACGTGAAGATCATGCAGGACCTCTGGTCCGATGGCGTGTCCGACCTCAAGGGTGAGTACTTCCAGATGGACGACTGCCGTCTGTCGCCGCCGCCGAAAGCGGGCAAGGTGCCGCTCGTCTGCGCTGGCCAGAGCGACCGGGGCATGGAGTTCTGCGCCACCTACGGCGACTACCAGTTCATCATCGGCACCCAAGACCTCGACGTCGTCCGCGCCGACGCGGCTCGCCTTGTGGCAGCGGCCGAAAAGACGGGCCGCGACGTGGGTGTCTATGTGCTCTTCCACATAACGATGGGCGACACCGACGAAGAAGCCGAAGCGAAGTGGCAGCACTACCAAGACGGTGCCGACCTCGAAGCGATCAAGTTCCTGATCGGCGCCGCCGAGATGGACACCGCCGGCGCAACCGCCGACAAGATCGCCGAGATGCAACAGGCCTTCAACCTGAACATCGGTGCCGTCGTCGGCAGCCACGCAACCATCGCCGCTCGCCTCGACGAAGTGTCCGAGATTCCCGGCGTCAAGGGTGTCATGTGTGTCTTCGACGACTACCCAGTTGCCACCAAAGAGTTCGGCGAGAAGATCATGCCGCTCATGGAGTCCCGCAAATAGGTATTTGTGAGCGATTTTGCACGCTCAGCCTGCAGAATCGCTCACAAATCTTTTAGTCGTTGCTTGGGCGGGGGTTTGGCGTCAGTGACTTGAAGGCGAAGGCGGACGCTGGCATTCGATCGCTCGGGTTTTCGCGGCCCTGCAGTTTCTCGGGGAGGTCTGCAGGGTCCCCCATGTGGCCGAGCGAGAAGGCACACAAGATATTGGCCGTCTCGGGATCAAGGCCGGTCTTGTCGTACGCGAGCTCGAGTTCGATGCCGCCCATGAGGTGCACATACAACCCGAGCATCGTGGCTTGGTGCGTGAAGCTCATCATCGCCGCACCCGTATCGAACTCAGCCGTGCGAGCCATGAACCCCTCGAGACCAGGACGCGACACGATCAAACCGATTACCGGTGCGTTCGTCGACCACGGCTTGTTGAACTCGCTAATGATCTCCTCA
>CALBVK010000118.1 GCA_937969345.1 uncultured Acidimicrobiales bacterium
TGATGCCACTCGTCGTCGGAGGTCTCGAGGGCATCGCCGCGCGTGATCGTGCCAGCCACGTTGGCGAGTACGTCGAGTCGTCCGAACTCGTCGACCGCATAGGCGACGAGCTCGTCGCAAAAGGCCGAGTCCGTGACGTCTCCGAGTTTGATTCGGGTATCGCCTCCGACCGCCGCGATCGCGGCTGCTGTCGCCTCTGCTCCGGCACTCGAGCGCCCGGTCAAGACGACCTTCGCTCCGGCGTCGGCGAACGCCTTTGCCGTGGCAGCACCGATACCCGAGGTTGCGCCAGTAACAATGGCCACCCGCCCCAAAAGCAACAAATTTGAACCGCTAAGTCCGCCAGGCGTACCTTGCGGTTCAAATTTGTTGGTGGCGGTCACTGGAGGCCCTCCGGAATCGTCGAACGCAGTCGGCCCTTGTAATCCTCGAGTTCGGCGAGCACCGCGTCGTCGAGTGCGGGCTCGACGAAGTTGTTCAGCGCAGCTTGGGCCATGTTGAGTCCACGGGTGTTGGCGTCCGTGCCGCCGGTGGCTGACCAGTTCTCGTACGACTCGCCGTCCATGAGCTCGGGCATGAAGAACGCTGTTTCGAAGTTTGCCAAGGTGTGCTGCGTGCCGAGGTAATGATCGCCGGGTTCGATCTCGCGAACAGCGTCCATTGCGGGGTCGAGCTCGTCCATGTTCACACCACTGCCGAGTCGATACATCATGCGCATCTGCTCGCCGTCGAGCATCGCCTTCGCATAACTCTGACACAACGCCGACTCGAGGTACCCCGTGGTCGACAGAACAAAATTCGCGCCGGCCATCAGCACGCCATACATGTTGCGAGCGGATTCATAGCCGGCCTGAGCATCGACCAACTTCGACGACGAACAGCCGCCGCTACAGCGCCACGGAAGCTCGTAAAACCTGGCGAGTTGTCCGACGAGCATGTTGATGTGATCGATCTCGGGAGTGCCGGCGAGCGGAGCTCCCGAATTCATAGCAACGGTCGCCGTCCACTGGCCATAGACCGACGGCGAACCAGGGCGGATCATCTGCATGAATGCCACGCCGGCCAAGGCTTCAGCGCTTAACTGCGCCACGGCGCCCACAGTGCTCGCCGGTGTGCTCGCACCGCCGAGCACGAACGGGCTGAACAGCATTGCCTGATTCGACGCCGCATAGACCTTGACCGCATCGAGCATCGTCTGGTCCCAAATGAGCGGCGAGTTGCAGTTCGCGAGCGAGGTGCTGACCGTCGTATCAGCCACGACATCGGCGCCGAACACGATCTTCATCATCTCGAGCGACTGCTCTGCCCGCTCACGCGACGTCACCGACCCCATGAGCGGCTTATCGCTATAGCGCAGCAGACTGTACGTCATCTCGAGGTGGCGATGCGGAACGGGAATATCCATTGGCTCACACAGCACACCTCCCGCCATATGCATCGCCGGCTCGAGGTGCGCAATCTTTACGAAGTTGTTGAAGTCGTCCAGCGTTGCGTGGCGACGCTTATTGTCCATATCGAGTACGAACGGCGCACCGTATGCGGGGGTGAAGACGGTCTTGCGACCGCCGAGCGATACCGAGCGTTCCGGGTTTCGAGACACCATCGTGTACTCCGACGGCGCGGTCGAAATCAACGACATGAGCTGCTCTCGATCGATATACACCCGATAGCCATCGGTCTTCGCGCCTGACGCCTTCCACATCGCAACCGACTCATCGTCACGAAACTCGATGCCGACCTCTTCGAGGATCCGCATCGACGCATCGTGGATTCGAAGCAATTGCTCATGTGGCACGATGTCGACGTAGGGAATACCCCTCGTCAGCTCGGGCAACCACTCGATGACGTTCGATTCTCGGGCAGCACGGCGGGCTCCTCGGCCGCGTCGCTTCGGTGCCTCAGGTTCAACGGTAGTCATAATGCTTAGGTCCGGTTTTCTACGAGAGCGGTGGCGAGTGCGTCACGAAGGGCACGAAGCACCTCGTTGTCGACACCTTCGCCCATTCGGATTACTTCGGTCAGCTGCGGCAGCGGAAGCTTCTCCCCCTCCGACCACTCGACCATGCTGGCGGTGATGTTCCTGGGGTTCAGTGCAGCAATGCCAAGGCCTGACTCGATCGCGGCTTGCACACCCGAGAGCATGGGGCACTCGAGCACGGTTCGCCAGCGCATGCCACTTCGCTTCAACGCTTCCTCGGAGGAGTCCAGGTACACGAGGCCTGGACCAAACGAAACCACGGGCACGACCGCGTCGGTATCGATGTTCGCGTCGATGCCATGCACCCAACGCAGCGGCTCGGTCCAGAGCACAACATCGTCGGGTCGAATGTCGCCCGTCTCGATCTGCACCACTGCCAGGTCGACCTCACCGTCGTCGAGCCACTCGCGAACTGCTCCCGAGAGCTGCACCCGGACATCGAGGCGGATCTGGGGATACATGCGGCCAAAGCGAGCGAGGACATCAGCGAGCTCGCCGCCGCGAAGGTCCTCGTTCGTCCCAAGACGGATGACACCAGAAAGATCCGAGCGGCTGAGATGCTCGACCGCCTCATCATGTGCGTCGAGCATGCGCTCCCCATAGAGAAGGAGGTCACGTCCGTCCGGCGTGGCTTCGATCTCGCTACCGCCACGTTTGACGAGGTCGAGCCCGA
The DNA here is from genome assembly GCA_937969345.1 of uncultured Acidimicrobiales bacterium. Classification (GTDB taxonomy): domain Bacteria; phylum Actinomycetota; class Acidimicrobiia; order Acidimicrobiales; family SHLQ01; genus SHLQ01. The sequence goes on from CALBVK010000118.1 coordinate 2,652, forward strand.
CGCGTTCTTCGAGGCGCTTGATCTTCCACGACACTGCGCTCTGGGTCATTCCGAGTTGCGCGGCGGCCTCGGTAAACGTGCCCGTGTGCACCACGGCGCGCAACGCCCGCAGTGATTCGACATCCAGCTTCATCTGCTCACCATGACACAATTTGACACTCACTGCCAGTTGGCATGACAATAACTTCTATGCAGAACACTCGCGAAACGAAAGACTTCCACGGCGTGATCGTGGCTGTTGCCATGCCGATGACCGATGCTGGCGAGCGAATCGACGAGCCTGCACTACTCGAGCATCTGGACTGGCTGCTCGACGCGGGCGTCCATGGCCTGCTCGTCCTCTCGGGTACCGGCGAATACGCGTACCTACGCCCTGAGGAACGACGTCGAGTCGTCGAACTGTGCCTGCCCCATATCGACGGACGCGTTCCGGTGATGGTCCAAAGCTCGGAGATGAGCGTCACCGACACCATCGAGTCGTCGAAACACGCCGTCGACTTCGGTGCCGACGCACTCATGGTCCTCCCACCATGGCTGGAGAGCCCGTTCGAGCGCGGCGTGATGTACCACTACGAACGGGTGGCCCAGGCGGTCGCCACCGACATCGTGCTCTACAACACGCCTGCGGCTAGCGGTGTCGAGATCACACCAGGCATGTACCGCCAGCTCCTTGCGATCGACAACGTCCGATACATGAAGGACAGTCAAGGCGACCTCAGCCGAATTCAAAAGCTCGCAGCGATCAGCGAGGGGACGAATGCAAAGGTGCTCTGTGGTGTCGACCCGCTCGCTCCATACGCGCTCATGGCTGGAGCCGTCGGCATGATCTGGGGCTGCGCGAACATCATGCCCCACGAGTGTGTACAGCTGGTCGAACACATCGACGCTGGACGACTTCCCGAAGCATTGGAACTGTGGAAGGCCATGTGGCCAGTCAATGCGTTCATGTGGGAGAACGAACTCGACGTTGGGTTCCTCCCCGGCGTGAAGGCCGCAACCGAGATGGTCGGACGCCAAATGGGACCGGTTCGACGTCCGCAGATGCCCGTCACTGGCTCGGCACGCCTGGCTATTGAGGCGGCGCTGTCCGCCCTGCCGATTAACGGCGTGCAACGATCTCGACTCAAATGGCGTGAATGGGAAGACGAACAAGACTGGCTGGTTAAGCGCACCGAAGGTGCACAAGCTTCGGGGGTAGCACGATGAGCACAACAAAAAAGAAGGCTGCACCAAAGAAGGCGCCGTCGAAGACCACGGCCAAGAAGAAGACTGCGCCGAAGCGGCCTGCTTCGAAAAAGACCGCTCCCAAGAAGGCGGCCGCTGCCCGGTCCAAGAAGAAGGCAGCGACAGCGGCATCGATTTCTCCCGCAGCAAAGCTCGCAAAGTCCTTGCACCTACCGACCAACGCCATCATCGGCGGCCGGTCGGTTCCAGCAGCGAGCGGGGCTACCTTCGCCACGATCAACCCGGCAACCGGCGAAGAACTCGCCCAAGTGGCCCGCTGTGGCGAAGAGGACGTCAACCGCGCCGTCGCCGCTGCCCGAGGTGCGTTCTACGGACCCTGGAGCAGGCTCACCCCAGGCGAGCGCAAGAAGGTCATGTTGCGCTTTGCGACGCTCGTCGAGGCCCACGCCACCGAACTCGCCACGATCGAGACGCTCGAAGGCGGCAAACCAATCGACGATACGGCCAACATCGACCTCGTCGAGACGATCGACACCATCCGGTGGCACGCCGAAGCCATCGACAAAGTTAACGATCAGCTCAGCCCATCGGGGCCCGGCGTCGTGTCGATGATCGTCCGCGAACCCGTTGGGGTAGTTGGCGTTGTCCTGCCGTGGAACTTCCCGTTGTTGATGGCCGCTTGGAAGCTGGGACCGATCCTCGCAACGGGCAACACGTGTGTTCTCAAGCCCGCCGAACAAACGTCGATTACGACCATCCGTCTGGCAGAGCTCGCGACCGAAGCGGGCATCCCCGACGGGGTTATCAACGTCGTGCCGGGCTTTGGCCCCGAGGTCGGCGAGCCGCTCGGCCGCCACCCACACGTCGACACCGTGGCATTTACCGGATCGACCGAGACCGGCAGGCGCTTCCTCACGTACTCCGCTGAGTCCAACCTGAAACGTGTCCTGCTCGAATGCGGCGGTAAGAACCCGTTCGTCGTCATGTCCGACGCAGACGACCTGGACTCGATCGCCGAGCACGCTGCGACGTCCATCTACTGGAACGGCGGCCAGAACTGCTCGTCCAACTCGCGACTCATCGTGCATTCCTCTCGCAAGGCCGAGCTCCTCGATCTCCTGCTTGAGAAGAGTCGTGAATGGACGGTTGGCGATCCCCTCGATCCCAACACTCGAATTGGAGCGATGATCGAGCCTGCACATCTCAACAAGGTGCTCGACAACATCAACTCGGGGCATGTCGAAGGTGCCGACTGTGTCCTCGGCGGCAACCAAATTCTGCAGGGCAGCGGCGGATACTTCGTCGAGCCGACCGTGTTCGACAACGTGTCGCCCCATATGCGACTTGCCACCGAGGAGATCTTCGGCCCGGTGCTCAGCGTCATCACGTTCGACCAGCCAGAAGAAGGTATCCAGATCGCGAACGACACCGCCTACGGCCTCGCAGCCTCGGTCTTCACATCAGACCTTCGAACCGCTCACCTGGCGGCACGAGCAATTCGTGCCGGGACCGTGACGGTCAACACCTACGGCGAAGGTGACGTGGCCACGCCGTTCGGCGGGTTCGGCCTCTCGGGCTTTGGTGGCCGCGACAAGAGCCTCCATGCACACGACCAGTACACCGAGCTCAAGACCATCTGGATCGATCTGGGGTGATCGGTACTGGCGTCCTCCGCACTTCCGGTGGAGATCCGAGGAGTCCGACATGGTCGGCCACTCGGCTCCCTCCCCCACTCCTCCACACTCCCAGTGGAGATCCGAGGAAGTCGACATGGTCGTCCGCTCCGCTCCCTCCCCTCATCGCGGCTAGCCAGGCCAGATCATGGAAGTTGAACATGCATAACGTCACCCTCACTCCGGAGTACGACAATCAGAACGGGTGGCAGGAGATCCTCGATACGCCGGCCGAGCCGACCATCCTGACCGGCGACATTCGGTGTGACTATCTGATCATTGGTGCTGGTTATAGCGGCCTGGCGGTGACCCGCCGGCTCGCCGAGCTCGACCCCGAAGCGTCGGTCGTGCTGATCGAAGGCGATCGAATCGGTAATAACGCAGCGGGCCGATCGTCGGGCTTTGCGATCGACCACGCACACAACCTTCGAGCCAAAAGCTTCGCTGACGCACAAGCAGCAGCGATCGCGGGCGTCACCATGAACCGTGCGGGGCTCGACTATCTCGACGCCACGATCACGAGCCATGCAATCGACTGCCAATGGGTCAAAGAAGGCAAATACCACGCTGCGGCGACGTCCCGGGGCGAAGGCATGCTGGACAACTTCGCTGAGAGCCTCGACGCGATCGACGAGGACTACTCGATGCTCGGCGCCACCGAGTGTCAGGAGATCTTCGGAACGCCGTATTACACCAAGGCCTTGCACGCCCCACACAGTTACCTCGTCCAGCCAGCAGCGATGGTGCGGGGCCTCGCCGACACGATGCCGGAGAACGTCTCGATCTATGAGCGTTCGATGGTGACGTCGGTCGAGTACGCCGACGCGACCGCAGGAAGCACCAACCACACCGTCCACACCGATAGAGGATCGGCTTCGGCGCCGATCATCGTCCTCGCAACGAATGGTTTCACCGAAGGCTTCGGCTTCCTGCAAAAACATCTCATCCCGCTCATTACCTGGGGATCGATGACGAGGGAGCTGACCGACGATGAGTCCGTCCGACTCGGCGGACATGAAAGCTACGGCATCATCGCTGCCCACCCTGCAGGCACGTCTGTTCGGCGAGTCACGACCCCGAACAACCGACTGCTCGTGCGCAATATCTTCAGCTTCAGCAAGCGATCGGACTTCACGAGCCGGGTCGACTGGGCGGCCAAGACTCATCGCAAGGCGTTCGAGAGCCGATGGCCAGAGCTCGCCGACGTGCCGTTCGAGCACAGTTGGGGTGGGGCCCTGAGCCTGAGCCGCAACGGCGAGCCGGTCTTTGGCGAGCTACGGCCAAACGTCTACGGCACGGTTGTTCACAACGGTGTCGGCATCGCCCGTGGCACGATCAGCGGCAAGCTGCTGGCAGAGATGATCCTCGGGCACGACTCCGAGCTGCTGCGTCAGATGCTCGCCAAAGGCCGACCGAATCGGAATCTTCCGTTCCAAGACCTCGGCGTGCGCATCAACGCTCGGGCACGAAGAATGATCGCCGGCCGCGAGGAATAGCCGCGTATTTGGGCAAGCGCCGCTCATAACATTGGTGTGGTGACTACCCCGTCGAATATCGACCTCTCCTTCGATCGCAACGCAGCGCTCATCGGCATGCGACAGACCATTCCCTTGGTGATTCCCGGAGTCCCGTTCGGGTTCGTCCTCGGCCTCATCGTCCAAGAAGAAGGGCTTCCGAAGCTGGCCGGGTGGTCGTCCTCCTGGCTGATCTTCGCCGGGTCTTCTCAGCTCGCTGCGCTCAACCTGCTCGCCGACGGAGCGTCGGCTGCCGTGATCATCGTGTCGGTGTTTTTGATCAACTCACGGCACGCAATGTACTCGGCGGCGATGCGCGACCGATTCGCTCCTCTGCCGCTGTGGTTTCGCCTGGTCGGGCCCTACTTTCTCATCGACCAATCGTTCGCGGTCGCCGAAACATCTCCCGACTTGGTCGACCCTACGCCGCGGTTTCGCATGTGGCATTTCCTCGGCGCCGGTGCTGCGGTCTGGTCGATGTGGCAGATCTCGGTCGCCGCTGGTGTCCTGATCGGCAATGTCGTACGCGAGGAATGGGCCTTGAATTTCGCCGTCCCGATTCTGTTCCTCGGGCTGATGGTGTTCTCGATCAAGAACAAGCCCGGAGCGGTGGCTGCCGTGGTTGGGGCCGTCGTTGCGCTTGTGGGGCGAGAGCTGCCGCAGGGTTCGGGGCTGCTTCTGGCCATCATCTTGGGTATGGCGGCAGGTGGCATTGCCGAAGCTCAGTTGAGTAGGCGGTCGTCATGAGAATCTGGCTCATCATCGCCGGCGCTGGCATCGTGACCTACCTGACGAGGGCATCCTTTATCGTCCTCGGCGACCGGGTCACGTTGCCACCAATCGCCGAACGGTCACTGTCGTATGTTGCTCCAGCTGCCTTCGCTGCGATCTCCGTCCCGTTGATTCTGGGCGGCGACGGCTTTGCCGGTTTCAACGAAGACGTCCCCCGAATCCTGGCCGCCACTGCGGCAGGTGCCGTCGTATGGAAAACACGCAACATCCCACTCAGCCTGCTGGCGGGAATGTGCACCCTCTGGTCGCTCACCTGGCTTCTCTAGGCATCCAACCGAGTCGTAGCCTTTGGCCATGACGTCACCAGCAGGTGCTCCAGACGCAGTCGAGATCGACGTTGTCGCCGTTGCCGAATATCGCCAGCGACAGCTTCGCAAGGAAATGATGTCCCGCGATATCGACGCCGTGATCCTCACCGATGCCGTCAACATTCGCTACGCCACCGGTACTCGCAACATGCAGGTGTTCACCGCACGGAATCCCGCATCGAGATACGCATTCATCCCAGCTGACGGCGACGTCGTCATGTACGAGTTCACCGGCACGGCACACCTGTCCGAGGGCCTATCGACAGTCCAGGAGGTTCGTCACGCCCGGACCGCAAGCTACGTCGCCGCCGGCGACCACATCGCAGAAGTCGAACGGGCCTGGGCCCAAGACATGGCCGACCTCGTCATTGAGCGATGTGGCCCCGGTGCGAAGATCGGGGTGGAACGAGTCAACCCCGGAGCAGCCACGGCACTCAGCGGCTACGGCTTCACGATCGTCGATGCCCAGGAGCCCGTCGAGCGAGCTCGAGCGGCAAAGTCTGACGAAGAGGTCACGTGCATACGAGCAAGCCTGCGTGCAACCGAAGCAGCCATGTTCGCGATGCGAGCCGCAATCGAACCAGGTTTGACGGAGAACCAGCTCTGGTCGATCTTTCATCAGCATGTCATCGCCGCTGGCGCCGATTACATCGAGACCCGGCTGCTGACCGCCGGCGAGCACACCAACCCATGGTTCCAAGAGACGAGCGATCACGTCATCGGCCCAAACGTGCTCATCAGCTTCGATACCGACGTCGTCGGTGTCCATGGCTATTACAGCGACTTCAGCCGCACCTTCCACGCAGGCCCGGATTCGCCATCTGCTCGCCAGCGAGAGCTGTACTCGATCGCCCACGAGCAGGTCCATCACAACATGGGGGTCATAGCACCGGGAATGACTTTCGAGGAGTACTCCACGAAGGCATGGGATCTGCCCGAGGAGTTTGCGGGCAACCGTTACTACCTCAGTGCCCATGGCGTGGGAATGACCGGCGAATACCCGTACCTCTATCACCATCAGGACTACGCAAGCTTCGGCTACGACGGGGTGATCGTCCCAGGCATGACGCTGTGCATCGAGAGCTACATCGGCAAACCCGGCGAGACCGAGGGAGTGAAGCTCGAGGAGCAAATCCTCGTCACCGACTCCGGCATCGAGCTCCTCAGCAACTTCCCCTTCGAAGACGACCTACTCCCCTAAGGATTTGTGAGCGATTCTGCAGGCTGAGCGAGCGTAATCGCTCACAAATCTTTGATGGAGAGGATTGGGTCGCCGAGGATGTCCCAGAGGGGCGTCACCCCGAGTCCTGGCTCAGTTGAGACCGACATGTAACCGTCGGCGACGACCGGTCCCCCCTCGGCGATGGCCTGGCTGTGATAGTCGTGGAACGCGCTCGACTGGAAATGGAAGCCCGGCTGCACGGTCGCAGCGAGCTGAGCAATCGCAGCCGTTGCGATCTCGCCACCCCAGGTGTCCTCGATCGTCATGGATATACCGAGGTCGACGCAGAGATCTTTGGCTCGTCGGGCGCCCGACAGTCCACCAAAACGGCTGATCTTCAGGTTGATGACATCCATCGC
>CALBVK010000119.1 GCA_937969345.1 uncultured Acidimicrobiales bacterium
GCTGGGACCCGTCTTCTGACGACGTGGAATTTGCGTCGTACAGCGTTTCTCTCCGGATAGGCGATCAACTCGAGTACATCGGAGGTGGCGCCGACCCCGGACAGACGTCGTTCCTCGACCCCGAACCGTTCGAGGGCACGCGTACCTACTACGTGGTCGCTGTGGACTTTCATGACAACCGTTCAGAGGCAGCGCAGGTCGACGTCGTACGATGAACCTATGAACAAACGCCGCATCGCCGTAGCGCCAACCTCACGGCCCGCAATGTTCGACGCCATGATGCAAGCGGTGATCGACGCTGGCGGCGAACCAGCACCCGTCGCAGAAGCAAGCGCCCTCATGTGGGCCGACCCGGCAGCTGCTGCCGATTTCCCGGGAGCCGTCGCCAATGCGCCCGATCTTGAGTGGATCCAACTTCCCTACGCCGGTATCGAGAACTTTGCCGATCAGCTCGATCCGTCGAAGATCTGGACGTGTGGCAAGGGCGTGTATGCCGACCCGGTGGCCGAGCACATCATCACGCTCACCCTGGCCGGCTTTCGCCACCTCCACACGTCGATTCCCGCAACGAGCTGGCCCGCCCAAGAAGGCCGGAATTTGCTCGGCGCCAACGTGACGGTGATCGGAGCTGGCGGCATCACCGAGTCTCTTATCCGGCTGCTTGAACCGTGGAACACAACGATCACCGTGGTCCGTCGTTCCGAGACGCCCCTAGAAGGTGCTGATCGAACCGTCCCAATCGATGATGTGTACTCAGCGATTGCCGATGCCGACGTCGTCGTGCTTGCGGCTGCACTGACCGACGAAACCCGGGGCATGGTCGACGCGGAGTTCCTCCGGCAGATGAATGACGACGCGTGGCTCGTCAACGTCGCCCGCGGAGGCCTCGTCGTCACCGACGACCTGCTCGACGCATTGTCCGAGGGACTTATCGCCGGCGCCGCACTCGATGTAACTGACCCGGAACCGTTGCCCGACGGACATGCGTTGTGGCACTTGCCGAATTGCATCATCACCCCTCATGTGGGCAACACGCCCGAGATGGGGCTGCCATTGATTGCGGATCGAGTTCGACAAAACGTTGCACGATGGATAGCCGACGAGGAGCTCATTGGGCTCGTCGACGTAGAAGCGGGGTACTAACACATGGGTGATTATCACCAGTTCGGTCCAATCACGACGCTGCACAAGCTGTCGGCTCGTTCGATCGACAGCATCGAAGCCGACCTCGTCGAATGGTCAGCGACTCGGCCAATGGCGCTGGTCATTCCGGCGCTGTACAGCGAGTTGGAAGGTCCGGCGCTCGAGAACATCGTCGACGAACTCTCGCAGGTCCCATATCTGAGCGAGATCATCATCGGTATCGATCGGGCGAACGAGGACGAGTTCCGCCACGCCAAGGAATTCTTCAGCCGGTTGCCACAACGTCACCGATTGCTGTGGAACGACGGCCCTCGCTTGCGCGAACTCGATGCCGAATTCGACGCGCTCGGCATTGCCCCGAACCAGCCGGGCAAGGGACGCAACGTTTGGTACTGCATGGGCTACTACCTGGCATCAGGTCGAGCGCAAGCGGTTGCCCTGCACGACGCCGACGTCGTCACCTACAAGCGTGAGATGCTCGCTCGCCTGCTCTATCCGGTGGCGCACCCGACCTTTGGTTACGCGTTCTCCAAGGGCTATTACTTCCGCTCCGATGGCGAGAAGCTCAACGGTCGTGTGACCCGACTGATGGTCGCCCCGCTGTTGCATGCGCTGCGTACCACCCTCGACCACAGCGATCAGTACCTCGAGTTCTTGCAGAGCTTTCGGTATCCGCTCGCTGGCGAGTTTGCAATGCACACCAACGTGGTGCGAAACATGCGGTTCCCGAGCGACTGGGGCCTCGAGATCGGTGTGCTCAGCGAGCTCTACCGGCGCTACACACCTCAGCGAATCTGCCAGGTCGACATCGCGGGTGCCTATGACCACAAGCATCAGGAAGTCTCCGAGGAAGACAAGCACACGGGCCTGCACAAGATGTCGATCGACATCGCGAAGGCGCTGTTCCGGAAGGTCGCGATCGATGGCGAGATTCTGACGCCCGAAACCTTCCGCACGATCAAGGCAAGTTACTACCGCACCGCGCTCGACCATGTCGACCGCTACCACAACGATTCGGTGATCAACGGATTCCAAAGTCATCGGCACGCCGAGGAGACCATGGTCGAGCTGTTCGCTCAGTCGATCATGGACGCCGGCGACCAGTTCTTGAATAACCCGATGGAAACGCCGTTCATTGCGAGCTGGGCTCGGGTCATGAGTGCAATGCCCGACGTCTTCGACCGGATCAAGGACGCGGTCGAAGCCGACATGGCCGAGGTCTAATTAGCTCCGATTAGGCAACTAGTCCGGAACGAACAACACCAACTGCCATCCGGGGTGATCGGGTAACGCAAGGCGATGCTGATCGAACGATCGCTGTCCAGAGGGGTGGTTGATCACTCGCACCTTCGGCGCCAGCGGTGCCACGTCGTGTCGGTCCCAGGCGTGAGCGAACACGTCATGTTCTGCCCGTAGTTCCGTCGACAGCGCGTCGAGATGGTCGTCGCGGAACTCGGTGACATGCGCCCGGAACTGACGGGTGAGGCGCTCGACCTCGGTCGACCAGTCGTCGATGAACTCGCGAATCTCCTGGTGTTCGAGGAACAGGCGCAACAGGTTAGGGTTCGTCCCGGCCGTCTTGAGTACGGGGAAGAGTTCTTCTTCGGCAGCATTCCACGCCACGAGATTCCAGTGGTGATCGAGCAGGTAGGCCGGGTTGGGATGGAGGCTGTCGACCAAGCGCTGCAGCGCCGGGGTGAGCGTGGCATCGACGGCCTCGGTCGGAAGGCGAACACCGGCCAACGTGTAGAGGTGAGCGACCTCGGTCCCGCTCAGCCGCAACGCGTTCGCAAGACCGCCGAGAACCTCGGCCGACACGCTGTTCGCTCGGCCTTGCTCAAGTCGGGTGAGCCACGACACGCCGACGCCAGCAAGTACCGCGACTTCTTCACGGCGGAGGCCGGCGGTTCGGCGGTTTGTTCCGCCGGGCAAGCCAACGGCTGTTGGATCGATTCGCTCGCGGCGGGAGCGCAGAAAGTCTCCGAGTTCAGCAGCCTTCATCTTCCCAGGATGCCCGAAGTCCGGTCGATCTGTCCTACCACTGGTGGTACCACCATTGAGACGGTCTTCTCCGCGAGGCTGGATGCAGCGAAGCTGCACGGATGCCGTCAACAGCAATCTCCACGCTCAGCTCACCTTCCGCCTTGCTCAGTCGCCGCGCTAAAGCGGGGTCATCGTCTGCCATCCGCGACCTTCTTTCCCAGGCCAAACAACCCGGAATGATCTCGCTCGCGGGCGGACTACCGGACCCGGCGCTCTTTCCGACCATCGAGCTCTCCGTGATTGCGCAACGAATCCTCGCCGAACGTGGGCGGGAGGTCTTGCAGTACGGCGAGACCGCCGGAAGCCCCATTCTGAGAGAACGATTTGCTGCGGCACTCCCAGGTGTCGTTGCGGACGACGTCATCATCACCACTGGCTCGCAGCAGGGCCTCGATCTCATCGCACGGACTATCCTCGACGATGGCGACATGGTGGTGGTTGGGGATCCTGAATACCTCGGTGCATTGCAGGTGTTCAGGACGCATGGAGCTCACTTGCAATCGGTTCCCGTCGATGCTGACGGACTCGATGTTGACCACCTCGAGTATCAGCTCGTCGGAGGCTTGCGACCCAAGGCCTGCTACATCGTGGCGAACTTCCACAACCCAACGGGAGCGTCGATGAGCCGAGCTCGTCGATTGCAACTCGCTGCGCTCGCCGATCGATACGGATTTCTCGTCATCGAGGACGACCCCTATCGCGACATCTTCTTCGATGCCGCGCCGGTGTCGCCGGAGTGCGAAAACCCGAATCGGTATGTGCGCCTGCGGAGCGTTTCAAAGACGTTGTCTCCAGGGCTTCGGGTTGGCGCAATGGCGGTGCCTCGATGGTTGCTCGAACCGGTCGTGATCGCCAAGCAGTCGTGCGATCTGCATACGAGCACCGTGTCCCAAGCCATTGCCGCCGACGCGATGGCCGCGAGCTGGTACCCGCCGCACCTTGCAGAAATTCGCTCGGTGTACCGGACAAAACGAGATGTTCTGATCCGGGCGCTCGAGATCGAGTTTGCGGGAAGATTGTCGTTCTCCACGCCCGCCGGGGGCATGTTCTTGTGGGTCGACCTTGATGCGGGCGACACTATGGCCCTGCTGCCCAAAGCGCTCGAACAGGGTATGTGCTTCGTGCCAGGCGAAGCGTTCGGACTCCCAACTCACCGATCGAGCTGGGCCCGCTTGAGCTTTGCCACGGCCAGCGCGGAAGATCTCGTCGAGGGGGTTGGCCGTCTCGCTGCGGCTACCAAATAGTCGACCCCAGCGCCGGGTGGGTTCAGCGCCCCCGATTGTTGAGATAGGCGGCCGCGGCGGCCTGTCCTTCCGGGTCGTGTAGCCCTGCCATCAGCGCTTCGGCGTCGCGCCACGAACCGGCGATACTCACCATGTTGGCGGTCACCTCGTTGGTCGCTCGCTTCGTGGCCTGCGTTGCGAACATCGGCTTCGACGCCACGACCTTGGCGAGCTCGGCGACCGTTGCCTCGAGTTCGTCTGCGGGAACGACTCGGTTCAGGAATCCAGCCGCCAGCGCCTCATCGGCATCGAAGGGACGACACGTGATCACCAGTTCCTTTGTGAGCGCCGGCCCGATCTCGCGAACGAGCCGGTTGATTCCGCCCCAGGCCAATGGGATGCCGATATCGACCTCGGGTATGGAGAAGCTGGTGCCACTCGCCGCAATCCGGAGATCGCAGGTCGCCGCCACCACGAGACCGCCACCAACGCAGTGCCCGTGCACCTGAGCGATCGTGATGGCGTTCATTGCTTCCATGGCGTCGGCCATCCGCCGACCCGCATCACCGGCCACATGTGGGGCGTGAGTGTTCATCCCGTCCGGGGCGAAGCTGGACAGATCGGCGCCAGCGGAAAACGCTCGGCCTTCGCCGCTCACGACGACCACCCGGAGCTCCGCGTGCTGATCGAACCAGCGAGCAGCGGTCTCCATATCGAGAAGCGTTTGCGTCGACAGTGGGTTGAGCTTGTCGCCCTGGGTAAAGACGAGCGAGCCAAAGGCTCCGTCAGCCTCGACACGAAATCCGGTGAACTCTTGAGTGGCCATGGCCAACCCTATTGGATGGACTCATCGGCTCAAGAACCTCACGCAAGCGATAGCCGCCGTCATTGTCCGCCAGACGTCAGTTTGGTCGGCAGCCGCCATGATCAAGAGCCTCGTGAGGTGAATCCAGTACTAGCGACGGGATCGACCCAGGTGTAACCTTTGCGTTACATCGAGCGGAGGTCCTCTAATGGACGACGAATACACCGATCCAGACGAGCTCCGTCGTGCGGAGTTGCTTCGTCGTCAGCAACTCATTTTGTGGCTGCTAGCGCCGGCGTTGGTCTGGGGCGTCATTCGATATGGGGCGAAGACCAAGCTCGTGACGGGATCCTTCGGAACCGTTCTAGATGCGGTCGAGCTGGTGATCGGCCTGACGTGGGCGGGTGCGTTGTTCATCACGAGTGCCCAGCTGTCGAAACTGCCTCATGTGAAGCCCGACGAGCTCGAACGAGCGGAGAACCTCCAACGGCTCGCCGATGGGTTTGTCAGCACGATTGTGCTCATCACTGTGGTCACGTTCGTCAGCGTGTTCGTCGATTTCTCCGCCACAGCATTTGGATTCTTGTTCTTCGCAGTCGCCCTTGTGAGTCTGCGCTTTCCCATCGCGCGGATTCCTGGTGAATGATGAGTTGAGCAATCGCATCAAAGACATGCGGGCACAGCGATCGATGACGCAGGCCGAGCTAGCCGCCGCTGTCGGCGTGACCCGCAAAACAATCAACACGGTCGAGAATCAGATCTTCGTGCCATCTACGGTGCTCGCATTGAAGATTGCCGCGGTGTTCGGCGTGAGCGTCGAGGAGGTCTTCCAACTCGCTTCGGAAAGCTCAAGACAAGAGGGCGTTCGTCGATCTCCGACCCGAAGATGAGTGGCCATGGCCAACCCTATTGGATGGACTCGGGGGGATTCGTAGTCCCGGCGATTCGCTTCAGCGAGATCTGGGCGACGACGACCACCACCCCCGCCACAATTGCCCCATAGAGGTTGGCCCACACCGCGCCGAACGCGTCGCCGATCACGCCCGTGATCGGGCCGCCGATCGGTGTGCTGCCGAGAAAGATGACGCTCAGCAACGCCAACACGCGGCTCCGGATCTCGGGGCTCGTCCGCTGCTGCACGATGACGTTCGACGCATTGATAAACGAGGTCAGGCCAATGCCCATAGGCACGATCACAATGAACGCAACCACCGTGGAGGTCGAAAAGGCGAACGCGGTCATCGCCACGGCGATGAGTGCGCCGCTCGCATACATGTACCGGTGCGAGACCACCACGAGTCGTGCAACGAGCAGCGAGCCAATGACATTGCCCACACTCATCGCCGAAAGCAAATAGCCGAACAGTTCGTTGCCTTCGCCGAGGCGCTCGGTGATGAGCAAGGGAATCTGAACACTGGTGTTGAACGAGAACGTGGCGATCAGCCCGAAGGCCACGATTGTGACCCGCAAGACCGGATCACCCCACACCTCGCGGAGTCCGTCGCGAATTGGTGATGATGACTTCGGTGCCCGGGCGAGTGGATGGAACGTCGACCGGTCCATGGCGCTCAACGCGAACAGAAAGAGCATGAAGGTCATGCCGTTGAGGAGGAACACCCAGGCTGTTCCGAGTTGGTTGGCGACCAACGCGCCGAGGGCGGGCCCAAAGATTCGAGCGCCTGTCATGACCGAGGTACTGAGCGAGAGCACGTTGGCGAGCTGGTCACTCGGCACGAGTTCGGTCAGCATCGTGCGTCGAGTCGGGTTCTCGAAGGCGGAAAGAAGTCCGAGGAGGCCGGTCATCAGATACAGGACCGGAATCGACTCAAGGTCGAGAAAGTCCAGCGCGGCAAATATCAAGGACAAGAGCCCCATCGCGGCCTGCAACCACATGGTCGCCCGATGGCGGTCGACCCGGTCGGCCACCGCTCCGGCGTACAACCCCAAGAACAGCAACGGAAGGAACTGGAACGCAGTAATCAGGCCAAGCTCGACACCTCCGCCACCAAGCTCGCGAACCAGCAGGATCACAGTGGTGAGTTGCGCCCACGTCCCGGCATTGCTGATCGCAATCCCGCCAAAGAAGATGCGGACGTTACGTTGTTTGAACGATCGAAGCGGATGCCGGGTGTTTGATGTCGTGTTCGGGTTCTGCCTCACTACTGGGTGAGGCTACCGAGTTGCGTCGGAGACGCTTGAGGTCCGTGTCAGTGCTAGCTGGCGGGGATGCGCTCGAGAAGACCCTCGCCGTAGAGCTCGTACAACTCGAGCTCGGGCATGTGGATGTAGCCGATATGGCATCCGCAGGTGTCGTTGCTGCACGGTGTTGGTCGGAGCGCATCGTCGAAGTTCGGATCGAAGATGTTGCCGATCGGGGTGTCGATGAAATGGCACCGGCGTACCGTCCCGTCGTGGTCGACCGTGAACGACGAGTCGCCTGCTCGGCATTCGCGACCGAGGCTCTGGTGTCGAACGAGGTTCGTTGTGAACTCCGGATCCACCGTGCGGAGGCGGGCAATGTCCTTAGCTTTGTAGTAGCGAGCCTCACGTTTGTAGGCGTTGACCCACAGGTAGATCTCGGGTGGTAGCTCTGCCCGAAGCTGTTCGATCTCGTCGAAGTCCTCACGCAACCCCACCATGCCAACGCTGAAACGAACATCGAGTGCAATGAGTTCGTGGCACGACGCCAAAAAGCGTTCGCGGCTCACTTGTGTCGGGTGATACGTGGTCCAGAGTGCGGCGGTGTCACGGTCGACCTCGTCCAGCCAACCCGTCCGGTAGCTGAGGTTGGTTTGTACTGCGACCCGCTCTACGTGGGCCATGTTGCTGAGCTCAACAACCGCCCGCTGGTACGGCTTACGCACGAGTGCTTCGCCCCACGGTGTAAACAAGATGCCCACACGGCGGTCGGTGCGAGACCGAACCCACTCAACAAATCGCTCGAGAGCCGCGTAGTCGGCCTTAAGCTCCTCAAGCGTGTTCGTGGTCTTGGCGAACGGGCAGTAGGAACAGTCGTAGTTGCAGCTGCTGAGCGAGCCTCGATAGAGGATGTTCCAGCGATCAGATTCGTCCTGTCGACTAGACGAGGTCATAAGAATCCATCTGCGCCTGCACTGCTGGTGAGTACAGCCATGGACCGATTACGTCGGAGAATTCGAAACCGAGCGTGGTGAGACGTGTCGTGCTGGTATCGAGGGTGGTCTCTGCGAGGCCCAGCTCGCGCAACTCTCGTAGTTGAGGAAGAGCGTCGACTGACGACCGTCCAAATCGCTGGCAAAAGGCGTCCTCGTCAAGACCCTCCATCTGTAGCAGCCCTTGAATGACGAATCGTCGCTCTTCATCTTCAGGTGTCAAACGCACACCATGATCGATCGTCGTGAAGGACTCTGTGTTTGCAAACGCCTCGATGATGTTGCGCACGCCCTTCTGCCCGACTGCGAACTCCGAGGAGTAGTGCAATCGGTTGGTATAAGAACGTGCTCCCGGCCCAAGTCCAATCATGCCGTCTTCTTGGCATCGATACGTCGAGTTCGCTGTCTCATGGGGGCGCTGAAAATTCCGCATCGATCGCTGAGTGAAACCAGCATCGAGCAGATAGTCACGCCCGATTCGGTAGAGCTCCCGGCGGTGCTCGCCGGCTACCCGGCCGGTTCGTCCCATGCCCGTGAGCTCTCGCACGTACAACGGGTAAAGGTACAGATCGTTTGGTCCACGGCGTACGGCTTCGGCCAGGCTGAATAACCATGAGTCGACGGTCTGGTTTTCCATGCCGTAGATGAGGTCGAGGTTGAAAGTGTCGAACCCGACGTCGACAATCTCGGCACACGCGTTGTCGACCGTTTCGCGATTCTGGGGACGAGCGAGTGCCTTGAGCTCGGCATCGACAAAGCTTTGGACGCCCATGCTGATGCGGGTGACACCGAGCCGGTGCAATTCGTCGAGCTTCGCCCGGTCCACCGTGCCTGGCGAGATCTCGAACGACACCGGAATATCTGCCCACGAGACCGGCCAGGTCGCTGCGAGTTGCTCAAAGAGTGTGATCAGTTCTTCGGTGTCGAGAAAGCTCGGAGTGCCGCCACCAAAGGCCGCAGTAGCTACTTGGCCGGGCCGGATTGCCTCGGCCATGTCGGCAGACTGACGTGCAATTGCCGCCAACGTGCGAGACAGGAAGTCTTCACCTGGTCGGATGGTGGTGAACAGGTTGCAGAAGCCGCACCTCATCTCACAGAAGGGAAGGTGGGTGTACAGAAAGATCGACGAGGTGTCTTGTTGCGCCCACGCCGTCGCCACATCGACCGGTGGGTCGAGCTGCCGGTATGCGCTCTTGTGTGGATACGAGTAGGCGTATCCAGCAAAGGTGTCAGCCACCAAGCGATCAGCAAGCAACGTGGGGGTGTCGGCCCCTACCGGGCTCTGCGTTGTCACAATTGAGCATCTCCATTCGATTCGAACTCGGCATAGGGCACATCCCACACCACTGGGTGTGCGTGCCGGTGGCCAACGTGCCCGTCTTCACCGTAGGCGGTGCCATGATCTGAACAGATGACCCCGGCAGCTTGACCGCGACGATTCAGGCTCTCGAGGAGGGGCGGTAGGGCGGTATCGATCGCGACCAACGCAGCGGTGTGGCTCGCTAAGGAGTCAGCGGCCGGTTCGCTGCCCGCATAGAACCAATTCGGTTGATGGATGGCCGACATGTTCATGAAGAGAAACGTGGGTGTCGCGTCCGCATTGAGCAACTCGGCGGCGAGTGCCATTTGGTTCTGAGCTGATGATGGGTCAGTGACGCCAAGGGTTGAGTCCCAATGAGATTCCCCAAAGAGCGACGGTAAGACGGTTCCGAGCTCGTTGCTTGGGTTGAAGAAGCCGGTACCACCGATGCAGATAGTCCGGTATCCGCGGGCGGTGAACGCCTCGGGGAGCGTTGCCTGCTCGAAGGCGAATGTCTCGTCCGTGGTCGATTCGCTTCCAGCGAATCCGGCGGCGAACAGGCGCGGATGAGGTCCTGGCGACATGGGCGTAGGAAGGAATCCGCTGAAGAACGCGTGGTGAGCTGCGTACGTGAAGCTGGCCGGAGTGTGTCGCTGCTCCCATCCTGAAATCATTCTCGCAAGGTTTGGGAGAGCGCCGGCGGTCCACGCCTCGACGGCAGCGTCGTATCGAAGCGTATCGAGCGTGATGAACACGACGGTTTGGGCTCCAAAAAACAGATGCCCTTCAGGAATGGATGCGAATGCTGGCTTAGGCGTCACGAGATCCCATGCGCCCCACCATGGCGCTCACGGCAGCGTCGTAGGTGGACTCTCCTCGGTGTGTAATCCCCGGGAGAAGATCGCCGAATGCATTCATCTCAAGAACGTACGGCTCGAAGGTGTGGTCGAGCAAGATATCGACGCCAATGACGAGCGAGTTGGGAAGGGCCTGCGCAGCAATCTCGGCGGCCGAGCGTGCTCGAGTGAGGGCGTCGGTGCTCACGGCAGCCTCGACTGCTGCCATGTCGGCCCTGCTGCTGCCGAGGTGCAGATTCGTCATGGGGTGAGTACTCGCCCGGGCAACGGTGTGTCGAGCTTCTCCGTTGATAACCACGACTCGAAGATCAAAACCTTGGCCGTCAACTTTGGCCTTTCGGATCCACTGCTCGGCAATGTACGAGTCACGCATCAGACGCGAGAGAACCAGCTCTTGGTCTGCTGGTTCGTGGAAGGCCTTGACTCGAAGTGAGTTGTAGAGCGTTGTGCCCGTGTTGGTCATGTTGAGCTCGATCGGAGCAATCATCTGAATTCGCTTACCGGTTCGCCGGATTGCGCATACGCCCGAACCCGATGAGCCGTAGCGAGGTTTCAGAAAGATCCGGTCGCCAAGCGAGGCCGCGTCGAGCAGGTCGTGAAGAGTGTGCACGTTCCGTGACTGGTCGCGGTCGAAAAGATGCGTGGGCGGGCGAGGGGTCGGCGACTCGTCGAGCATTGTGTGGCAACGCCATTTGTCGAACGTCTGGGCGATGTCGTCGACAGGGTTTGTGCAAGGCAGGTTCGCGTCAGCCACAAGAGCGAGCGCGGTCGAGAACCCCGCGTGCTGAGCATCAATGTGGGCTAACTCGCCGTGCTTCAACGTTGCAGTTGGTTTGCCGAGCGCCTTAGTGCCACGGTGCAGCAGCGCGTCGGCGACGTCAGAATCTTCGCCAGCGGAGTCGAGCCGCACGAGAGAGCACTCACGTAGCCGATCGAGAACGGTCGGGTCGCGAATCACTTCGTTCCAGCCGCATACGAGCGGACTAGGCAGCCCTGCTCGCCGGACAGCTTCGAGGAAGTTGGTCGCTCGGCGATTGGCGAGGTTCGCCACCAAGCCAAATGGTGTAGAGCTCACTCGCCGATTGAGACGAATCTCCACTCGTCATCGTGTTGGCGATTTCCGGTATCGACGGTCAAGGGCAAGGCCGCGATACGGGCTGTCATTGCATCACTCATGAAGTGGTGGTTGACGTTCAACGATGAAACCGACCCGTTGGCTGGCAAGCTGAGAAGGGCGTTGGCACCGTCATCGGTGAG
>CALBVK010000120.1 GCA_937969345.1 uncultured Acidimicrobiales bacterium
ATCGCCAGATTCTCGTAGTCGAGAAATACAGCGATTCGAGGTTCTTGCTCGTGTGCGGCCATGACCAAGCCTTCCAGAGTGCGCTCCGAATGGGTCAGATGCCCGGGGGCATCGGCTACGCCCAGTCGATGCGGTAGTCGAGGTCGTGGCCAGCGAGCGCCGAGTACTCCTGAATCGACTTCTGCGCCAGCTTCAGCGTGATGTTCGGCGGTAGCAAACCGGTGATGCGCCCAAACAGCGTGCGGTCCTCCCGGACCGGTGCGGCCTTGGTGGTGGGGAAGCGGACCTCGACGGCGGCTTCGCGCTTGCCCGCCCGGTCGAGCAACGTTGACAACCGTTCAAACATTTGGAGCAACGGGTCGGCCCGATGCATCGACCAGTTGGCCGACGGCATGAAGTCGACGAAGTGCATCAGGTGATAGTTGAGGTTGATCCAGACGTCCTCACCAGAAATGGTGAGCGGTTCGTTGTCGATCACCCGGTTGCAGTGCAGTGCGTGGAGCGAATCGAGCCGGTGCACGTTCTGCTCGAGCTCATCGAGGAAGTCGTTGTTGTACATGAGCCGCAGCGTCGACGGGAAGGTCTCGACGTGGATGGCTTCGAAGTCGGTGAGCAGGGCCTTGAGCTGGGGGATCTTGGCCGCGTCCATTGCGAACGTGTTCGTGGCCGTCCCGAGGATCGAATGCAGCAGCGCAACATTGGGGGAGTGCTCGGGGTAGTAACGGGCTGCGTAGTCGTGGCAAAAGACAAGATGCTCGAGGAACGTGCCATCGGCGTGCTCCATGCTGAAATCGCATTCGTCGACCATGAAGTCGATCAACCGCTGGTCGATCGTCGGGGCAGGCTGTGCGGCCTCGGCCTCGGCATATGCGGCCTCGACTTCAGCGGCCGCGGCTGGATCCCACACCGGTTCTTTCGCAAGCTTCTCGTCCATGAACTTACGGGCGATACCTTCGAGCCCGCCGAAGATCGTGCGGCTCATGTCGAAGTCGGCCATGCGCGACACCTGAACCCGACCGGCATGATCGAATGCACCGCCACGGGTAATGGCTTCTTTGCGCTGCAGGTTGAGCGTCGCTTTCAACTCGGCACTATCGGTATTGGCACTCATGAGCCCACCTTCGGTTTTGCTTGCCGGAATCTTAGTAGGCGCTGTATCGGGGACAGCAACGGCGGAGGCCACCGAGGCCGGCAAATGCCCTCGACTCCAACGGGTGGAGCCCTGGCACGGTCATGTTCGGTTACGAAGTCTCCACCCAGCGCGTCCGCGCAGGGGTGACCGTTAGGTGAGGACACCTCATGGACGAAAGCGAGTGATCACGGTTGCGCCCACCGATTGGAACGTGTCCATGTTCATGAGGGCTGCTGGTGCATCATCGAGACCGATCCGGTCCCCGACAAGCCGTGCAGGATCAAGACGCCCATGTTCGATCATCTCCAGCATTGCCCCGTACCGATGGGCCTGCATCCCATGGGACCCCAAGACCTCTAATTCGTATCCAATGATCCTGGACATCGGGACTGCGGGAGAATCGTGGTCGCCGAGCATCAGGCCCACTTGAATGTGTTTGCCGCGTCGGCGCAGACACTGGATCGAATTGGTCATGGTGTCGGGGTGTCCGAGAGCATCCACCGAGACATGGGCGCCGCCTTTGCTGATCTCTTCAATCTCGTCGACGACAGCACCGTTGCCGTCGATCGTCGCGACTGCACCAAAGGCTTTCGCCAACTCAAGCTTCGCCGGGTCGAGGTCGACGCCAATGACATTGGCACCCAGTGCATTCGCGATCATCACCGCTGACAGACCAACGCCCCCGCACCCGTGGATAGCAACCCATTGACCAGCGCCGACCGTGCCCTGATCGACGATGGCACGGAACGAGGTCGCAAAGCGGCATCCCAAACTGGCCGCCGTTGCGAAGTCCATGGTTTCGGGGAGGGCCACCACATTCAGGTCGGCCTGATGAATGCCCACGTACTCCGCAAAGCTTCCCCAATGGGTGAAACCAGGCTGTTCCTGATGCACGCACACTTGCTGATTGCCTGACTGGCATTCCGAGCAACTCCCGCAGCTGCAAATGAACGGCACGGTTACACGGTCGCCGACCTTCCATTTAGTTACGTCGTTGCCCACCGCCTGCACGGTCCCGGCAAATTCGTGGCCAGGGACGTGCGGTAGGTCGATGTCGCTGTCGTGGCCCATCCACCCGTGCCAATCGCTACGGCAGACACCGGTCGCCTCGACTTGCAGAACCACGCCATGGCTGTGGGGCGTCGGGTCATCGACCGTGACTACGTTGGGAGCCTCTTGGAATCTTTCAACCAGGACGGCTTTCACGGCAGATCCCCTTTGGTTGATTGCATAGACAAGTTACCGCTGAGCGGTCGTGAGCCACAGGTCTTCGAACGGTTGAAGCGTTGCTGTCTGCGTGAAGCTCCGCCCGGTCCGCAGACACGTCTGGGAGCCGTCGATGTCCACCGTGCGCTCGCTGTTCGTCATGTTGCACAGCACGGTTACGGGGCCGCCGTCGCCGATGCTCGGGTTGCGCTCGATCGACAGCACACCGTCAAGGTCGCGCAAGGTCTGTTCCGCTTCGGGGTGGAACGCTCCGTGCATTCGACGCAACGCCGCGCGGTCCAACAGTCCGGCGTAAATGCGGCTCTGCCACGTGTCATCGGCAAGCCCGGGCACATCGGTCAACTCGACACGGCCCCGGTTCACCGATCGGCGAATGCCGTCGGCGTCGTAGGCGTCCCGGTCGGTCGTCGTGGCCATGAGCGAGTTGATATAGATCGCCGGGACACCGGCGAGGGCCAACACGATCGTGTGCAACAGCAGAATCCGATCGACCATCTGGGAGTCATCGGGTCCGCCGAACAAGTCTGGAAACGCAATGTTCAACTCGTACGGGTGTGGCACGCCGGCGCGGTCGTACGTGCCATGCAGCCCGCCCCTATCGTGTGTCAGCGCGACCAGGCCGGAGATTTCGTCGTCGGTCAAAAAGCCTTCGGCCGGACGGACACCGATGCCGTCATGGGAGGCCAAGAAGTTGAACAGCGTCGTCCCCGGAGGCGGGGGAGGAGCGGTGTTCATCCATTCGACGAGGCGGTCGGCCCGACCGTTGAGCACCGCGTCGATCGCCAACGGCGGCAACGTGAAGTTGTAGATCAAATGTGCTTCGTCGCTGTCGCCGAAATAGGTGCGGTTCTCGCGGTCGGGAACATTGGTCTCGGTGATGATCGA
>CALBVK010000121.1 GCA_937969345.1 uncultured Acidimicrobiales bacterium
GTTGAAGGTCGCGTCGCAGTAATCACCGGAGCAGGTCGAGGAATTGGCCGTGAGCACGCATTGTCGCTTGCGAGCAAAGGCGCCAAGGTCGTCGTGAACGATCTCGGTGGAGATGTGAATGGCGAAGGTGGCGAGATTTCAGCAGCACAATCCGTCGTCGATGAGATCACCGCGCTCGGTGGCGAAGCGGTCGTCAACGGCGCAAACGTTGCCGACTATGACGACGCTGGCGCAATGATCCAGCAGGCCATCGACACCTTCGGCGGCATCGATATCCTCATCAACAACGCCGGCATCTTGCGCGACCGAATGATCTTCAAGATGGAAGAGTCCGATTGGGACGCCGTCATCGCCGTGCACTTAAAGGGCACGTTCAACCCAATTTCACACGCGTCGAAGTACTGGCGTGAACAGAGCAAGGCCGGCAACCAGCCCGATGCTCGCATCATCAACACCTCTTCGCCGTCTGGTATCTACGGCAACGTTGGCCAAGCAAATTACGGCGCAGCGAAGGCTGGCATTGCCTCGATGACCACGATCATCGCCATGGAACTCGCCAACTACGGCGTCACCTGCAACGCAATCGCACCGGCGGCCTTCACCCGCATGACCGAGAACCTTCCCGGCTTCTCCGACCTGACCGAAGAGCAGAAGGGCGGCATGGATCCGCGCTGGATCGCCAACGTCGCAACCTGGCTTGCATCGCCCGAATCGGCAGGCATCACCGGACGCGTCTTCGACGTTGTCGGCGACCGTGTCGGTGTGGCCGAAGGTTGGGTCCTTGGCCCACACGGTTCACAAACCGATGAGCCAGACGAGCTTGGTCCGCTCATGAAGCAGATCTGCAACGACGCTCGCCTGAACTCGAACATGTTCGGCCAGCCGCAAGACGGCAACGGCCGTCCACACCACGACAACTAACACGTTTCTGTGAGCGATTCTGCAGGCTGAGCCTGCAGAATCGCTCACAAATCTTTAGTTGTAGGAGGCTGTGCCGGCTGGGGCGAGGACTACCCAGGTTTGCCCTGGAGCGAGTCGTACCGCGGCGCCGTTTCCGTCCGTCAGGCTGTATGGCTCGTGGCCTTTGCTTCGGACCCAGGAGCCTTCGGTTACGGTGCCGTCGCGGAATACCCACGCACTGCCTGACCCGATCGTCTGAGCATCGACCGAGTTCGCATCGATCTGACTCTGCACATACGGCACGAACAGCACGACCACGTTGGTTGGCGCAAGGGCTGCACCCTCCCGAGTGGTGTGTGCGTATCCGTCTTGCGACCGCACCCACCGTGATCCGTTCCAGTCGAAGCGATAGGGACTGCGTGCACTGAGTGAGACCGACGATGCTGCCTTTGCAGTGGTCGAGCTTGCGCTTCCGTAGCTAAAGATCGCCGTTGGGTTGCCAGAGCCGCCGCACGCGCCCAAGCTCGCCGGGTCGACGAAGAGATTGTCGGGCGCCGAGTAGCGGCCATCGCGAACGAAGGGGGCCCGATCGGTATTGATAAACGGCGTCATGATGCCGTTGTCAGCAGCGAACTTGATCTGACGCCCGACGCCTGCGTTGCTCCCCGAGTAGGCAAAGACCGGCCGGTTCAAGTTTTGGGTGAGCTGAATGTCGGTGGTTCGCCCAGATCGAACCGGGCCAACGTTTGCGGGCAGCGTCGAATGGAACACCGAGAAGAAACGCGTCGCCGATGCTTCGATGCGCTCCTCAAAGACGATGTCGGCCTGATCAAGGCCTATGAGTGTCCGGCGACTCGCCGCGCTGTTGTTCGACACCTTGACGACCACAGCGGGCATTCCTGAATGGATAGACGCCGAGAGCCCGGTGAACGGAGCGGTCTTGGTGGACTGGGCGCCTAGGCCCGCCGCGCACGATGGTCGACTGATCGTGACCGGAGCTGGACCAGTGGCCGGAGCAGCCGTTGTTGGTGCCGCTGATGCCGACTCGGCGTCGACATCGTCGGATTGTGGAGCGGCGAGATCGAGGCCGACGCCGGGGTGACCTGGGTCGCGTACGACAGCTGGAGCGAGCGACGTCGTTGTCTCAACGCTTGGCTCGGCGGGAGCTTCCGCTACTCGAGCGATCGCCGCTGGCGCTGTTGTCGTTGTCGACGTTGTCGACTCCGGGGCGGTCGCTACTTCGGCAGATGGATCACCGTTTGGGAAGAGGACCAACCACGCGATCAGCAGAGCACCGACGAGACCCAACGACGCCGCGATTTTCAGAGCAATTCCCTCCGGTGGCAAAACCGGATCGTTCGAAGACATGTATCCCTATCGGCCGTCACACTGCCGAAGAAAGTCACCGAGACTCGTTGGCAATAGTGCGACGATAGACCCTGTATTGCGGCTATGAGAACGTGGTCGTAATGGCCTTAAGGTAACGCCCTTGCGGAAAGCT
This sequence comes from uncultured Acidimicrobiales bacterium, assembly GCA_937969345.1. Taxonomy (GTDB): domain Bacteria; phylum Actinomycetota; class Acidimicrobiia; order Acidimicrobiales; family SHLQ01; genus SHLQ01. The sequence goes on from CALBVK010000121.1 coordinate 2,402, forward strand.
GATCGGATGATCGACCGCATGCCCAAAGACGCGTTCGCTCGTGGCTTGTCGACCTTGCGCCCGGATGGCAGCGTGAACTGTTCCGACCAGATCATCCTCGGTGACACGCGACGAACACGACGCCTGCAGTAGGCGACCGCCTCGTCCCACCAGCGGCAACCCGAGCTCAACCAACTTGCGATACGCCCGAATAGCCCCGTCACGTTCGCTTGCTCTCGAGGCGAACGATGGTGGGTCGATTATCACGATGTCGTACTGGTCCATTTGTGCGCCGAGGCGATCCATCACCTCGAAGGCATCACCAACGGTGGTGCGATGCTCGACCGAACCAATGAGCGGCCGGTTGAGCGCCATGTTGCGCTTCGCGGTGTCGATGGCTGGTCCGGCCAAGTCGACGCTATGCACCATGCGGGCTCCACCAGCAGCGGCGTGGACGGAGAAGCCGCCCGTGCAGCTAAAGACATCGAGAACTCGAGCACCGTCGGCGACCGAACGGATGAACTGCCGGTTCTCGCGTTGGTCGAGGAAGTGACCGGTCTTTTGACCATCGAGCACGTCGGCTTCGAACGACAACCCGTTTTCTTGGAAGAGGATTGGTCCGTCGGGCTGACCGCCGCCGACGACCATGCCGTCGGTGAGGCCAGCCGATCGCACCAGTCCGCTCCGGGCTGCAAGGCGTCCCAAGCGGAGGACAACACGCTGTGCGTGTGTTGCCGAGGTGAGGGCGGCGAGCACACTATTCAGGTGCGGCAACCAGCACTCGGAGTAGACCTTGACCACGAGAGTGTCGTCGTAGCGATCAACGACAAGACCACCGACACCGTCGTTTTCGCCGTGGAGCAACCGGTAGCCGGTGGTGCCTTGAGCCGGGAGCCGCCCACGCAGCCGTTGGGCCCGATCGACGGTTTCGGCCCAGAAGTCGTCGTCGATCTTCCGCGGCTTTCCGGCGTGAAGGACCCGGATCCGAATCGGCGACGTTGGATCCCACAGACCGATCGCTGCGAAGTTTCGGTCCGCATCGAAAATGACTGCGAGCGAGCCTGGGGCTGCACTTGCGTCGGAGACCGACGTGATGGCCTGTTCGTACACCCACGGGTGTCCACCGCGGACCTGTCGGAACGCATCGGGAGTCAGCCGAATGGCGAGGCGACGTTCGGGGACGGTGGGCAGTTCGGGTATCACCGAGTAAGTGTGCCCGCAGCGGGGGCCAACCTGGCAGGAAAACGAACAACACCCGCCGTTTCCGGCGGGTGTTACGTGGAGCCTGGGAGAATCGAACTCCCGACATCTTGCTTGCAAAGCAAGCGCTCTACCAACTGAGCTAAGGCCCCGTAGGGATTACATGATAGCGGCACATTTTGAATAGCAACA
>CALBVK010000122.1 GCA_937969345.1 uncultured Acidimicrobiales bacterium
ATCGACAGCAACGTCGTTGTCGTCGAGGGCATCGTCGACAACGGTTTCGTTGTTCGCAGCATCACCGTCAGCGGCAGCGTCCGCAGCAGAACATTCAACAACCTCAGCCTCGTCACAACCATCAACAGCTACATCAGCGACCGCTTCGATGGCCTCGACGTCATCCTGACCGACGACCGCGTCAGGTGCGGTCGCGCAATCGACGGCCGGTGCTGTCTCGGCTGGAACTTCTTGCACGAAGCAGACCGAACGCGGCCACACGGAGTTGACCCCACCGAGACGCGCATGGTCAAGCACGAGGCTCGAGCTGGCGTCGATTACTTGACCCGTGAAGGTTGTCGACACGCTGTTTTGGTCGTCGGCAATGTCGTTCGTCGCCGGCGAGCGATACCCCGAATCGAGCACGAGGTAGAACTGTTCTTCTGGCTGCGTACCGATACCGACCTGTGCGTCGTGGTCGTCGAACGATTCGACAATGATCGTGTACGTGCCAGCGTCAATATCGACACTGAACGGGCCAGCGGTGTCGTTCTGGCCGTTGTTCAGAAGGTGCACGGAGTCAAACGACAGCTCGGCGTGACACTCGGTCTGCGCTCCAGCCGGGATCGCGGCCGATGCGAAGCTAAGAAACAGCGCACCTGCAGCGGCCGCAAAGAAGAGACGCGCTGGCCGATTTTCCGCCGCGCGTAGTGATTCGAGTAGGGACATAGCGAAAACGCTCCTTGGGACAACCGCCAATTGTTCCCTACTCCGGGTGCGAGACTAACCAAGCCACCAACCGAACTCGACGGCACACCCCTCACATTGGACGTATAGCGCCAAGATTGGGGTCATCCTCGGCACCAGCGTGCCCGGCTTGCCGTTTCGCCCAACTTCCAACGCCACGTCGCTGCCGCGACCTGGCACCCTCCTGTGAGATGATGGCGCCATGAAACATGCGCTGACGCTGCCGCCCTATGGCGAGCTCGCAGATCCCGCTCTGCTTATGGAGCATGCCGTTGCCGCCGAAGAAGCCGGCTGGGACGCAGTGTTTCTTTGGGACCACGTCTTGCGACGCGAAAGCGACCCGCAGGAGACCGCCGACCCGTGGGTGGCGATGGCCGCCATGGCTGTCGCCACCACCACCATTCGCCTCGGCCCGATGGTCACGCCGATCACTCGCCGGCGGCCAATCAAACTCGCACGAGAAACCACAACCCTCGACCACCTCTCCAAGGGCCGGCTCACCCTTGGGCTCGGGCTCGGCGTCGATACCACCCGAGAGTTGAGCGCCTTCGGCGAGATCGTCGACGCGAAAACTAGGGGCGACCGGCTCGACGAAGGCGTCGAACTCCTGTGTGAAATGTGGAAAGGCGAGACCGTCAACTTCCGCGGCGAGCACTTCATTGCCGACAACGCCATCACCCTGCCAAGGCCCTACCAGCAGCCCCGAATCCCGCTGTGGTTCGCTGCCCGTGGCGGAGCTGGCAAGCCGGTGCGACGCGCTGCCCGCTATGACGGGCTCTACCCCATCGAGGTCGACGAAGCGAAGCTCTTGGCCATGATCGATATCGTTCGCACCGAGCGAGGCAACCTCGATGGCTTCGATGTCATGGTCTCCCCATCTCCCGACCTGCGATACGACACCCTCGAAGGCCACGGCGTCACCTGGGCGATCACCGGCCCGGCCCCCGGCGATTCGGGAACGCTCACCATGGCGTCCACTCCCCCGTCCGAATACTTCGCCTCCCGCGGATGACACGCTCAACGATCGGCTGGATATGGGTGGCAGGACAGGCGATCCTGCTCGGTGCGCTCATTCTCTTGCCAGGACGAGACGACTGGCCAACGCCAAGCTGGCTCCTCGTGGTTGCCTCAATATTGTTCTTTGGCGGGCTCATCCTTGTGGCGATGGCCGCCCTTCGACTCGGGTCAGCCCTCACCCCAACGCCAGTGCCCACCGCCCACGGCGAGCTCGCTACTGGCGGCTTTTACCGGTTTGTGCGCCACCCCATCTATACGGGCGTACTCACCCTCGTCGCCGGGATGACGCTGCGCTCGGGTAGCTGGCTACACCTTGTGATCGCACTCGTCACCCTCGTGTTCTTCGACCGGAAGGCAGCGTGGGAGGAAACCCAACTGCGCGAGCGCTACCCCGGCTACGACGACTACGCCGCAACGACGCCCAAGTTCTTTCCGCGCCCCGGGCAGCGCTAGTTAGCAGCGAGGTTCTGACGGCGGAACTCGATCAGGAACGCTTCGGCGGCCGCGGCGTCGGGTTCCATCGGCAAGACCGATTCCAGCGCATCGATGTAGGCACACCGGGCCTCGAACCTGCGCTGAAATTCAGCCACGTCAGTTTCGGCGAGCTCACCGATCTCGAAGAGTTCGTCCCGATGCTCGGATACGTCGACCGTGATGTTGCCCGTCGTCAGCAGTTGTTCGGCCTGGAGCATCAGCCGGAAGCAGTGACGTCCGTGTTTCGCTGTCCGCTTGGCAAGGTCGGAGTTGAAACCCTTGCGCCCCTCTTGTTCCCGGTTGCCAAGGCGCTTGGCCTGCGCAATTGCATACCCGGTGTATGCCGCACGCACCGTTCGCTGTCCGAGCAACGCCGTTCGCATGTCGATCAACGGCTGCACGCGAGGATCGACGTACTCGTGTTGGTCGAGATACAACAGCTCGGTGACGGTCGGGTTTCCCTTCAGCACCAGGCCGATGTACTTGCCGATCTCGTGTAGCTGAACATCGTCGGGGTCGGTGAGCACATGAGACGCCTTTGCCATGTTGAACCCGAGCGTGAACAGCGTCGTAGTCCGAACGGTGTAGATCCCGAGGCGGTCGATATCGGACCCCTCATGGGAAAGCCCATAGGCCGTTGACCCGGTGACACCGAGCAACAGCAGTTCTTCCCCGTCATCCAACTGGACTGCCTCGGGGTACGTGATCGCAGATTCCGTCATCGACGTAATGTAGGGCCTGGCGGCGCTGAACCGGTTGCAGCTACCTACAGCTCTTCGGGCACCGGGACGAAGAACACGGGCACGAGCGCTTCGACGCACATGCCGATCAAGAAGGCGGGAGGCTCGCCAATCGGTGTGTCAAAGAGTGGCTTGTCGAGGTTCATCTCAGGCAAGATCCGATTCCGAAGGCCGATTCCCTCGACCAACGCTGCGACGACCACACCGAAGAGCTCATAGGCCAGTTCCCCGAGCTCGGGCCGCGGCTGCATACCGAGCAACGTTCCCAAGGGCTTATAGGAGTCCTCGACCCGATTGAGTCGATTCTTGACTTCGCCTTGTCGAAGCCATCCCAACGCCTCGCCGTCTTGGCGGTCTGGCGGTTGCGAGGCAATTGCGTAACGCAGTGCCATATCGGTCGATAGGTAGTCGCCAACGTTGCGCTCGTTGGGGTCGTTTATGCCGAAACCGGCTTCGAACGACGCTTGCACTGCGGTGCGAATGATCATCGATGCAGCCGGCGGATTCTCGGGATCAGCGAAGAGCTCGACCAGCGCGTTCTGCGCGGCATCGGCGAACAGCGAACTCTCGCGATCGAGTAACCACGCCCGCAGGACGGCACGCTGATACGTCACCTGAGGTGTGTTCTCGTCGTCGATTGCCCACGCGGAGTGGCTCGACGATCGAGCAATGTCGGCTGCGTTACATGCGCTTTCCAGAGTAATTCGGTCGAGGCCGACGCCAACGCCCTGTAATTGCAGCTGCTTGAGGCCCTCGGCGACCATGAGGTCCCGGGTCTCTTGTGCTGATTTGCGACTTCGAGATTTACGCATAGGTGGTGACGTTATCGGAAAGGTGGATCGTGGAATTGAATATCCCGCCTGGATTCAGACCCCACGATCCACAATCCGGCTGTAGAGGTTCCCGCCCCCTACACAGCTTTGGGCATAAGACCCAAAGCCCAAGTTAGCGAAATTGTGAGATAACGCAAATCGGGCGACACATTCGAGACTGCTCTTGCTCGTAGGCGAAGTACGATCAACTTCGAGCGACTGCAGGCGACACGTGGCGAAGCGAAAAGATCAACGGCAACAAGCGGTGGACTCCATCTCCCACCAGTCCATATTTGTCCTTGCCTTTCTCGGCCATCTCCTACTCGCGCTCATCGCCGAAGGCTGGGTGTTCTCCCCAGGCGACATTCAACCCTTCTGGCCAGCAGCCGGGGTCTCGGTTGGCATTGTGCTGAGCAGTGACCGCTGGCCCAACCGAATCGCCGCGATACTCGGTGGGGTCTGCGCCCAGACGATCTACTCCACCATTTCCATGAGCTCCATCTCGTCCATCATTGCGTACACGGCCGGCGTGACGCTCGAAATCGTGTTGGCTTCGGCGGCAATCCTCACGCTGTACACCGTGCAGAGCATGCAGCGGTCCCCCGGTCCACTCAAGAGCGTCT
>CALBVK010000123.1 GCA_937969345.1 uncultured Acidimicrobiales bacterium
AGCCATCTACGGTCTCAAACTTCTGTTCGGTCACCATCGTGTCTAGGACGATAGCGGTCTGCTCCGAGGCTGGCTGTGCCGGAACGTGTGATCGAGTCGCCGTTAGTTAGGTTGCAATGCGTCGAAGTTGCGCCGGGCCGCCTGGACGTCGGGCAGGTGCTGCTCGGACCAGTCGCGAATGGCCGCCAGGGGTTCGGTGACACTTTGGCCCAGTTCAGTCAGTGAATATTCCACCTGTGGTGGGCGCATGTGGACGAGAACTTCTCGATGCACGAGGCCATCTTGTTCGAGGCGGCGAAGGGTCTGGGTCAACATCTTTTGGGTGATGCCGCTGATTGCTCGCCGGAGTTGTCCGAATCGAAGCGGGCCGTCTTCGAGTTTGCCGATGATCAGGGTCGCCCATTTTGAGGCGACAAGGTTGAGAATCTCGCGACATGGACATGCGTCGGAGTAGAGGTCGCCGACGATCGCTTCAGAGTCATCGATCGCAGTAGTTTCCATTAGGTACCTACCAGTCGTCAGAGTGCCTTATTGCCAGTAGAGACTACTCGATAGATGATGAAGGGCGCTAGGGAAAATCCAGAGGAGTGCACAGAACTCATGCCCCCCAACGAACTCGAACAGGCGCGACAGCTCGTGTTGCCGTCGAGAGAAGAAATGCTGCGCCGCGACCCGACCGTCCATCATTTTTGGGAATCGAATAGGCAGCTTCTCCAACACGCTTGGGAGCAGTGGGACCGCACCGAACGTGGTGATACTCCTCGCCTCGGCGACTCGCTCCTCGACGAAACGCTCAGGGAGGCTGTCGACCGCGCCTGGCAGGATCCTGCGACCGAGTCGACCGTCCGCGAGCTGTGGCACGAAGTCTTACCCGGCGTGTTCCACACACAGTTCTTCGACCCCAAACGTCTCGGCGACCTTCGATTGTTTCTCGACGAAGCGGCTGACGCGCAGATTCCACTGCGTCCGCCCTACGGAATCGTGCTGAACCGCGGTGGCGCAATGCTCGACCAACGTTCCGCCGGGTATTTGGCGGCTCCGGAGTTTCAAGAGCTCTATCGCGAATTGCTCGACCGCTATATGCGCCCAATTGCGAGGCTGCTGTTGCCCGACGTCGCCGGTTACGACACGCAAACCTTCGGTTTTTCGATTCGCTATCAGCCAACCACCGACACCTCGATTCGGCCGCACTCGGACGCGTCTGCCGTGACCTTGAATATCAACCTGAACCTCCCAGACGAGGAGTACTCCGGGTCTGCTGTGGAGTTCATCGACCACGTGACGGGTCGAACCGCCGAGCTCAGCTTTGCGCCAGGAACCGCGGTCATGCACCGAGGAAATGTTCCCCACGTCGCGCATCCGATCACGAGCGGCACCCGGTCGAACATCGTGCTGTGGCTGTACGGCGCCAGCGGCCGCGTGCAACCAACAGGCGCAATCGGTGCACCGACCGACCCAGAGCGACGTTGGGAAATACCATCCGACGCCAAAGACGATTTCGCCCCGTTCTAGAACGGACCGATCAGTGGAGATCAACACATGACCAAGACCATCCTCGTCACGGGAGCGACCGACGGCATTGGACTCGAGACGGCCGAGCGACTTCTGTCGCTCGGTCACCGCGTGCTGTTGCACGGTCGCAGTCCGGCAAAGATTGAGGCAGCCGAGCAGCGACTGCGCGCCGCTGTCACGAGTCCTGCGATCGAGACGTACCGAGCCGACCTGTCCGTGCTCTCCGAAGTCGACGACCTTGCAGCGTCGATTGCCGAGCGACACGACCATCTCGACGTCATCATCAACAATGCGGGTGTTCTCAAGTCGTCCAGCCCGGTACTCGCCAATGGTCAAGACGTGCGGTTTGTCGTGAATACGCTCGCGCCGTATCGGTTGACCATGCAACTGATGGAACTTCTCGATTCACGTGGGCGTGTCGTCAATCTGTCGTCGGCAGCACAAGCCCCCGTCGACGCTGAAGCGTTGGCGGGAGGAAAGCGCCTCGGCGACATGGATGCCTACTCCCAAAGCAAGTTGGCAATCACGATGTGGACCCGGCACCTCGCGACCACGCTTGGCGACGATGGGCCCGTGATCGTTGCGGTGAACCCTGGGTCGCTGCTCGCCACGAAAATGGTGAAGGACGGGTTTGGTGTCGCAGGAAACGACATCGGCATCGGCGCTGACATTCTGGTCCGGGCGGCGCTCTCCGATGAGTTCGCATCTTCGTCCGGTGCGTACTTCGACAACGACGCCGGCCGTTTCGGTGCGCCACACCCCGATGCACTCGACGCTCGAAAGACCGCGGCCGTCGTCGACCAGGTTCATGCGTTGGCGGGCTTCGACGCGCCCTGATCGATCCGTGCGCTGGTCCCGGCAAATACGTCGTCCGCAAACAGATCAGCTGCAAACAAATCTGCATGGTCCGATCAGCCCAGCCGGTACGTTGTCGTCATGGATGTCATCAACCTGTTGAAGAGTCACCGTTCGATTCGAAAGTTCACCGATCAGCCGGTCGATGACGAACTCGTCGAATCGATCATCGGTGCTGGCCTCGCCGCGGCGACCTCATCGAACCTTCAGGGCACCACGGTGATCCGGGTCCGGAACCCCGAGACGCGCTCGGCAATCGCGGAGCTTGCTGGTGGGCAGACCTACGTCGAGACCGCAGGGGCGTTCTTTGTGTGGTGCGCCGACCTGCATCGCTCGTCGGTCGCCTGCGAGATGGCTGGGGGAGACTTCCACGGTGGGGTCACCGAACACTTCATCATCGCGGCAACCGACACGGCGATCGCTGCGCAGAGCGCAGTTGTGGCAGCCGAGTCGGTGGGCCTCGGAATTTGCTACATCGGCGGCATCCGCAATGACCCTGCGCAAATGACCGAGCTGCTCGATCTGCCTGAGCAGGTGGTGCCGCTCTTTGGGCTTTGCCTTGGTTGGCCCGATCAGGACCCAGCTCTGAAGCCGCGCCTTCCGCTGTCGGTAACGCTCAAAGAGGAAACGTACGACGAGACGAACGATGTGGCCGGCATCGAGTCATACGACGAACACATGCGCGAGTACTACCTCGAACGGACGGGCGGAAAGGTCGACCGGACATGGTCGGCTGACATGTCGTCGTTGCTCGGCAAAGAGAGCCGCCCACACATGCGCTCCTTCCTCGAAAGCCAAGGCATGAACATCACCTAACCAAGATTTGTGAGCGATTCTGCAGGCTCAGCCCGCGAGATCGCTCACAAAAACGTGGTACGCGGCGGTTAGGAGTCGAATGGGTCGGCTCCTGGGGTTTCGCTCGTCGACGCGCCCGTTGTGTCGGCACCGCGGAAGCCCGATTGGCGCCACGCCTCGTACACCACGACCGAAACCGCGTTCGCAAGGTTCAGGCTTCGATTGCCAGGTCGCATCGGGATCGTCAAACGGTTCGATTGCGGAACGGTGTCGAGGACATCGGCTGGCAGGCCCGAGCGCTCGGCACCAAAGATCAGTACGTCGTCGTCGGCGAAAGCAACCTCGTCGTAGCGTCGAGTGCTCGCGGAAGCAAAGGTGAACCTCCGGTGGCCATCGAGGGCCGACATCGCTCCCGCGAAGTTTGGGTGGACGGTGAGCGTTGCGAGCTCGTGATAATCGAGACCTCCGCGCCGGAGCAGCTTGTCGTCGAGGGTAAACCCAAGCGGTTCGACGAGATGCAGGTGTGCTCCCGCGTTCGCGCAAAGTCGAATGATGTTGCCGGTGTTCGGCGCGATCTCCGGATGGACGAGAACAACGTGCATATCGACGGCGACCATAGCCTCTCGCAGCCAAATGGGGACAGGCCCCGCTGGTCGACCGACAACGAAAATGGCGACAAATCAGGCGCCAGCGTGCGAAATGGGGACAGGCCCCATGGTTGATGGGGACAGGCCCCGGTAGTTCGCGGTAGAAACATCGGATGGACGAACACCTCGATCGCAGCCGCTCGTTTATCGACATCGTTCCCGACGAGGCCTGGGCGAGTACCGCCGGACTCGACGAGCAATACGAGGCGGTCGTCGACAAGGCGTACGGCAAAGTCGACAACATCATGGCGATCCACTCGCTAAACCCCGCCGGGCTCGCGGCCCACAACGCGCTGTACATCTCGGCCATGACAGGCACCAAGACGCTTCGCAAGGTCGAGCGCGAAATGATCGCGTATGTCGTGTCGCTCGAGAATCATTGCCACTATTGACTGGTGCACCACGGGCGCGGTCTGCGCCGGTTGCTGAAAGATGACTCGTTGTTCGCCGAGATCGGAGCCGACTGGCGAACAGCTGGGGTCTCGTCGAAGCGACGAGCGATGCTCCAGTACTCGGTCAAGCTGACCCACACGCCGGGCGACATGGCGGTGAGCGATGTCGAGGCGCTGCGTTCGGAAGGGTTCACCGACCGGGACATTCTCGACATCACTGAAGTCATTGGCTACTACGCCTACGTCAACCGGATCGCCGATGGGCTCGGCGTGCAAACCGAAAGCTGGATTCCCGATGAGTAACGAAGAGGGGATGTCGACCGGAAGTGTCGAGAACGGAACCGTCGTTGCGGTCACCGGCGCAGCGTCGGGGATGGGGGAAGCGACGGCTCGCCTGTTCGCCGAGCGAGGGGCGACCGTTGCCCTGATCGACATCGCTCCGTCCGTACACGGTGTGGCCGAGTCGCTTCCCGCGGCCGAAGCGTACGTCGGCGATGTTCGAGACTCTGCGTTTTGTACCGCCACGATCGATTCGATCGTCGAGCGGCACGGTCGGATCGACGTGCTCGTCAACGCTGCCGGCACGATTCACCGGGCTGACTCGCTGGGCACCACTGACGAAGACTGGGATCGGGTCATGTCGGTCAACGTGAACGGCATGTTCTATTTGTGCCGGGCCGCAATCCGACATATGGCCGAAGTCCGATCGGGCGCCATTGTGAACTTCGGGTCGATTTGGGGTGGTGTTGGATCGGCGGGCTCGACCGCCTACTGCGTGTCGAAGGGTGCAGTGCACCAGTTGACCAGGGCGTTGGCGCTCGACCATGTCGAGCAGGGCATCCGGGTGAATGCGGTGGCTCCTGGCGAAGTCCGCACGCCGATGCTGTCTTCTCAGCGCGAGACGATGCCGACCGAAGCCGACCTTCAGGCAATGGCCGACGCCACCATTCCGATGAAGCGCCTGGCCGACCCGATCGAGATCGCTCGAGTGGTCGTCTTTCTCGCATCCGACGAAGCCAGCTACATGACCGGCGAGATCGTTCACGTCGACGCTGGCTACACCGCCCGGTAGGTCGCACGTTGTCACAAGACGCAGCAGCGCCCGACGCCGACCTTGTGCAGTCGTTGGTGGAAGCACAGTTTCCGGAGTACTGCGACCGCCCGATTTCTCGAGTCGAGTCTGCTGGCACGGACAACGTCTTGTTCAGGCTTGGCGTCGACCATGTGGTCCGCCTGCCCAGAGATGAGGTCACCGCCAGATACCTCCGCAATGAGCAACGGTGGCTCCCGATGCTGTCGCCGCACCTTCCGCTCGACGTGCCTGTGGTCGTCGGCGTCGGTGAACCCTCGGCAAGCTTTCCGCTTCCGTGGCTGATCTGTCGGTGGTTACCTGGCATCGACGCGTACTCGGAGCCGCCGAGCGAGCGCTCCGACACTGCGATCGAGCTCGGACGTTTCATAGCCGCGCTTCAGCGAGTTGACCCGACCGGAGCCCCCGCATCGTTTCGCGGAACGCCGCTTCAGTTTCAGGAGCAAGACGTACTCGCCGGTATTGCCGACCTTGGTGCAGATGGCCTGATCGACACAACCGCTGCGAACGGTGCCTGGCGGTCGATCGTCGATATTCCACAATGGGATGAACCGCCCGTCTGGGTGCACAGCGACCTCCTTCCAAGCAACATCGTCGTGAACAACGGTCGTGTGTCCTCGGTGATCGACTTTGGGCGCGCCGGCGTCGGAGACCCTGCGTGCGATCTGATGATTGCGTGGACACTGTTGAACGCTGACGACCGGCCCCTCTTGCGCGAACACGCGGAGGTTGATGATGCAACGTGGGCCCGAGGTTGCGGTTGGGCCTTCGGCTTCGGCGTCATGGCGTGGCACTATCACCGCATTTCGAATCCAGTGCTCGCAGCGATCGGCCAGCGCTCGGCACTTGAGTCGCTCGCTGAGCTATGACGTACACGATCGGTGAGCCAGATAGAGCGGGCAACGACAAAGAAATGGAAGGGCTAATTCATGAGTAACGGAGGGATCAGCCCCGAGGCGCTGGCGTATCGAAACTCTTATGAGCCCGAGCTCGACCCGATCGACTTCGGTCAGATCGATCAGGTGCGCGCCGACGCAAAGTCGGGGTTTGCGGCGGCTGTCGATCGGGCCATTGTTCGGCACTCGCTCGAGCTCGATGACATCGTGGTCGGGGGAGTGGACTGCCTACGGATCCGGTCGACGACGGGCGGCACGGCCAACGGCTCGATGCTCTACGTCTTTGGCGGAGCGTTCATCGTGGGTGACCCCGAAACGGATATGCCGGTGATCGGTGCGCTCGCGGAGTGGTGCAGGGTCGAGGTCATCGCCCCTCGGTATCGACTCGCCCCAGAACATCGCGCACCAGCGGCGAGCGACGATTGCTTTGCCGTGTACGAAGCAATGGTCGACGCAGAGCCACATCGCCTGCTGCTCTCGGGCGAGAGCGCCGGAGGCAATCTCGCCTTGCTCACCGCGCAACGCGCAGTGTCGGCTGGCATTGCGCTCCCCGCAGCGCTCGGCCTGCTCTCTCCGGCCGCTGACCTGCGGACCGATCGTGAACTCTTTGGCCCTTCGGCAGATGCCGACCCATCGATCTCCTATCAGCGGGCCCTCGATCTCGCCGGCGTTTACCCGGGCGAACATGCGCTGGACGATCCCCAGATATCTCCACTATTCGGATCGATGGACGGCCTTCCTCCGACGATCGTCACGACGGCGAGCCGAGACATGCTGCTCCCGATGTGTCTGCGTTTGGCGCGCAAGCTTCGGCGCAGCGGCGTCGAGGTCGAGTGCACGGTGTGGGACGGGCTCTGGCATGTGTTTGAGTTCTACGACGACTTCCCCGAGTCTGCCGAGTCGTTGCGTGAGATCGCCGACTTCCTCAACAGGCGGTAACGTCCGGTCATGGAGATCACGAACTCGTTCACTGTTGATGCCCCAATCGATGAAGCGTGGGAGTTGCTCACCGACATCCCCCAGATCGCACCATGTTTGCCGGGAGCGAAACTTACCGATCACACCGACGAGGTGTATTCCGGTGGCATCAAGATCAAAGTCGGCCCGGTCACCGCGGAGTACAAAGGCTCTGCCGAATTCGTCGAGAAGGACGAGGCCGCCCGCAAAGTCATCCTCAACGGCAAAGGCCGTGACACCCGTGGCGCCGGCAATGCACAGGCGCTAATCACTGCACAAATGACTCCCGTCGGCGACAAGACCAAGGTCGACATCGTCACCGACCTCAAGGTTTCGGGCAAGGTCGCACAGTTCGGCCGTGGCGTCATGCAAGACGTCTCCACCAAGCTTCTCGGCCAGTTTGCCGAGTGTCTCGAAGCAAAGATTGGCGAACCTGCAACGATCGACGGCATCGCCGCAGCAAGCGCTGCCCCCGCCGACGCGGTCGTGCCCCCAACGATGCCGAGCCCGCCCGAGGTTCCTGGGACCACGGTGTCGAACGGGCCGGTTACAGCAGCTGCCCCTACGCCGGCACACGCCGCTCCAGCCCCGGCGACCGTTATTGAGAACCCAGCCCCGGTGAGCGATGCAAAATCATCCTCCGACGATGACGACGATGTGCTCGACCTCGGGGACATTGGGTTGGGTAGTGCGCTCGCAAAGCGTGCAGCTCCCGTCGTCGGCGCCGTTGCCGGCGTTGGCCTGCTCGTGTGGCTGACCCGCAAGCTTCGCCGACGTTCCTGACCCCTGTCGCCGAAGACTCCTCAGTACGCGTAACTGTCGAAGCTGGTGTCGTCGCCAGCCCATCCCCACATTGCGAGCATCGGGCTATCGGCCGTTTCCAAACTATGGACAGCCCCCGACGGTGTGACCGAGAAGTCGCCGGGGCCGAGGATCTCGACTCGATCCTCGACCGACATCTTCACCGAGCCAGCCAAGATCAGATAGAACTCGTCGGGGTCGTGCCAGTGGTCTGGGTAGTGAAGATCGGGTGAAAGATAGAACAGCCCGAGACGACACTGATCTGGCCCAACAAGGGCACCGTCCGGGCCGATCAATTGTGTTGCCCCGCTTCGCTCGACCCACCCCGGTGGAACCCGAGCCGCGTCGCTTTGCCACCACGTGATAGACGAGGCGGCGTCGGCGATCGCCTGAAGCATTGGACGGGTGGTCTCGCTGCCCAGCGCGTGGAGCTCGGGATAGTCGCCCAAGGGAAACGGCGAAGACTCACCGATCGGAGGCTGGCCTGCGGCGCGGTCGATCACCGGTAGAAAGGCGCGTGCGTTGTCGTGATCGACGTTGGCGAGCAACGCTCGAGCGGCTTCGATCACCGGGTCCAAAAAGCTCGTGGTAGACATTGTCGAAAAGTACTTTGAACGGCCAGCGGACGCACGCCATTTCTTTGGCACAGCTCGTTGACGCAGCCCTCTTCGGGAGAGATTGATGCAGGTTCCACCACTCGACGGCATGCGGGTTATTGAAGGCTCGGCGTTCGTGGCCGCACCGAGTGGTGGCATGACGTTGGCCCAACTCGGCGCGGAGGTTATTCGGTTCGACCAAATCGGTGGAGGGATCGACTTCACCCGATGGCCACTCACCGAGTCTGGCGAGTCGCTGTATTGGGCGGGCCTGAACAAGAACAAACGCTCGATCGCCGTCAACCTGCGGTCCCCTGAGGCACGCGAGTTGCTCGGCCAGCTCATTACTGACGCGGGCAACTTTCTCACGAACTTTCCGGCTCGTGGCTGGATGTCCTACGACGAGCTATCGGCCGAGCGAGCCGATCTCAACATGTTGGCCATCACGGGTAACCGCGACGGTTCCACGGCACTCGACTACACCGTGAACGCCGCGATCGGATTCCCGTATGTGACCGGCCCGGTCGATCACGACCAACCGGTCAACAACGTGTTGGCCGCCTGGGACCTCATCTGCGGTCAGACCGCAGCGCTCGGGATGCTCGCCGCCGACCGCCATCGGACGCGTACCGGCGAGGGGTCGAATATGTCGCTCGCGTTATTCGACGTTGCGCTCGCTGCGGTGTCCGCTCTCGGTCACGTGGCCGAAGCCCAGGTTCTCGGAACCGAGCGCCAACGCTTCGGCAACGATCTGTACGGCGCCTTTGGGGCCATGTTCTCGACAAGCGATGGCGAGCAGATTTATGCGGTTGGAATCTCGAACAAGCAGTGGCGCTCGCTGCTCGAAGCAACCGAGTCGACCGAGGCCATCAACGACCTCGCCATCGCGCTCGACCTCGACTTTGCCGACGAGGGCGCACGCTTTGCCGCACGAGAGGAGGTAAAGGCCCAGGTCCAGACGTGGACCGGTGCACATACCTTGGCCGAGCTCGCCGAACGTTTCGACGAACTTGGCGTCTGCTGGGGCCGCTACCAACATTTCCTCGAGCTCGTCGAGAACGATCCGCGCTGTTCGACTGAGAGCGAGCTCTTTCGCGAAGTGGAGCAACCAAACATCGGCACGTATCTTTCACCGGGCTCACCGATTGCGTTTGGAGGCCTGCTCGGTGTCGAGCCCGAACCGGCGCCGGCGCTCGGAGCCGACACCGAGGCATTGCTCGCGGAGCTCGGGCTGACCTCGGCCGAGATTGGTTCGCTCGTCGATCGCGAGATCGTCGCAACCGCATAGCTGATCAGCGGTTGTTGGATCGTCAGCGTCGAATGATCAGGTCGGCGACCAGGCCGGTCCATCCGGTCTGGTGTGATGCGCCCAGACCTCGGCCGGTATCGCCGTCGAAGTACTCGTGAAACAGCAGGCGATCAATCCACGGTGGCCGTTCGCCACCGAGGAAGGGCTTCGTTCCGTCCGGCGTCGAACGGAAGAGCGAGACGAGGCGGTCGGAAAGATCGTCGGCGACATGATCGAGCGTTCGGGTCTCGCCCGATCCTGTGGGGTACTCGATCGTGAACGCATCTCCGGCATAGGCGTGGTAGCGACGCAAGGCCCGGATGATCATGTGGTTGACCGGAAACCACACCGGCCCACGCCAGTTGGAATTGCCGCCGAACATCGAACTATTCGACTCGCCGGGCTCGTATCCAACGAACGCGTGCACATCGTCGATCGAGAAGGAGAACGGCTCGTCCCGGTGTGCCGCCGACAGCGAGCGCAGGCCATGTGGCGACAGGAACTCGTCAGGGTCGGCAACGAAACGCATCACCCGCCGAAGACGGTCGAGGTCGGCTACGGCCAACAAGATCGAGTCACCCATGGTCTCCATGCGTGCGTCCAACACATTCGATGCGTATCGACGACGTTTCGAGACAAAGCCGAGCACGTGATCGGCGAACAACGACGGGTCGAGAATGCGCTGGGTGGGGAGCGGCGTCGCTGCGCACAGCGGGAGCAGGCCAACCATCGAGCGGACCTGCATGGTCACATCGCGGGAACCGCCGTGCAGGATGTCGTAGTAGAAGCCACTCTCGTCGTGCCACAGGTGTTTCTCATGCATGGCGGTAGCGATGTGGGCGAAGTGGTCGAAGAACTTGTTGGCCATGTCGTCATAGACCGGGTCTCTCTCGCCGAGGATGAGCGCGATCTTCAACATGTCGAGCGCGTAGCTCGCCATCCACGCCGTGCCGTCTGCTTGGTCGAGGTGGTAACCCTCGGGCAGTCCGCCAGATCGGTCGATCGGTCCAATGTTGTCGAGACCCAAGAAGCCACCACCGAACACGTTGTCCTCGTCGAGGTCCTTGCGGTTCACCCACCAGGCAAAGTTCAGGACGAGCCGGTTGAAGATGCGGACGAGGAAGTCGCGGTCGGTCGAACCATCGATCTCGTACACCTGTAGCGCAGCGTGGGCATGCACCGGTGGGTTGACGTCGCTAAAGGACCATTCATATGCCGGCAGCTGGCCGTTGGGGTGCATGTAGCGGTCCTCGGTGAGCAGCAGCAGTTGTTCCTTCGCAAAGTCGGGATCGACGTGCGCCAGCGGGATGCAATGGAAAGCGAGGTCCCAGGCGGCGTACCACGGGTACTCCCACGGGTCCGGCATCGAGATCACGTCGCTTGCGAAATGGTGGGGCCAGTCGTGGTTCCGGTCCGGGCCACCGCGCTCGGCCTCGAGACCGCGGCCGTCGTCATCGATCCACGGGTCGACGTCGTAAGCGTAGAACTGCTTGCCCCAGATCATTCCAGCGAGCGCGGCACGAGCGATCCCTCGGGCGTCGTCATCGACCTCGGGCGGAATGGCGGCGCCGTAGAAGTCGTCGGTGTCGCAGCGGCGGGCCTCGATGGTCTCGGCTGCATCGAGCGACGCGGCATCGACGCTGTCCGGGGTGAGATACACGGTGATGGTGGTCTGATCGCCGGGGGCGACCTCGCGCTCGAACCACAGCGCTGCCTTCGTGCCGACCTGCTGGGGATCGACTGTCGGTGCGCCAGCTATCACGTGGTCGTTGATCCCGTCCTTGGGATAGCTGTCGTGGTCGCCGTAACCCCAGAGTTGCTTCGTGTTCGTTTCGTTGTTGCAGAACAACGGGGTTGGGTCGCCGTCGCCCCGCAACGTCATCGTGGGAAGCCGCCGGCTCGTCGCGTGCACTGCCCCACCTCGCAGCGATAACTCGGGAATAGCCGCGTCATCGTCATACGACCAGGTGTTGCGGAACCACATGGTCGGCAGGATGTGCAGCGTGGCGGTTTCGGACCCCCGGTTGACCGCCGAGACGGTGGCCACGATCTCATCAGGCGATTCCTTTGCGTACCGGACGGTGATGTCCCAGTAGCCGTCGTCGAAGACCCCGGTGTCCTCGAGTTCGTACTCGCGTTCTTTGCGGCTACGAGAACCGTTTCGCTCTACGAGGTCGGAGTACGGAAATTCGGCCTGTGGGTATACGTAGGACCATTCGAGATACGACGCCGTTGGGGCGGCATCGGTGTACCACCAGGTCTCCTTCGCGTCCTCGCCGTGGTTTCCTTCCTCGCCGGTTAGCCCGAAGATTCGTTCTTTGAGAATCGGGTCGACCCCGTTCCAGAAGGCGAACGCAAGACACAAGGTCTGGTCGATGTCACTGATTCCGGCAAGGCCGTCTTCGTTCCACCGGTAGGCCCGCGAACGTGCGTGGTCGTGGGTGAACGACGACCACGGACTCGATGCGCCCCCGTAGTCCTCGCGGACGGTGCCCCAGCCGCGCTCGGAGAGGTACGGGCCCCAACGCAGCCAGGCGCGGCGGTCGGGGCCATCGAGTCGGTCATGTTCCGCGGTCCGTGCCGCTTCGGCACTCATACCTATTCATCGACTGCAATGCGCCAGCTCGTAATCGGGCGACCGGGGTCTAGCAATATCGCTACTGGAAGTCGAGGTGTACTGTCCCAACCATGCCCGTCGAATCAGAGGACACCGATTGGATCGTCGATGCGGTTCGAGCGTGGGTCGACCGAGACGTCGTCCACCAAGCGAGTGCGCACGAGCACGCGGACGAATTCCCCCAAGCGATGTTCGACCAGATGTGTGCGTTCGGCTTGTTCGGCTCCACGATCCCGCCCGAGTACGGCGGTCTGGGCCTCGATGCAACGACCTACGCACGCATCATCGAGGAGCTGAGCCGCGGGTGGATGACCCTCGCCGGGATCGTCAACACACACAAGATTGGCGCGACGATGATCGCTCGCTTCGGGACCGAGGAGCAGAAGCGGCAATTCCTGCCGAGGATGTGCGACGGCTCGTTCCGAGCAGCGTTCAGCCTGAGCGAGCCCGATGCTGGCAGCGACGCAAAGGCGCTGCGTGCTCGCGCCACTAGAGACGGCGACGAATGGCGGATCAACGGCACGAAGATGTGGGTGACCAACGGCGTGCGGTCGAGCCTGGTGATGCTGCTCGCAAAGACCGACACCGATCAGATCACCTGTTTCCTCGTCGAGAAAGAACCGGGGGAGCGGTTCGAGGGGATCACCGCCAGCAACACGATCGGCAAGCTCGGTTACCGAGGCGTGGAGACGGTCGAGATGAGCTACGTCGACCATCGCGTGCCGAACGCCAACGTGCTCGGTGGCGAGGACGGGATTGGGCACGGCCTGAGATACGCACTCAGCGCCCTCGAGTTCGGACGTATCAACATCGCCGCTCGCGCCGTGGGTGTCGCCCAAGCAGCCTTGGACGACGCGATGGCGTACGCCAAGGAACGCGAGACCTTCGGACGGCCTATCGCTCAGCATCAGGCCGTTGCGTTTCGTCTCGCCGAGATGGCGACCAAGGTTCACGCCGCCCGGCTGATGACTTACGACGCCGCGCAGAAATTCGATCGGGGCGAGCGGATCGATCTCGAGGCCGGTATGGCGAAGCTCTTTGCGAGCGAGACGGCCTTTGAGGTCGCGATGGACGCGGTGCGGATCCACGGCGGCAACGGGTACACGACCGAGTATCGGGTCGAGCGGTACCTGCGCGACTCGCCGCTGATGATCATCGGTGAGGGCACGAGCGAGATCCAAAAGATGGTGATCGCCCGCACGTTGTTGGCCGAGTAACCCAGAGTTCAGATGATGGTCATTGGGGCGCTCGGGCGGTTCAACTACAGTGCCTGACTTGCTCGTTACCGATGAGTAAGTCACCATGTGACCGACGTAACAACGTCGCTGCCAATTCAAGGGGAATGATTCGTGCTCGCTACCAACCGACTTCGTCGACTACTTGCAGTGCTCTTTGCGTTTGCTCTTCTGGCCGGTGCCTGTTCCGGAGGAGACTCATCTGACTCTTCCGAAACCGGAACTTCCGACACCGCAGAGACCGACTCGGACGACAGCTCCGAGGCCGATGACGCCCCAACCGAAGGCGCCGACACCAGCGCAGACGGCTCCGACGCCGTTACCGCCGAAGACGAAACGGTCGAGGTCATCGAAGGTGGCACGATCCGCATTGGTCTGCAGACCGAGGCTGGGTCGCTCAACCCGACGAACACCGGCCTCAACCGCGGCCCAATCATGCTGGCTACCGCAGTCTTCGACACGCTCGTCGTGGTCGACAAGGACGGCCAGTGGCACAACAACCTCAGCGAAAGTTGGACGCCCAACGACGACTTCAGCTCGTGGGACGTCACGATGCGCGAAGGCATCGTGTTCAGCGATGGCGCCACCATGGACGCTGCCGCCGTCGTCAAGACGATCGAAGCATTCCTCGCCGACCCACTGACCTCGCTCGTGTTCAAGCCCGCCTTCTCCCCTGAAACACCGGTCGAGCTCGTCGACGACATGACGTTCCGCCTGAACGCCAGCGGACCAAACGCGGCGCTTCCGTACTACTTCGCCGAGCAGCTCGGAATGATCGGCTCTCCAGCATGGCTCGATGCCCGTGACGAAAACCCTGAGCTCGACCAAATGCCAATCGGCGCCGGTCCGTACATGATCGCCGAACGCGTACAGGACCAAAAGACGGTCCTTGAGCGCAACCCGAATTACTGGGGCGAACCAGGCAACCTCGACACCATCGAGTTCTACCCGATCAGTCAGGACTCAACCCGTACCGATCAGTTCCTCGCCGGAGACCTCGAGATCATCCACGGCACCGACGCCGAGTCGATCTTGCGCCTTCGTGAAGAAGGTGACATCACACGCATCGAAGACAACAGCGGTGAAGAGTTCATGCTCCTCATGAACGCTCAGGTTCCGCCGTTCGACGACATCCGTGTTCGTGAGGCCGCAACAGCTGCCTTCCCGAAGGCGCAATACGCCGACTTTATCGACGAGGGAACCGCCCTCGAAGCCGACTCGTTGTTCTCCGTCGACACGCCATGGAACGTTCCGGCAATCCAGCAGGTCGACGATCAGCCTGAACTCGCCGGACCGCTCGTTGCGTCCTACTGCGCCGACGTGCCCGATCAGTGCACCGACGGCAAGGTCAACATCGAATACCAGCATGACGGCCCGAGCCTTGCGCTAGACCGCATCGCAACGCTCGTGGGCGACGCCTACTCGGAGTTCTTCAACATCGAAGTCCAGGTCATTCCAAACGATCAGCACATCAACGAGGTCATCTTTGGTCAGTACCAGATGGCCACGTGGCGCTACCACGGCTTTAGCGACCCAGACGTCGACACCGCGTTCTTTACGTGCTCGACGATCGGTGCGCTTTCGATCAACTGGTCTCGTAACTGCAACGAGGAGCGCGACGCGCTAATCGCCCAGCAGCGTGCGACCGAAGACTTCGACGAGCGCTACGCCATTTGGACTCAGATCCAGGAGAACCTACGCGACTCGTTCCAGTACATCACCGTGTCGCACACCAACTGGATGGTGTCATCGTCGACCAGTGTCGGTGGCGTCTGCGATGCAACGGCTCCCGACGGGGCGGAGCTGCCTTGTCAGACCCGAGGCGTGATCTGGTTGCCGCAACTGTTCCTGACCAACTAAGCCCTACAACCGGTTCGGGGGGAGCGGTCAATGAAGTTCATAGCTACACGTATCGTGCAGATGGTGTTGGTCGTCCTGGCCGTCACGCTGCTCGCGTTCGGTGCCATGAACTTCTTGGGCGACCCCCTCTTCAACATCCTCGGGCCGATCGCTAACGAGGACGCCGGACCGGAGTTTGCTGAGGTTCGAGCGGAGGCTCGCGCCGAATACCACCTCGACGATCCGTTCATTGTTCGCTACGGCCGATGGCTCGGCGATATGGCGACCGGGGACTTTGGTCGGAGCTTCAAGAACCAAACCCAAGTAAGTACCGAGATCTCGAATCGACTCCCGATCACGCTGATTCTGATGGTCTACGCACAGGTGTTGTCGGTGTTGATTTCCATACCGTGGGCGCTGTGGACGGCATCGCGGGCGTATCGACTGCCGGACAAGGTCAGCACGGTCGTGTCGTTCGGCATGCTCGGTGTGCCGGTGTTTGCGTTGGTCGTGTTGCTGTTCTGGCTGGGCGCGGTCCGATGGGAGATCTTCCCCACCAGATACGACGATGAGACGATCGGCGCGCGGTTGTACTCGATGTTCTTGCCAGCGCTGTCGCTCGCTATTCCGCTCATCGCCACCTACCAGCGGCTGTTGCGGACCGACCTGATCTCGACCCTCCAAGAAGACTTCATTGCGGTGGCACGGGCGAAGGGTTTGCCGCAGTGGCGCATTCTGTTCCGCCATGCGCTTCGACCGTCGCTGTTCTCGATGCTCACGGTGTTCGGCATTCAGACCGGTGCGCTGATCGGCGGCTCACTCGTCGTCGAGAGCTACTTCGGCATTCCCGGTATCGGCGCGGCCGTGATCGAAGCGATCATTCGCGATGACTTTCCGGTGGTGTTGGCCGTCGTGGTCATCATCACCGTCATCTTCGTCGTCGTGAACTTCATCGTCGATCTTCTCTACAGCTTCCTCGACCCCAGGGTGCGTCTCGATGGCTAACGCGCAAACCACTAGTCCGCTGCTCGACGAGGCACCGGCCCCGAACCCTCCGTCGATCGCCAAACAGCTCGGCCTCGGGTTTTGGTTGAGCGTCGGCTTCCTTTTGACGATCGTCTTCCTCGCGGTGTTCGCGCCGATTCTGCCGCTCGAAGACCCGAACAAGGTTGCGGTTGGCAGCAAGCTCGAAGGGCCACGAGCAGGACTGTGGTTCGGCGCGGACAGCACCGGGCGCGATGTCTTCTCGCTGACCATCTGGGGGGCTCGCATCTCGCTGCTCGTTGGCTTCTTGGCGATTCTGATCGGCTTTCTCGTCGGCGGAACGTTGGGCATCTTGTCCGGGTACTTCCGCGGCTGGTTCGACAAGATCGTGTCGTTCGCGTTCGTCACGCTGCTGTCGTTTCCAGCGCTGATCCTCGCCATCCTCATCACCACGCTCCTCGGTCGAACCGTGTTCTGGATTTCGTTCAGCCTCGGCATCTTGGCGATCGCCCCGGTCGGGCGCCTGGCTCGAGCACAAACGTTGGTGTTCGCCGAACGTGACTTCGTGACCGCCGCCCGGATCCTCGGAGCCAAAGACAGCCGCATCATCGTCAAGGAGCTGTTGCCCAACGTCGTCATTCCGATGTCGGCGCTCGCGTTGCTCGGCATGGGTATCGCCATCGTTGCCGAGGGCACGCTCGCGTTCCTCGGTATTTCGGTGAACGGCGGGCTGAGTTGGGGCAAACAGATTCTCGAAGCGGGGAGTTCGGTGCGAAACCTGCAGGACGGTCCGCACGCTGCCTTGTTCCCGATCGGCGTCGTGTTCTTGACCGTGCTGTGCCTGAACTATGCGGGCGACCGAATACGGGAAGTCTTCGATGCGAAGGAGCTGGCGCTCTAATGGCACTGCTCGAGGTCAACGAACTCGCCGTCACATTCAACACGCCGAAGGGACCGGTCTACGCGGTGTCCGACGTGAGTTTCGCGGTCGACAAGGGCCAGGCACTTGGCATCGTCGGCGAGTCCGGTTCGGGCAAGTCCGTGACGGTCAAGTCGCTCATGGGGCTCCTTCCTCGCACCGCCAAGATCGACGGGTCCGCGCAATATGAGGACGTCGATGTCTTCAACATGTCGAAGGACCGCCGCAAACACTTCTACGGCGTCGACATCGCCATGGTCTTTCAGAACCCGATGACGTCGCTCAACCCGGTCAAGCGAATCGGTGAGCAGCTGATGGAGGGCATGCGTTTCCACCGTGGCCTTTCCCGTGACGCTGCAAAGTCACGCGCCATCGAGCTACTCGACCTTGTTCGTATCCCGGATCCGACGAAGCGTTTGTCGCAGTACCCACACGAGTTGTCCGGCGGCATGCGCCAGCGTGTTGTCATCGCAATGGCTTTGGCGAATGATCCAGCGCTGCTCATTGCCGACGAACCAACGACGGCGCTCGATGTCACCGTGCAGCGAGACATCCTCGACCTGCTCGACTCGCTGCGCCGTGAGCTCGATATGGCGCTGATTCTCATCACCCATGACCTCGGTGTGGTGCGAGACCGCACCGACTCGATCGCCGTGATGTACGGCGGGCGGGTCATGGAGACGGCGACTACCGAAGAGGTCTTTGCCGACACCGAGCACCCGTACACCCAGGCCCTGCAACGGGCGATTCCGGACATGTCGATGCCTCGTGGGACACGGCTCGATCCAATCCCTGGCAGTCCACCAGATCTTGCGATCACGCCCGTGTCCTGTCCGTTCGCTCCTCGATGCACCTTCGCAACCGACGAGTGTCGTACCTCGATTCCTCCGCTCTCGGCCGTGCCGGGCTCCGAGACGCATCGCTACGCCTGCTTCCATCCGCAGGGCCTCGTCGCTGCGGCTTCGACCGTTGGTGGGGAGGCGTAATGGTAGGAGTCGGAACGCGCTCACTTCGGCCCGAGGACGCAGAGGCGCTCATTCGTGTCGAGAACTTGGTGATGGAGTTTCCGGGCCCGAGAGGTGCGGTGTTGCAGGCGGTCAGCGACGTCTCGTTCGATGTTCTCGAGGGTGAGACTCTCGGAATTGTGGGCGAGTCTGGTTGCGGTAAGTCGACCACGGCCAAGGCCGTCATTCAGATGCCTCGGCCGACGAGTGGCTCGGTTGTGTACCGCGATGCCGATCTGACATCGATGGATAAGGAGACCTTGCGTTCCAAGCGCACCGATCTCCAGATGATCTTCCAGGATCCGATCTCGGCACTAAACCCGCGACGTTCGGTCTGGGACATCATTAGCGAAGGTGTCGAGATCTGGGGAACCCACGGCGCGTGGACCGATGCTCGGTTGGTCGAGTTGATCGAGTCGGTCGGTATTGACCCGCAGTACAAGGACCGCAAGCCGTTCCAGTTCTCGGGCGGCCAGTGTCAACGAATCAGTATTGCTCGTGCGCTCGCACTCGATCCGCGGGTACTGATCTGCGACGAGCCGGTGAGTGCGCTCGACGTGTCTGTCCAGGCCCAGATCCTTAACCTGCTCGACGACCTCAAGACCGAGCACGATCTCACGATGCTCTTCATCAGCCACGATCTGGCTGTTGTTCGCAACGTGAGCGACCGCGTGATGGTCATGTACTTGGGACGGGTTGCCGAGGTTGGCGATGCCGACAGCATCTTCGACAACCCAATCCATCCATACACCCAAGCGTTGCTCGCGGCGATCCCGGGTTCTGGTGTGGTCGATGACGGTTCGCTGTCGGGGGAACTTCCCTCACCGCTCGATCCGCCAACGGGCTGTCGGTTCCACACCCGCTGCGCGTACGCCACCGAAGTCTGCACAACCACGGTCCCCGAATTCGAACAGTTCGGCCCTGACCATTGGGTCGCCTGCCATAACCCCCAAGGCACCCCAGTAACCCTCTAGAGATTTGTACAGAAAAAGGAACCCCACAGGTTCCAAATCCTGTACAAAAACGGACCTCACGGATTTGTACAGAAAATGGACCCCCACAGGTTCCAAATCCTGTACAAATCTCTGGCGGCGGGGATGATGTCAGTGGTGGTGACTACAACGGTGGGATGGCGAATTTCATCGAATTACGGGCGACGGCAACTCGACAACACGGACTACTGACGGCCGAGCAGCTGCTGAAGGCGGGATACACCAAGCGCATGGTGGCGTCGCGTGTGGACGAGGGTCTGCTGCGCCGCCGGGCAAAAGGTGTCGTGCAACTCGCAGGGACAAGAGAGACGTGGCTTCAGGACGTGATGATCGCGGTGCTCGCTGGCGATGCGACGGCATCACACCGGACCGCTTCACGACTTTGGGGATTTCGCACGGTCGATGACGAGATCGAAGTCTCCGTGCGATTTCCGCGAAGCGCATCGCTGGCCGGAGCGATCGTTCACCGATCTCGTGATTTGGAGCCGGCGGACGTCACCGAAGTCGATGGCGTTGCGGTAACGACGCCAGAACGAACAATCTGCGATCTCGGGCTGATCTTTCCCGAACATGAGGTGCTTCGCATCCTTCGCCATGCGGTCGCAACCGAGCTCGTCTCGCCGCGCGATCTATGGATGATGCGCCAAAGAACAAGTAAGCAAGGTCGCAACGGCACCGGTGTGCTCGAGCGGGTACTGGATGCGCTTCCCGATGGAGCTGATTTCACCGAATCGGGCCTCGAGGTCCAGTTCTTAGAGATCTGCGATCGGTTCAGCATTGTCCGCCCTGTGCCTCAGCTTCCGGTAAAGGTCGAGGGACGAAATTATCGTCTTGACTTTGCGTGGCTTGCCGAGCGCGTCTTTGTCGAGATCGATGGAGCTGCCTTTCACTCGACCTCGCAGCAGATCGCCGCCGACGGCGGGCGCCAGAACGCGCTCGTACGAGCAGGATGGACGCCGCTTCGGTTCACGGCGGCCGACCTGTCGGACCGTCCAAGCCAGTGCGCCAAGACCTTGGCCGACCTCCTCAGATTTGTACAGAAAAAGTGACCTGTGAGGTACCGAATCCTGTACAAATCCACG
>CALBVK010000124.1 GCA_937969345.1 uncultured Acidimicrobiales bacterium
TCGGCGTCGTCATCGTCCGCGTCGGTCGGCGGTGCGGCGACTGCTTCGGGCGACACTGCCGTTGCTGGAGCCGCAGCTGGTGCGGCCTGGAGCGAGGCGATCATCGACTCGAGGCGAGCGATTCGACCAAGCGCTGTCTCAAGCTCGCCGCGGAGTGCAATGACATGTTGTTGAGTGTGTTCAACACCTTGACTCGTCGCGACAAGGGTGTCGGTGAGCTGGGTTTCGACCGTCGTGTTCCGACGCTGGAGTTGAGTCAGCTGAGAAATTGATTGCAGCGCTTCGCCAATCTTGGCTTCGAGCACCTGCACTCGTTCTGCGGAGGCATGGTCGCCGTCTGCTGTGGAGCGGAGCTCGGCGAGGATGGCATTGTGCTGCTCAATCTCGTCGGATTGTGTTCGCATTTCCGACTGGATTGCCTGCACGAGGTCCGCTTGGAGAAGTCGCAGGTTCTCGGAGAGGGATTGTGCTTCACGGGCGCTCTCTTCTGCTTGGGTAATCGACGCGGAGAGTGCATCGAGGCGGGCGTCATCGACGACAGCGGATTGCGTGTTGGTGTTGACTTCGATCGATGAGATCCGCTCGGCCAGGCGGCCTTCGGTGTCCTCGATGCGGCTGAACAACGACTGGCGCAGCGATTCATTGGCTTCATTGTTCTGGTGAGTTGCCTGATCGACTTGTGCGGTGACTTCGCCGATCTGGGCGGTCACCGTGTCGATCTGGGTGGTCACCGTGCTGACGTTCTCACCAATGGAAGAAATGTGTGAGTCCGTCGCGTCGAGACGCTCGTTGATCTGCTGGAGTTCTTGCGGGTCGATGCTCGCTGGTTGGTCTTGCTGCTCGACCTGGCTCGTGAGTGCAACGACGTGCTCTCGAAGTTCACCCGTCGAGTCGCTGAGCTCGCCGAGCTGCGACTGCACGGCATCGATACGTTGTGCGTTGGCGCCGGTGGCGTCGCGCACGTCGGCGACCTGGTCTCCGAGTGAGGCGATCGATTCGACCGTCTGTGATTGTGCTTCATCTCCAGCGGTCGCGATTGCGTCGCCGACCGTCGACTCGAGTGCGTGGACCTGCTCTTCGAGAGAGCCCACGCGTTCGTGTGTTTCGGTGACTCGCTCGTCTACGGCGTCGACACGTTCGATGGTGTTGTAGGCCTGCTGAGCGCTCGAGCTAATGCGTTCGTGTGCGTCGTCGATGCGGGCGTCGGTGGTGTTGATGCGTTCGTGTGCGTCGTCGACGCGGGCGTCGGTGGTATTGATGCGTTCGTGTGCGTCGTCGACGAGAGCGTTCGTGGTGTTGATGCGATCGTGGGCCTCGCCGATGCGAGATTCCGACGCAGAGATGCGTTCGTGGGCTTCGCCAATTCGTCCGTCCTTGGCCCCGACCTGTTCGCGTATCTGGTGGATCTGATCCGCGTTGTCATCGACCCGACCCGAGATCTGCTCGACGGTGCCAGAGAGATCCTCATCGACGCCGCCAGCGTGCTGTTCTTCGAGCTGGTCGATCTTTCCGAACGCGGTGTCGATCCGGGTGTGGAGTTCGTGAGTGACGTCGGTGATCTTTGCGTCGGTCTCGCTGCGATGGGAGTCGAGCTGGCTCGATGCCCCAAAGACCGCAGACTCGGTCTCATCGATCCGTGCATGTGCAGCATCGATAGCGGTAGCCGCGTTGGTGACCTGCTCGCTGAGGCCTTCGATCGAAGAGTCGACGGTGTCGAGGCGCTGGCTAGCAGCATCGACTTGGTCCTTCACCTCGTCGCTTGCAACGCCCGAAGTGGTGTCGACGCGTTCGGTTGCAGCGTGAGCTGCGTGGTTAGCGGCTTCGGCGAGTTCTAGGGCTTCTGCGACTGCAGCTGCATGGCCTTCGAGTTGGGCGTTGTACGCAGCGATTGATTCTTGGCTCTCGGCGAGAAGTCCCGAGTGCTCCGCGAGCAGACCCGTGGTTGCGTCGAGGATCTCCGAGTGCGTCTCGAGCACGGTGTTCTGGCTGTCGCGAGATCCCTCGAGCGACTGGATGCTCTGTTCGAACGACTCGAGCTTCTCGGTGTTCGCAGACGTGATCTCGGCTTGGCCGTCGATGACGTTCTTCACGTTGTCGATGTCGGCCTTCGATGCGTCGATGGCTTCACTCATCGACTCAACGCGTGAGGAGACTGTGTCGACGTCGCCGCGTACCGATTGGACCTCAGCGGAGCTCGCCGAGTCCGGCGTGCTGGACGCCGCATGGTCGAGCAGTTCTTCGAGCTGAGATTCGGCGGTGGAGATACGTTGCTCGGCCGCGTCCACACGCTGGTGGGCGGTCGAGGTCGTGGAGACAGCGTCGTCGATGCGAGCGTGAGCGCGCTCGACGTTCTCGATGATGTTGCCCGATGTATTGATCTGTGCTTCTTCGAGTGCCTCGGCACGAGCGGTGAGGAACTGAATTGAGGTTGAGACCTCGTCGGTGCTGCCGAGTCGTGCTTCGGCGGCGTTCATTCGGTCTTCGAGGTTGGCGACCGACTCTTCGAGAGCGGTCGTTGCCGAGGCCGTTGATGCGTCGATGGATTCGGTGGCGAGATCGACGCGCGAGGAGAGCGCAGAGATCGCAGCATCGAGGTGCTCCATCTTGCCGTTGACGTCATCGCCGAGATCGCTGAGCTGGTTGAAGTTCTCCGCGCGGAAGTTGGCGTTGGCGCCGCGCTCGTCGTCGATGACCGCGGCGAGTTCAGCAATGCGGGTAAAGGCTTGTTCGAGGTAGCTGGTGAGCTCGTTGAGTTCGTTCGTCTGGGCAAGACGGGCGTCCTCGACAACGTTCAGCCGGGCGTCGTAGCCATCGACAGAGGACAGCACTGTGGTGGCGATCTGCTCTTCGGCTGCAGCGACGCGGCCGGCGAGGCCATGGAACTGCGATGCAGACTCGGCGAGTTCGCTGTCGAGCGAGGTCAGGCGTTCGAGAAGGTCGTCGGGGACGGTGCTACCGGCGGTTGCGTCGAAGACGTGCCGCTCGAGTGAGGACAGCCTTGTGCGCACGAGCTCGAGCTGAGAAGTCACCTCGAGGATTCGGCCGTCTTCTGTCGCTCGCTGGGTGTCGAGCGTGATCGTTCGCGCTGCCGCGCGAGCGACGTTCAGGTCAGCGCTGAGCGCTGGCCATTCCGTTGCCTCGTTGTTCTTGCCCATCTCTTGGTCCATGAGACCCTCATTAGCTAGTCGAATTACCTAGACAACCATTCGGCCTCAACCGATCGAACATGAGCGCAACGATCGAAATGTTGCTAGCAAGATCGATAGCTACGCCCAAGAACAGCGCCAAAAGAAATTTCTGAAGCGACCGCATACGGTGATACCTCCAGGCGTAGTCGATCCGACTCATTTGACCGCATTGTGTGATGGGTCGGTCGCAAAATCGCCACTCCTCACTGAGTGTGAATTTGCGACCGAGTTTGGCGGCATTGTGCGATATTGCGCCATCGTGCGGAGCTGCACAGGCTTACTCCCATGTTTACCGACCTTGCCTTTATCGACTGGATTGCCCTGATCTTCGCGGCGCTCCTCTTGGCAGCTGCGGCGGCAGCGGGTCTCGTTGCGTACGCGACGACCAAGAGTCGCCAGAAGATGCCAGTTCATGCCGCAGAGCTTCGATCAGCTCCAGCGCACGCCGCTCCGGGCCATGCTGCGCCGGCGCACGCCGCCACGACCGAAGTGCAGCTTGCGACTCCCGAACACGCTGCTCGGATAGCTACACCACCGCCAACCCCGGTCGATGCGAACGTCGATGGCCCGCCGGCTCCGCCGATCCTCGTCTCGACGCAAAAGAACACGAATGCGGTGATGAGCGACGGCGTTCGCATCGAAGCGTCGAACTCGAGCACCACTCCCGAAGACACGGTCGCGGCACGTGCCGCCAAGCTCCGCGGGCGTCCCACGCCTGAACAGAACCCGACCCGTAAACGCGTGGTGAGTATGGCCGAGCCCGCACGTATGCCGGCGCACGCGCCGAACCGGGCGTTCGTTGGAGCCCACGAGCGGTCGGGTGTGTCGATCGATATGGATCGCACGGCTGGGTTCTCTGCGCGCACACCAGGTTTCTTCGAGGATCCCGTCGGACGTCATGAGCTTCGCTACTGGGACGGCCATCGTTGGACCGAGTATGTGAAGGAACACGGCGAGCGGTTCACCGACCCGCTGTGATCGCTACCCGGCTAGGCGGGACGTTTCTCGCTTGGCGCTTTCGAGGGAGTCGACGACTAGCTCTTGCAGCTCTAGTCCGAGGCGGAAGAACGACACGCCGATTCGGGTTTGTCCGTCGATGAGCTCGGTGATGTTCCGCACCTCGATCACCCCTTCGTGGTCGTCGACATAGACCCGGTAACGCTTTTTCACCTTCAGCCGAGGATCGCTTGGCATCACGATTGCGGCGCCACCGGCGGAGAGTTCGACGAGTAGCCCGTCCGATCGGTCAGCGGTGTTGAATAGACCGTTCGACAATTCCACGATCGTCGGTACCGCAAAGTCGTATCGCGATGCGGCGCGGATCGTTGGAGCGTCTGGAAGTCCGTTGTCCCACTTCATGTGGGGATGGTCGGCAATCCGACGCGAGGAATGAAGGTCCCGGGCGGATTCGTCTATGGCACTTCGGTCGGCTATCGGTGCGGTTCGGCGTCCGGGCTCGGTGGCGGTGGCTGATGAGGTACGACGCTGTCCTGGATCTGATCCTGAACGCGTTGCTCCTCGACGCGCCGCCCTGCAACGTCGATCGTGTCGGCGCCAAAGACCGTGTCTTGGCGGGCAATGCCGAGGACGAACTCGCGGTCGTACTGCGAGAAGAACGTGTCGGCTTGCTTTGCGAACTCGCGCATCATGAGGAAATTTGCGCTACCGCCAACGGCTGCGCCGACGCCAAAGGGCAGCAGCTTCCCGACGGTCGCCGCACCACGGCGAGTGCCCCACTTCTTCAGCACCTGGCCGACGAGCGTGGTGTTGATCCGTCGCAATGCATCGATGGTGGCGACCTGACCAGCGCCGCCTCCGAGCGCTTCGCCGGCGACTTCGATCGCGTGGCCGTCGTTGATCTTCATTCCCATGTCGCGGGCGAGCGTCGAGAATTCTTCCGCAGCGTCGTCACCGAAGGCCAGCACGGCAAGGACCCACGCCCGGCGTTCCTCGGGGGTCGCTTCGGTGTGGCCGTACGCGGCGCCGATCGCCATAACCATGTCGGTGGTTTGCAGTGCAACGACACCAAGTTCGGCTGCGAGCGTGCCCACAGCGATACTGGTACCAACACCGGGGGCGGCGGCGGTTGCGCCAGCAGCTGCGCCGAGAGCGGTCATTTTCTTGCGGATCGGTGAAGCGATCATCCGGGCCTTGATTTCCGGGGCTGCCCCTGGAGCGGTCGTTTGCGCGACCTCTTGGGCTCGCTCCCACCGAGCAACGACCGCTCGGTCGATTCCCTCGATCAACGCACGGCCCGCCGCATCGAGAACGGGCGCGGGTACTCGCTGCGTCGCCTTCTTCTCGAGGTACTTCTTCGCAATTCCCATGACCTGAGCATATTGTCACCGCGCGTCGTCACCTTCGCGGCCGCGACTCTCCAGCGACGGTGACTGGTCGATAGAGTCGGCACATGGCAGATCAAGCCTCCTTCGCCGAAGCGGCAATGCCGCTTATGGACCAGCTCTACTCGGCTGCGTTGCGTATGACCCGCAATGCTGCCGATGCTGAGGACCTCGTCCAAGAGACCTATCTCAAGGCCTACCGCGGGTACGAACGCTTCCAAGAAGGAACAAACCTCAAGGCGTGGATGTATCGCATCCTCACCAACAGCTACATCAACCGGTACCGGGCCAAGCAGCGCCGACCCGACGAAACCGATATCTCCGATGTGGAGGACATGTATCTGTACCGCCGCCTCGGGGGCGAGCAATCCGAGCTCGGGACCAGCGCCGAGGAGTCATTCTTGAGCTCGGTCACCGACGACGCCGTCAAGGCTGCGATCGAGGCCATCCCGGAGAACTTCCGGATCGCAGTGCTGTTGGCCGACGTCGAAGGCTTCGCGTACAAAGAAATCGCGGAAATTCTCGACGTTCCCATCGGCACCGTAATG
The DNA here is from genome assembly GCA_937969345.1 of uncultured Acidimicrobiales bacterium. Taxonomy (GTDB): domain Bacteria; phylum Actinomycetota; class Acidimicrobiia; order Acidimicrobiales; family SHLQ01; genus SHLQ01. Next base: position 6,079 of record CALBVK010000124.1, read on the forward strand.
AGCCGGATCCACCGTGGTCGCAAGGCACTTGAGAAGCAGTTGCACGACTACGCCGGTGAAAGAAATCTGCTTCCTGATGCGGATTTTGGGAATGAAGATGGCGAAGAGCCTGTTGTCGAGACCGAAGCAAGTGAGTCCGATACATCCGCAGTGGCAACCGACGGGGAGGTCGTAACGCCATGAGTCAGACCCCAATGAATCCGAACGAACCAAGTCAAAGCGCTGTCTTTGCCGCCTCCGATCCTTTCGTAGCTGCGGACACACCGTTTCTCGGGATCGACGGTTTCAACCCCGCAGGGCCCATGCCGCTTGCAGCGCCGCTCCAGCACGCGCCGATCGACGCATCGTGTATGGACGTTCATCGCAGCCTGTCGGTGTTCCTCGATGGAGAGCTCGCACTCCCGCAGGCGCAAGCCGTCAGCCAGCATCTTGCGGTGTGTGGCTCGTGTCAGAGCGCACAGGCGTTCCAAATGCAGCTTCGAACCACCGTTGCTTCGAAGGCTCTCGACCCCATGCCAGAGGATGTGCGAGCGCGCATCACACGGGCACTGGGTTTTTCCGAAGACGCTTAGGTTCTCAAACCACCGCTTCGGGCCGGTAAGCTCTTCACCATGTTCGCTGTCGTTTGGACTTTCTGGATCGCACCCGCTCTCGTGATTGGCACCATTGGGCTGCTCGTCGCGATTATCGGTGGCTACCTGTACTTCGTGACTTCCAAGCAGTACCCGAGCCGTAAGCAGCGCAAGCAGCAGCAGCTGTAGCGCTGACTTGTCTGAACCGGTGAGCGAATCCAAAGCAATCGACTGGGACCTCGCTCGCACGATCGCGGCCAAGGTCAACCGAAACGAACCCGAAATCGTTGGCGACGAGCGCGCCAGGATGAATGCCGACTTCGAAGAGTTCACCGCGCTCGCCGAGGATCTCGTGGCCAAAGAGACCGGGCTGAAGTCGCTCGACGGCAATGCGCGCGGCCGAGTCGCAGACCGAGCCGACTGGGTCGATGCAAACCTCGCATCGTTCCAACGCCTGCTCAAGCCAATGCTTGCGAAGATGGAAGAGGAGATGACCGGGCCGTTCAGCGCGGTCGGTCCAAAGGTTGCCGGTGCCGAGCTCGGCATGTTGCTCGGCTGGATGAGCACACGCGTGCTCGGCCAGTACGACCTGTTGGTCATCGAGGACGAGAATCCCGAAGATCAAGACATCGTCTATTACGTCGGGTCGAACGTTGCTGCGCTCGAGAAACGCTTTGCGTTCCCCGAACGCGACTTCCGCCTCTGGCTTGCTCTGCACGAGGTCACCCATCGTGCGCAATTCACCGGCGTTCCGTGGATGCGCGAACACTTCCTCAGCCTCGTCACTACGACGATGGAAGAAGCCGACCCTGATCCGCAGCGCTTTATCGATGGACTCCGTCGTGCTCTCGAGGTCAAGAAGGCTGGCGGCGATCCGCTCGACGATGGCGGACTCACCGCGGTGTTCGCGTCGGAGAAGCAGCGTGAAACCCTCGACCACATCGGAGGCCTCATGAGCCTGCTCGAAGGTCACGGCGATACCACGATGGACCGCGCTGGCGTCGGCTACGTTCACGACGCTGCTCGCTTCGGTCGTATCTTGCGTCAACGACGTCAGAACAAGTCGACCTTTGTTGGGCTCATTCAGCGCCTCGCCGGGCTCGAAGCAAAAATGAAGCAGTACGCCCAGGGCGAGAATTTCATCGAAGCTGTCGAGGACCACGGCGGTCGCGAACTGATCGACCGTGTGTGGGAAGGGCCTACGATGTTGCCGCTTCTCGCAGAGATCAAGGATCCGCAGCTGTGGATCGATCGGGCTGCTCCCGCCGACAAGGTCGCCTGAACGTGAACGATCGCCGTGCCCTGTCGGCATGGCTTGAGCGCTGCACGTTTCCCGAGGCGGGACTACCACTGCGCTGTGGTGTTTCCGGTGGCGCTGATTCGCTGGCGCTGCTAGCGCTCGCCGTCACCGCTGGCTGCGAGGTCACGGCAGTCCACGTCGATCATGGCCAGCGCAAAGCGTCCGAGGGGGAAGCCGAACGTGTGCGCTCTTATGCCGCGTCGATCGGCGCGGCGTTTGAGTCGGCCACCGTCGACGTGATCCCGGGGCCAAATCTCGAAGCGCGTATGCGAGCTGCGCGTTACGACGTTCTCGGCCCGGACTCTGCGACTGGACACACCGCTGATGACCAGGCCGAGACGATGCTCATCAACCTGATGCGTGGCGCTGGCCTCACGGGACTAGGCGCCATGCAGCCCGGGCCGCGTCGCCCAATTCTGTCGCTACGGCGCACCGATACCGAAGCGGTATGTACCGCGCTTGGCTGGGAACCCTTCGCCGACCCATCGAACACCGACCCCCGTTTCGTGCGCAACCGGGTTCGACACGAACTGCTACCTCTACTCGAAGACATCGCGGACCGCGACGTCGTGCCGTTGTTGGTGCGTTCGTCCTCGTACGCCCGTGACGCCGCCGACCTCATCTCTCGACAAGCTGACGCGATCGATCCGACCGATGCCAAAGCGATTGCTTCGGCATCGACCCCCGTGGCGTCGATCGCGGTTCAGCGCTGGGTCCGGTCCGAGACCAACGATGAACACCCGATCGATTCTGCGTCCATTGGCCGAGTTCTCGCGGTTGCCCGAGGTGACTCGCTCGCCGCTGAGGTCAGCGGCGGGTGGCGAGTATCGCGGTCACAGCAGCGGCTGTCGGTCGGACGGATCGGCGACGACGCATGAGCGAAGAACCACCGCCGTCGAAGAAACTCGGCGCCGATTACTTCCGGCTGTTTGGGGCCAGCGTCATTTCGAATCTCGGCGATGGCATTGGCACGATTGCCTACCCGTGGCTGGCGTCTGCGGTCACGAGAAATCCACTACTGATCTCGCTCGTCGTCGTGGTGCAGCGGTTGCCGTGGTTACTTTTCAGTCTGCCGGCGGGGGTGATTACCGACCGCGTTGACCGCTTCACGTTGATGGTGCGAGCAAACGTGTTTCGAGCCGTCCTAACTCTCGGTGTTGCCGTGGCGGTGTTCACCCAACGAACGTCGTTGCCGTCGGCTGACGAGATTCTCGAACTCGGTGACGATCTCGAATCGAATCTATTCCTGTACCTGGTCGTGCTCGCGGCGACGTTCCTCTTGGGCATGGGCGAGGTGCTGTACGACAACGCATCACAAACGTCGATCCCCCTTATCGTCGACGAGGAAAACCTTGAGAAGGCCAACGGCCGAATGTGGAGCAGCGAGATGGTGGCGAACACCTTCGTCGGACCTCCGCTCGGCGCGCTGCTGCTCGCCGTTGCCTTCGCTCTGCCGTTCGTGATCGATGCGACGTCGTTCTTTGTCTCGGCCGCGCTCATCGTCCTGATTGCTCGCAACCGCCCCAAGAAGGTGGTGGCGGCCGTAGAGCGCCGATCGTGGCAAGAGGAGATGCGAGAAGGATTCTCCTGGCTACGGAGTCACGAGCTGCTCTTCCCGCTCGCCATCATCCTCGGCGTGCTCAACATGTTGGGGGTAGTGCCGTGGACGATCATGGTGCTGTTTGGCCAAGAGGTGCTCGATACATCGCCAACCGAGTTCGCGATTATGTCCACGGGCGGCGCATTCGGAGGCATCATCGGCGGTTGGTCAGCGTCATGGATCTCAAAGAAGGTCGGACCGGGGCCATCGTTGTGGATCACGATCGGAACGGGCATCGTCGCAATAGGCGGAATGGGTCTGGCCACATCGTGGACGATTGTTTGGATACTCAGCGTGTTCTTCACGTGGTCGGCGATGCTGTGGAACGTGATCACCGTCAGCCTTCGTCAGTCGATCATCCCCGACGAACTGCTTGGCCGGGTGAACTCGGTATACCGATTCTTTGCCTGGGGAGCAATGCCCGTAGGAGCGATCCTGACCGGCCTCATCGTGACGCTTGGCGAGGGCGCCTTCAGTCGCGAGATGGCGCTACGACTGCCGTTCTTTGTGTCCGCTGTAGGCCATGTGTTGTTGCTCGCCGTCGCGTCTCGAATCCTGACCACGGAGCGAATCGAAGACGCCCGTGCCGCCGCCAAAGCTGACGGGCTCTAACCCTTTTCGAAAAGGGGTCGGACCCCTTTGTTAGGTTGTGGCCATGACACGGCCGCCAGAACCACACATCCCGCGCCAGGCCGATGAGCCAACGATGCTCAACGCCTTCCTCGATTACTACCGAGCAGCACTACTCGACCGTGCATACGGACTTGATGAGGCGCAGTTGGCGACACCGCTTCCGCCCTCGTCGCTCACGATCGGTGGGCTCATTAGCCACATGGCGATGGTCGAGTACAACTGGTATCGCTCCAGGTTCGCCGGGCATGACATGCCAGAGGTATTCACGTCCCTCGATTGGGACGCCGATCGCGACGCCGAGATGACGCTCGCGACGACCATGACCGTCGCCGAACTCATGCGACTGTTCGACGACGCCGTCCGCGATTCGCGTCAGCGGGTGAAAACCGCAGCATCGCTCGACGACCTGTCGGTTAAGGATCGCAACGGTGACGGCGAGAAGTGGAACCTGCGTTGGATCCAGATCCACATGATCGAGGAGTACGCACGGCATTGCGGTCACGCCGACCTCATCCGTGAGTCCATCGACGGCGACGTCTGCGAGTAACGAGGACCGCGGCTCCCAGGGTGACTTGACTGCTGGTGCCGAGTAACGTTCGGCACTGCATGAGCACCGACGCAAGATATGACGGCACGCCAATGACCGGAAGGGCCCCCACAGAGTCGGTGGGTCGAGTCTTGGTCACCGAAGCGCAGATCAATCAACGGGTTCGAGAACTCGGCGCGCAGATCACCGCCGACTATGCGGGCAAGAAACCGCTGCTCGTTGCGGTGCTTCGTGGGGCGTACATGTTCCTCGCCGACCTGTCACGAGAGATCGATCTTCCCGTCGAGATCGACTTCATGGCCGTGTCCTCCTACGGCAACCAAACCGCGTCGTCAGGTGTCGTCCGAATCCTGAAGGATCTCGACGAGGACCTTGAAGGGCGTCACGTCATCGTGGTCGAGGACATCATCGATTCTGGCCTGACCCTCAGCTACTTGCGTCGGAACCTCAAGAATCGAGCCGCGGCGTCGGTCGAGGTGTGCGCACTTCTCGTACGAGAAGGCCGTCAAAAGGTTGACGAGGAGCTCGCGTACGTCGGCTTCGAGCTACCTCCAGACTTCGTTGTTGGATATGGACTCGACGCCTCTGGCCAATACCGCAACCTGCCATACATCGCCGAGTACTTGGAGTAGCTGGCGAGCTCGACTACGAATAGGGCGATTCTGAACCCTGCTCGGTAGGTTGAAGTCCATCGTGAAGAAGCTCTCTCGTTCCGCGATGCTGCTCGTCGGCAGCGTCGTACTCGTTGCCCTACTCATCGCGTCGGTGTTGACGCGCGATCCAGCCCCCACCGAGCTGACATTCTCCGAGCTTGAAGCAGCCATTTCGGGCGGCGAAATCGCCGAGGCGACCGTGCTCGACCGATCGCATCAGGTCACCGGTGTGCTGATCGAAGGCGATGAGCGATTTATCGCCACGTTCCCGAGCGAAACGACCGACGAAATCTTCGCCGAGCTTCGCGCTGCCGAACCAGCGATCGACCTCGATACCGACAGTCAACGCCCGAGCGCATGGGGCCAGCTGCTCCAACAGTTCTTGCCGCTCCTCCTGATCGTCGGAATCTTCTGGTTCTTCCTCAGCTCGATGCAGGGCGGTCGGGGAGCGAAGGGATTCGGCAAAGCCAAGACCCGCAAAATGTCGAAGGACCAGCCGACCGTTACCTTTGCCGACGTCGCTGGCGCGGACGAGGCCGTCGACGAACTCACCGAGATTCGTGACTTCCTGTCCGACCCCGAACGCTTCCAACGCATCGGCGCAAAAATCCCCAAGGGCGTCCTGCTGTTTGGCCCTCCTGGCACGGGCAAGACCTTGCTTGCTCGAGC
>CALBVK010000125.1 GCA_937969345.1 uncultured Acidimicrobiales bacterium
TGTCACCGGCGGGTGTTACGCCTTCACCGCCGAACGGGACAACGACTAGGAGGTACGGACCCGGACGGCTGTTGGGCCTCGGAACTCAAAGCCGTGCAACTGGACTGGGTCGGCCGCATCGTCGAGGCGTAGGTTTGGAAAACGTGCGAACAGCCGCTCGACCCCGACTTTGACCTCCTGACGCCCGAGCCATTCGCCCAGACACCGATGGGCGCCCAGTGCAAATGCGGCGTGTCCGCCCTCGCGGCGATCGAGGTCGATCGTGGTCGGATTCGACCAGCGTGTCTCATCGAGGTTGATCGAGCGCAGGACACCGGCGACGATGGCCCCTTTGGGGATCGTCACACCGGACAACTGCACGTCGCGAGTTGTTTGCCGGGTAGCGGTTCCGACCGGACTGTACACCCGGAAGACCTCTTCGATCAGACGCCGAAGCTTCGTTGGTTCAGCCTCGACTCGCTCACGAAGTTCGGTCTGTGTGAGCAGTACCCACGTGACCAGTCCAATGCCATCACGCGGTTCGTTGATACCTCCAGAGATCATGAGACGCACGTTGTTGACGATTTCGACCGGCGTAGCACCGCCTTGGACGAAGCGAGCGATTGCCGAATTGTCTGCGTTGTTCGCGGCGGCGATTCGTTCTTCGATGGCAGCACCCAGCTCGGCCTTGACCGCATTGGCTTGTGCGGTCAGGGATGGGTCGTTCTCGAAGTTTGCAATGTCGGCGCACAGTCCTTCGCACCATCGCCACATGGTCTCGACGCCGTGATGGTCGAGCCCTAACACCATCGCCAAAGCACCCGCCGAAAGTGGTTGTGCATACGCGGTCATGACGTCAAACCCGTCGGCTTCGATCTCGTCGAGAATGCCGTCGGCAAACGGGCCGAGCTCGTCGGCGACGAATGGGCCGCTCCGGCCACTTGAGAGAAACGGCGGCTTCATGATGCTGGACAGACGACTGTGCTGGGGCGGGTCACACGTCAACATGTTCGCCCCGAGAGCGCGGGCGAGAAACGATGGCTCCGTAGCCGACGTAAACGTGTCGTAGTCCGCCTCCATTACCGCGACGTCGTCCCATCTGGTCACGAGCCACATATCGAGTGCGTCGACATAGGACACGGGTTCGTCGCGACGGAGTTCGGCCAGGATCGGGTCTGGGTCGGCCTCGAGCGCTGCGAGGTCAATGTTGGATCCAACGGACATACTTCGTCGCCTGACTACTCGTAGCCCGGTGGCGTCACGAAGCCACCGAGTTCGCGTTCCATGAAGCTTGCGAACGCGATGCTTTCGCGATCTCGCAGGTGGCCAGCCACGATCTGCAACCCGCACGGCAGCCCCGACGCGGTGAAGCCGGACGGAGCAACGGTGCCCGGCAGATACACCCCGCACGACAGTCCGGCCCAGAAGAGCTGGTCGGTGGTGTGATGTTGCTCGCCGTTGACCGTGATCGTCCGGTCAGCTCGGGCCCCGGCCTCATCCTTGACATAGGCAGCACTGGCCGCGATCGGGCAGAGGAGCAGGTCGTAGTCGTCGAAGAACGCGTCCCACTTGAGGCGGTCGGCTTCTCGGTTGGCATGGTGCTTTGCCCATTGCCAATGTGTCAACGACACGCCAGCGCCCATGAGCGCTCGGTAATCGCGCTCGCCGTCATCCCATCTGGCTGCGTGCGCGTTGTGCTCTGCGTAGGCCTCCGGCGATGCTTCGGTTCCCGTAGCGCTGCGCAACAACATCATGTAGTCGTGGTGCGAACGTTCGAAATCGATGTCGGGTCTGGCGTCGTAATCGAGCTGCATGCCGAGTTCGCCGAGCGCTGCAACGGTGGCCGCCAACTGGTTGGTGAGCTCATCGTCTTGGGTGACGCAGCAGTCGCTCTCGAGCATCACCGCCACCTTGAGCTTCGCCGGATCTGGTTGGCGGGGTTCGGGTAAGTCGAGGCGCCAGCCCCGTGCGTCGAGTCCGCCGGCTCCGGCGACGATGTCGAGGCCGAGCGTTAGGTCCGAGGAGTATCGTGCGAGCGGCCCACCGACGCCGATGTCGAGTTCCACCGGGCTGCCGGGGTTGCCATGGCCGTGCGCGGGGACCAACCCATAGGTTGGCTTGTGGCCAAAGACGCCGCAGTAGTGGGCCGGGTTGCGAATCGACGCGCCGATGTCGCTCCCGAGCTCGAGCGCGGTCAGCCCGGCAGCGAGCGCCGCCGCGGCACCACCGGAAGATCCGCCTGGTGTCATCTCGTTGTTCCACGGATTGCCCGTGCTGCCGTAAACAGGATTGAACGTTTGCCAGTCGGCCATGGAGACCGGCAGGTTCGTCTTTCCGTAGATGATGGCCCCTGCGTCGAGTAGACGATCGATGGCCTCGGAGTTCCGATCTGGACGCCAGTCGACGAGGTCGGCGTGTCCGCTGGTGGAGGCCGAACCAATCCAGTCCCATGCTTCCTTGATCGTCATCGGTACGCCGTGGAGCGGTCCCCACGAACCGCCTGCGGCGGTGACCCCATCGGCTGCCTTTGCTCGGCCGCGAGCCTGGTCGATCTGGGTACTGATGACCGCGTTGATCGAAGGATTCAGCCGTTCGTATCGCTCCAAGGTCTGGTCGAGCAGCTCGCTCGCCGAGATTTCCTTGGCCGCGACCGCAGCCGCCTGATCGGCAGCGCTCTGAAGTGAAATATGCAACGTTCCCCCGAAACCTAAGAATATGAACGTGTTCCGAAACCCTTACTAGCAGAACACACCGCCCCGGCCTTCGGCCAGCAAACACCGCCTAAGGCGCCCAGGCAGCAAACACCGCCTCCGGCGTTCGGCCTGCGTGGCCAGAACGCTCCCCGAAGGGGACGAAAAGACTGAACCACGAATGCGGCAGAATAGCGGCGGAGCCGCTGCCGCATTCGAGGTTCAGTGATACCGCATGTACTCGTTGAGTTCCCACGCAGTGGGTGGCTGCTCGCCGTCGAAGCTTCCTTCAGCTGCGATGTAGCGATCCCATTCGTGGCGCTTGTTCGCGACGTAGTTGTCGACGAGGTCTTGGCCGAGTGCTTGGGTAAAGGTGGTGTCGGCCTCGAGCTGGTCGAGTGCTTCGCTGAGGTTGCTCGCAGCGCACACATCGGTGTTGACCTCTTCGAAGCCGTCGCCGGTTTCGGCTGGCGGGCAGTCGAGGTTTCCGACGACGCCGAGACGTGCTGCGGTGAGAACCGCCGCGATTGCGGTGTGCACGTTGACTGCACCATCGGCGATCCGGTTTTCGATGCGGGTGCCAGCACCTCGTGCTGCCGGGACGCGATTGGCCACACACCGATGGTCGAGGCCCCAGTTTGCCCAATAGCCGCTGAGCTGAGCGGGTTGCAGACGACGGTATGCGTTGACGGTTGGCGCCGTTACTGCGGTGAGGGCTTGGTGATGCGCACACAGCCCAGCGATCGCCTGACGAGCGAGCGCAGACAGGCCGTCGGGGTCGCCCTCATCGATGAGGGCGTTGTTGCCGTCGGCATCGAGAAACGAGACGTTGACATGCACGCCGGTGCCGCTGAGTTCGGCGAATGGTTTGCCGAGAAAGGTCATGTCGTAACCCTTGGCGAGGGCGAGCTCGCGGGCCATAACCCGGAATAGGAAGATGTCGTCGGCGACCTGAAGTGCATCGCCGTACTCGAGCGTGAGTTCGTACTGGGACTCATCGAATTCGGCGTTGATCGACTCGGTGCGGAAGCCGCACCTGTTGGCCATCACCATGATGTCGTCGATGATGCCGGTCGGGTCGTTGCCAATTCCGGTGCCGTAGACCATTGCCCGAGGGTTCTCAAAGCGCTTCCAACCACCGGGAGCGCCCTTGTCTGGTTCGAGGAGGTAGGCCTCGAGTTCGACGCCCACCTGCACCGAGTATCCAAGTGCGGCCCACTCGGCGATCGCTTGCTTGAGGACGTGTCGGGCTGAGTACGGGTAGGGCTCGCCGTGCATGTCAAGGTCGGCGACCGCCACTGCGGTGATGTCATCTTCCCAGCCGGGCCGAAGGGTGGCGGGATCCATGGTTGCGTCGACGTCGATGAGGCCTTCGAGCAGGTAGGACCCAGGTGCTGGGATCATGCTGCGGTCGTAGCCCAGGCCGTACAGGGTTGCGCAGTGTCCTGTTCCCTTCGGAGCGAGGTGCGCAGGTAGGTACTTCCCGCGTGCGAGTCCGAGGTGATCGGGGAACATGACCCGTACCCGGTCACGTCCTGTTAGGTCCATTGCCATTGTCGCCCCCAGCGAGATCGTTTGGTACCAAATAGTAGCGTGCGGTTCCTTCGAGGCTAACCGGCTGACAGCTCGGGAATCAGCTGGCCGTCAACCACCACCGGCGCGCCATCGAGCGACACGGTGCAGTTGCGCATCGGCAGGTCGAAGTGTCCTCGACAGAAGCGTTCGGCAACCTCGTTGGCGCCTGTGGAGTAGAGGAAGTTACCGGCGAAGGCACGTTGTTCGGTGCCGTTATGGTCGGCCTTGTCCCAGGTGGCCATTGCGTCCCAACGAGCGGTTTCATTCATCCCCCAGCCGACATGGCTGACCGCATAGGAGTCGTCCTCGTCGAATGACCCGAGGTACGAGCGAAAGAGCTCGGCGTCGACCCCATCGCCGTCGATGGCGGTGATGTAGTCGTTCTCGATCGTGAGCGTCACGCTGCTTCTCAGGTACTCCTTGAACGTCAAGTTGATGTCGCCGGGAGCGAGGGCCAGGGTTCCGTTCACCGAGCCTGCGGCGGGAAATGCGAGCACGAGACCGCCGGGCCAATGAGCGATGGACCCTGGCTCAGTGCACCACCCGTGGGAACCAGCGATGAACGCTCCCGAGAGGTCGATCGACAGGTCTGTTCCCGCGGGTGACGTGACCCGCATCTGCTGGGCGGCTTCGAGGCGGGCAACTCCGGCTACGACACGGTCGGCCAGCGTTGGATCGTGCGGCCACCGTTCGACATTCTCCGGATGTTCGTTCGAGATCATGAGCACTCGGGCCCCGGCCTCGAGGATGCTGCCGAGCTCGGGAGCATGCAACAAACCCTCGACCGTGCAATCGGCGACAAACGTCGCATGTGTCAACGCGCCGAGCGCTGCCGGATTTCCGGCGATGGCTTGGGATGCGCCGGTCGAGCGGATGGGGACAGGCCCCGCGTTCGCTGGCGTTGGCAAAACCACGTCGAGTACCTGCGCCCCAAGGCTCTGCAGTGCCAGCCGAGCGCTCTCAACAATGGCCGTGCGGCTTCGGGTCTCGCTGAGCACGACCACAACATCGTCCGCGTCGACGGCGCACGCACGAAATTGTTGTGCGTAGCGCTCGATCCACTGCCATTCGGTTCTCATGCGGGGTTCTCCGTTGCGTTCGGGTAGAGGTCGGCGGTACCGAGGCGCTGCAAGCAGACCTCTACGCTCCACGGCAACATCGTCGCACCACACCGGGCGTCACGGTAGTACTGCTCGAGCCGGCTTGGCCGGAGCATCGACCGGCCCCCGCAGATTCGAATCGCCGTCGAGGCGATTTGAGCGGCACCTTCCATCGTCGAGACCATCGACGCCCAGGCCCGACGCACCGCTGCCGGGGACGGGTCGACACCGGCCTCGCCCAGCACTCGGTAACACAGCGCCTGGGCTTGTTCGTAGGCGAGGTTCATTTCCGCCCACCCTTGCTGTTTGATCGGGTGATCCCTGCGCCCGGTCGGGCCGCCATCGCCGATCAGGTATTCAGCGGTTGCGTCCATGACTCCCCCCATGAGTCCGAGGTAGGCAAACGAGAGGGTCATGTAGAAGTACGGCCACCGCTGGGCGGCTTGATCGAACACGCCGGGCGGAATCCACTCGTGCACGGCGGGTACGAAGACGTTGTCCATGACCAGGTTTCGAGAATCGGTGGCGCGCATGCCGAGCGGATCCCAGTCCCCCTCGATGCGCACACCCTCGCCGTCGGCTGGGATGCCGAGCAGGCGGACACGTTCGTCACCGTCGACGACGCACACCACGTTGTGGATGTTCGCGGCTCCGCTGAGCGAGGCGAAGATCTTGCGGCCGGTGACCCGATACCCGCCATCGACGGGCACGGCCTTGGTGACGAAGCCGCTCGTCGCCCCGGCGCTGATGCCCTCCGAGAACGGCTGGCTGTGAATCATGTTGTTCTCGATAACACCTCGACGCAGCACGCTTCGTCGTTCGTGCAGCAGCGCTCGGTCGGCCTCGGACAGGGTCATGTCGTCGGCGATCTGTCCGGTCAGCAGTGTGGTTGCCACGTGCATGTTGAACGTCAGAGCGGTGGCGGTGCAATAACGCCCGAGCTCCTCGGCGACGAGCGCATATCCAACAAAGTCGGCACCGAGCCCACCCTCGTTGGTTGGGATACAGATGCCGAGCAGGCCGGCCTCGGTGAAGTCGTCCCAGTTCTCAAACGGGAACGATGCCTCCCGGTCATAGCGCTCGGAGCGCTGGGCGATCTGCGGCCCGAGGGCCCGCATTCGTTCGACGAGGGCAGCGCGCTCGGGCGTGAGGATCCCGTCGGCGTGGGCGAGTTCGGTGAGCGTCATGTGGGTTCTCCTGTGAGGAAATGCGCAACGTGTTCGTTGAACGAAGTGGGGTCCTCCGATGGCGAGAGGTGCCCGATGCCGGGGAGCACGACCATCGATGAGTTCGCCAGGCCATCGTGAAGTACCTGGGCGTACTCCACGGGTGTTTCACCGTCGAGCTCACCGACGATCACGAGACTGTCGGAGGTGATCTTGTGCAACGAGTCGCGAATGTCGTTGTGTGGCAGACATTCGACGGCCGCTCGGAACCCGTCGACCGGTATACGAGCGAACGCGTCGATGAGGTCGGAGCGGACATCGGCTGCGAGCGGTTTCGCGACGATCGAGTCGAGGACCATTGGAGCAATAGACGCCGGGGTTTCACCGGCGTCCATCGCGTCGAGGCGGGCGGCCTTCCATTCTTCGGGCGTCGTTCCGTTCATGCCGAAGGCTGGGCTGGTGTCCGCCAGCACGAGCTTGCCGACACGTGACGGGTACGCGAGTGCCGTGTGCAGCGCGTGCATTCCCCCGAAGGACAGGCCGACCAAGTCGGCGCGCTCGATGGCCAGGTGGTCGAGGAGCTCGACGAGTCGGGCCGCGATGCGGTCATAGGTCAGTGGGCTCTCCGCTGACGACTCGCCGTACCCCGGCATATCCCAGGCAATGCATCTACGGGTTGAAGAGAATGCGTGCAGCTGCGGATTCCAGGAGCCTCGCGTTCCCCCGAGGCCATGCAAGAAGATCAGCGGCGATCCGCTACCGGCCTCGCGCCAGGCCGCCATCCCGCTCGCTAGTGCTATCCGGCGATCGACCCAAACGGTCTGGGGGTCTCGAGGCAGGTGGCCTTCAGTCATGTGGTTTCCATTGTTCGAAGTCCTGCGGTGACGGCGTCGTAGTGACGGTCTGCGGCGGGCCGGAGTCGGCGTTCAACCTCTTCGGCCAGATCGGCAGCGCGAGGTTGCGGCCACCGGTCTCCGCATGCATCGGCGGGAAGCCCCGGGTCGAGATACCGCAGTTCGCGCCATGCGTTGTTGAGCCTCATGTACTGGACAAAAACGTCGGCATCGTCTCCGTGGCTGCGTTCGAGAGCGTCCGAGGCGTTCGACACGTACAGCGCATAGCCCGAACCAAGCCGGTCGAGGTCCCAGGTTCGCGAAACTACTTCGCTGATATCGCCGAGAGAACCAAAGTCGGCGACCCAGAGCGACACCCATGAATCGAGTTGTGCCCGCCGGAGCGTACGTTCGGCCTCGGCGGTCAACCCCGCTGGAGCGAGGAGGAGTCCGGCGGATTCTTGACCGAACCCGAGGTCGGTCAGGCGCGTGCGGATCTGATAGCGGACCTTACGTTGGGACTCAGGAACGCTAAAGGATGCAAGCACCCACCGGCCGTCGGGTACGGAACGTTCGACGACTCGACGATCGCCGTCGGCGAAGAACACCTCACCGTCTTCGGTCAGCCGGTAGCCAGCGAGCGTGTCGCGTGTTTCAGCTGCGATAAACCCAGAACGTTTCATTCGGGAGACCGCTGTGCGGGTTGATGCAGCGTCAGAACCCAATGCGTCGAGCATCTCGACGAGCTGGCGGACCGATACCCATCCCCCGCGGGCACGAATGAAGCGACCGAACAGGACCAGTATCCAATCTCGAGCGCTCACCATTGTTCGCATCGTATGACTACTTCTTGACGATCGTCAAGCTTTCGTTATGCAACGAGCCTCGGCCGTCACTTGCTCGCAAGCTCACAGTGGCTCACATGGGACCGCTGCGGTACGTTTCTACTCGACAACGCAGGCGGGTCGCAGCCGACATTTCGGCAGAGAGGTGCGGAGTTGACGGACATGCATGAGACAAGAGCAGAGCAGGTGGTTATTGGCGGGACACTCGTGTTCGACGAATGGAGGGCGCGACCGATGACCGAAGCCGATGTCGACTTCGCGTTCAACTTTCTGCGTGAAGAGCACGTCGCCTACGCACGGACGCCCGCCCCACCCCAGAACATCGAAGGTGCCCAAGCCTGGGTAACGAGGAGCGTCACGACACCCTCGATCGTCCCGTGGGTCTTGGAAGACTCCACCGGCGCCGGCGCAGGGTTCATCAATCTCCAGAACTACGACCCGGTCGCTGGCGTGACTGAGGTTGGCTTTCTCGTGGTGCCAGCGGCTCGCCGGCGCGGACTTGCAACAAAGGCGTTACGCGCCGTTACCGAATGGACGTTCCGCAACCTTCCCGTCCATCGGGTGTACCTGGTACACGACCTCACCAATACCGGTTCATGCAAGGCGGCACTGGCGTCGAACTACGCAACCGAGGGAATCCTGAGAAGCGCCCGCCCTGGTCCTGGCGGCATCCGCTTGGACTCCGAGATACACGCAATAACGAGAGCCGACTTTGAAAAGGGCTACCCGATTGCATCGAGAGGTGGCGCTGAGTAATGGAGTTACTGGGTCGCCGCACGCTGCTGTTCACCGACATTGAGGGATCAACGGCGCTTTTGCAACGAGTTGGGCATCCCCAATTCGTCGAGCTGATGGACCGCCATCACGAGATCATGCGGACGGCGATCCGAAACAACAGCGGCGAGGAAATCCGTAACGAGGGAGACGGCTTCGTGGTGTTCTTTCCAGATCCCCTCAGCGGTCTCAACTGCGCAATCGAATGTCAGCGCCGGCTCCGCGAGGGTCCGTGGCCGCCCGAGGCTGCAATATCGGTTCGCATGGGGCTCCACGAAGGCGAGATTGGCTTCTCCGAGTCCGGTCACCACGGCCTCGCACTTCACGAGGCGGCCCGCGTGTCCTCTGCGGCCCATGGCGGCCAGGTTCTGCTGTCCGAGGCAGCCCGGGATTCGGTGGGGAACCTTCTACCCGAGGAGACCGACATCGACCTGATCGAGCTCGGCACCTTTCCGTTGAAGGATCTCGGGCCACGCGTTCCGCTGATCCAGATCGCTCATCCCGACCTCGAACACGACTTCCCACTTCCGCATTCGAGCGGTGGCGGGCAGAACAATCTCCCATCACAGCTCACGAGCCTGATCGGCCGTGAAGGCGACGCCGATGACGTCGACGAGCTCGTGCGCTCGCACCGCCTAGTCACCCTGCTCGGGTCTGGCGGCGTCGGCAAGACCCGCCTCGCGCTTCAGGTGGGCGCAAACCTTGGTGCCGAGTTCAGCGATGGAGTCTGGCTCGTCGAGCTCGCTCCGATCGAGGATGCCACGCTGATATTCGACGAGATCCGGCGTGCCATGCGGATACCCGATGACGGCCAGGGCGAACGCACCCTCATCGATGCCGTTCACGAGGACAACGTTCTCATCATCTTGGACAACTGCGAGCACATCCTCGATGGGGTCGCCGAGGCGGTCGACCTGTTGCTTCGAGAGTGCCCGGGTATCCGAATCCTGGCGACGAGTCGGGAACCGATCGGCACACCGGGTGAAGCCCGTTGGCGCGTGCCTTCATTGCCGACGGCCGATGCGGTTGATCTCATGATCGAACGGGCGCGGCTCGTCGCCCCCGAGCTCGACGTGAGCGAAGAGGAGCGGTTGGTCTTGAACCGTGTTTGCCGTCGACTCGATGGCATCCCGCTGGCTGTCGAGCTCGTGGCCGGTCGACTGGGAACGATCCCCATCGAAGAGATCGAATCACGACTTCTTGACCGACTTCGATTGTTGTCGACGGGTTCGCGCGGATACGTGCCGCGGCATAAGACGTTGCACGCTGCGTTGGACTGGAGTTATCAGCTGCTCACCGCCGACGAGCAGACCCTGTTGACTCGGCTCGCGATCTTCCCAGGACCGCTCGAACTCGCTGCTGCCGAGGCGGTCTGTTCCGATGGCGCACTGGACGAGTACGACGTAATGGACCTCCTTGAGTCGCTCCATATGAAATCCCTGATCTCGATGGACTGGTCGCGAAAACCAACAATGGCCAGCCGCTCCGAGATCGTGTCTCAGTTCGCCGAAACGTTGCTCGACGAGACGAGCGACCGTGAGCGCCTGGCTGCAAGGCATGCCGACCATTACTTCGAGCTGAGCGAGGAGGCCGCAGTCGGACTACGTCGAACGAATCGAACCGAATGGCTCGACCGGATCGACGCCGGCCGAGAGAACCTCAGCGCCGCATACGACTGGCTGGCACAGAACGACCCCGACCGTGCTGCCGTGTTCCTTATGAACGTGAAGGAATGGCTCATCACGTCGATGTCGTCAGCGTGGCTTGCCCGCGTTCGTGACCTCGCTGAGCGAGATGATGTCGCCCCGAAAACGATTGCGGCGGTCAATGCACTTCGGGCGATGTTCTCTGGCTTTTTCGACTTTGAATCCACAGCGATCGCAGCGTCCGCTTCTCGTCGAGCGTATGTGCACATCGATACCGTCGTCGAGCCTCGAGAACGAATCCGGGTCATGACCAACTTGGCGGCTGGGTTTCGCGAGTCTGAACCCGAAATTGCAGGGAAGCTCGCGGAGCAAGCCCTCGCCGAAGCCGAAGCGTTTGGCGTCGAGTCGCATCTGATGGCGACCACTCTCGACCTGTTGACCGTTCACGACGAGCACCACGAGATGAGCAAGCGTCTACGGTCATCGGCGCTCGAACTCATGGAGGAAAACGAAGAGTGGACAAGCGTGCACCCGTTGGTCGACGGTGCGCTCGCAATGCACCAGACCGGCGACCACGATCAAGCGCTGCGCTGGCTCACACGTGCCGAGAACATGCTTCCTCGCGTCCCGCAAGCGGGCGGGCTGATGACCGAAGATGCCAAAGTGTGGATGATTTGGAGTGTCCTGATCAGAGCTGAAATTGGCGATACCGACACGGCGATCCTGCTCGCCGAGGACGGATTGCGGGCCTTTGGCGATGGCCACGTGCTCTACACCAAGACCTTAACGAGCAATTACGGCCAAGCACTGCTCGTGGCTGGCCGCGCTGACGAAGCCCGAGCGGCATTTGAATCGACCCTTGAGCTCGACGATGCCGAACACTACGTCAGCTTTGCCATTGCGTCGCTCGGTCTTGCGCGACTCGATCTCGACGCTGGAAACCTGAGCGACGCGACCGAACGACTGATGTCTATTGCGACGCAGAACCGCCGCGCCTGGGTGCGCGCTCGCGCACATGAACTCCTGGCGGCGTGTTGCATGCGCCTACAACGCTGGGATGAGGCACAGACGCACGTAGCAACGGCCGATTCGCTGCGCCGCCCCGACGGATTCGCCGTGCCCCCAGCATTTGCTGCGGAGGCCGAGCTCGTTCGTAACGAACTCGAACAGCGGACTCTTTGAGCCACTTCGTCATGAGTTATTCTCAAAATGAGCAAAAGAGTGGGAGACCGAACATGACAGAGCGAGCAGAACTAGCGACCGATCCCGAGGCGTTGGCCAAACATCTTCGTCCTCAATCGGACGCAGCGGTGGCAGTTGCAAACGCGGTGGAACCTGAAGTCACCGGCGTCCGCGAACCAGAAACCCCAGGCCTCCAAGAACCAGAAGTCACCGGCGTCCGCGAACCAGAAACCCCAGGCCTCCAAGAACCAGAAGTCACCGGCGTCCGCGAACCAGAAACCCCAGGCCTCCAAGAACCAGAAACCCCAGGCCTCCAAGAACCAGAAGTCACCGGCGTCCGCGAACCAGAAACCCCAGGCCTCCAAGAACCAGAAGAGTGCAACTAGTGCCGGATGCCCCGACCGGCAGATTGATCATCGTCGGCACGGGGATTCGCACTACCGGACAGCTCACCGTCGAAGCAATCGCCTGGATGAAGGCGGCCGATGTGCTCTTTCACGTCG
The DNA here is from genome assembly GCA_937969345.1 of uncultured Acidimicrobiales bacterium. Classification (GTDB taxonomy): domain Bacteria; phylum Actinomycetota; class Acidimicrobiia; order Acidimicrobiales; family SHLQ01; genus SHLQ01. The sequence goes on from CALBVK010000125.1 coordinate 12,294, forward strand.
TCGCTGATCCCGTTGCGCTCGAAGTCATATCGCTCCTTCGGACCGACCAAACAATCGATCTGCGAGAGTACTACGCCGAAGGAAAACTTCGTCGAGAGTCGTACGAAGACATGGCCGACGCGATCGCAGCAAAAGTTGCCGAAGGCTACGTGGTCTGCGTTGCCCTCTACGGCCATCCTGGCGTCTTTGCTCGCGTCCCATATTTAGCGATCGAGAGGGTTCGTGCTCAAGGCAACCCGGCCCAGATGCTGCCAGCGGTGTCGGCTGAGGACTGCCTCTACGCCGAGCTCCTGGTCGATCCTGGCATGGGTTGCGCGCAGTACGAAGCGACGAACTTCCTACAGCACAATCATGTAGCGGACCCAACCATTCATCTCCTGCTCTGGCAGATCGGAATGCTCGGCGATTGGACGCATCGGGAGAGCCGCGACCCCGAACGGAACATGGCGCTCCTCGTCGAGAAGCTGTCTCGCTGGTACCCCCTCGATCACCGCGTGACCGTCTACCAGGCATCAGTACATCTCGATACACCTCCACGCGCTGATGAAGTCGCCCTCTCGGAGCTACCCCGGGCATGGGTCGGAGCGAGCTGCACGTTGCACATTCCACCAGCTCAGCAGTTCGTTCGGGACGACGAGTTCGCAGATCGCATCGAGCGGGTGAACTGACGAACTAGTCCCGGGTCGCCCGAGCAATGAGACGATTGGCGAGCCCGGTTTGGTCGGCTCCGAGCGCTGGCACGTGTGCGCGTGGATGATCGATGCCGCTGATATTGAACGGCGACGTGTAGACCTCCGCTTCCCCAGTCGGGGTAGCCACGGTCATGAAGCGATCCCGCGCTCGCAACTGCTCGTGCTGCCAAAGGGCGAGCGGGTCTCGCACTTGGCTGTGTGTGACCTTGCCGTTGCGTAACCGAGTGAGAATTTCTTCCGCCGGTGCAGACATGAAGCACGTATCGATGACCGCTTCGAGTGCGACGATGTTGGTGATGCGGTCGACGTTATCCACGAAACGTTCGTCGGTGATCAACTCTGGGGCGAGCAAGACGTGCTCGGCAAAAGCCGCCCAGTCTCGATTGCTCTGCACGCCAATGAGGACATCGGACCCGTCGGCGAGCCCATAGAGGCCGTACGGAGCGATCATGGTGTGCCGGTGCCCAGAGCGCGGCGGAACCCGGTCGTTGCCCACGGCGTTGTAGGTCGGTGCAGCCGTCCACTCGGCGAGACTCTCGAGCATCGAGACCTCGACCGTTGCACCCTCCCCCGTCGCCTGCTTGCGGTACAGGGCCGCGAGAATCGACGAGAACGCGTACATTGCGGACGCGATGTCGGCGATCGAGAATCCGACCTTGTTGGCCTGCTCGGGTGTTCCCGTGAGGGATATGGCGCCGCCTTCGGCCTGTATGGCCAGGTCGTATGCCTTGTCGTCGGTGCGGGGACCGCCCAGGCCATAACCGGAGATATCGCATGCGATCAGACCGGGGTTGTCTGCGCGCAACTGATCGGCGAGCACGCCCATACGCCCAGCAGCAGATGGCGACAAGTTCTGGATGAACACGTCGGCCCCAGCGATGAGCTGGTCGAACGTTGCTCGATCCTTCGGATCCTTCAGATCGAGCTCGATGCTCTGCTTCCCGCGGTTAGCCCAGACAAAGAACGCAGAGGTTCCCCCCATTGCCGAGTCATATCCTCGCGCAAAGTCACCCTCGCCCTTTCGCTCCACTTTGAGCACCTCAGCGCCAAGGTCGGCGAGCTGACGGGTAGCGAACGGTGCCGCCACCGCCTGCTCGAGTGCGACGATCAGAACACCGTCGAGGGGTCGGCTCACTAGCTCTCCTTGGGAAGGAAGCCGCCACGCCCTTGTGGGAGCTTCATGTCAAGAATACGAGACGCCACGACGGTTCGCAGGATCTGTGCGGTTCCCCCGCCAATGGTGAACATTCGCACATCTCGGTACATTCGCTCGAGCGGGTTGCGACGGCTGTATCCGGCCGCTCCGAACACCTGGAGGGCGTCGTTCACGACCCGTATCGACGCTTCTGCGGTGAAGATCTTTGCCTGAGCAGCCATTGCTGCATCGGGGAACGGCGAACCGTTTGCGCCGCGCGACTCGGCAGCTCGATAGGTCAAACTCCGAGCAGCCTCGAGCTGAACCGACATATCGGCAAGCATCCATTGCAGTCCCTGGAACTCGGCGATCGGCCGATCGAACTGCTCACGTTCCTTCGCAAAGTCAAGGGCGAGCTCATAGGCCCCGGTAGCGATACCGAGACCGACAGTGCCCGCACCAACGCGCTGGCTGTTGTACGCGTTCATGAGGTCGCCAAAGCCCTTTCGGAAGCCCGATGGGGGCATCACCATCATGTTGGCGTCGACGACCATGTCATCGAAGAACACTTCCATTTCCGGAATTGCTCGAAGACCCATTGTTGGTTCGCGCTCGCCGAAACGAAGACCGGGCGTTTCGTCGCGGAACGCAAGGAAGCCGCCGATGCCGAGTTCGGCACCCTCTTCGTCGAAGACCCGAGCAAAGATCAGGTGGAGCTTCGACACTGTGCCACCGGTTATCCAGTGCTTCATGCCGTTGAGGACGTACTTGTCGCCCTTTCGATCGGCACGGGTCGTCATCTTCGACGCCGCGCTACCGGCGCCCGGTTCGGTGATGCAGATCGCTGGCTTGTCCCCGTCGAGCACCAGCTCAGCGGCGACCTTCTTCTGTTCTTCGGTGCCGTAGGCCATGATGGCGCTGATCGCGCCCATGTTGGCTTCGACCGCGATACGTCCGGTGACGCCACAGACCTTGGCCATTTGTTCAACAACGAGCACTGCGTCGAGGAAAGAGTGCCCCGGTCCGCCATATTCTTTAGGAACCGTCATGCCGGTGAATCCGGCGTCGCGAAGAGCGTGAACATTGTCCCACGGGTACTGCTCGGCCTCGTCGACACCTGCAGCCCGCGGACCGATTACCTCGGTCGCAAGCGCGTGTGCTTTGGCCTGAATGGCCAGTTGTTCATCGGTGAGATTCCACGTCATGTCGCCTCCAGGGCGTCTGGTTGAGAACGGGTTTGGTAATGAGAGCGGGTGAGATCGATGAGATCTCGTTGCGCGATGCTTCCGCCGATCCGATGCGTGCGGTCCGATACATCGTCCAACATCGCGACCGCTTGCGCCGGACTGTCGGCGCCCTGTCGAATGGCGTGTACGAGCGGTTCGACGACACCAACAAAGATGTGTCCGTTCTCCGACGCCGCGTCGCGATGAGCGAGCTCGATGCCATCGAAGAACCGGCGGGCGGCCTCGTGCTCGGGCCGGCGACTGTAGGTGATCGCCAGGTGCAGGTCGAGAAACCCAGACGTGTGCCATTCGGGGCGAGTAGCGAATCGATCAGCAACAACATCCCATCGGTCGCCTACGTCCACGCCGGCGAGCTCGAGACGACGCAGTAGCGAGGTCATGTCACAGAGCCGGAACGGTGTTGTCGCTGCGCCGATCTGGGCGTCGTGCACGGCGAGCGCCTCCTCGTGCGCTCCGGTCGCAATAAGACGGAGCGCGAGGTGCCACCAAATATGAACCGCCAATCCATCTTGTGCTGCCCACACAAACTGGTCTCGATTTAGCAGCGTGAACATCGCCTCGCTGTCCTCGAGCGTCTCGTACAGATGGGCGAGCGCGTGCCGAGACCACAGATCGAGCGGGTCGCGGTCGAGCGCGTTCCATGCCAGCTCCTCGGCGGGCGCGTATAGGCCGACTTCCTCCATCGCGAAAGAGAGCTGCCCCGCAATGAAACCCCAACCGGGCTCTCCGACGGCCCAGGAGTCAAAGGCTCGCTGGCTCGAGCGAAGTCGACGGGCCTCGTCTCCTACGTGGAGATAGACGTCGTGGGCAAAGCGGACCGCGGCGAAGTCTCGGTTCGCCGCCGCAATGTCGTCCCAGCACTTTCCCGCCTTGGTGAAGTTGCCATCGACCATGTGGCGTAGGGCCTGAACATGTTGTTGCTCAACCAATGATGTCGCGCGGGTCGTTGCACGCTGAAGATCGACGAGCAGCGCTGGGTCGTCAGGTCGCGCTCCGCCGAGCACTCGGTACGTGCCGCAAAAGACCGACCCCATCGCAAATCCCTCATCGCTGAGGTTCGCAGCCGCCAGGGTCACAAACGGATCCTCGACAAAGTGCATGGCCTGGCGCCAGGCATCGTTCCACGCATCGAGCGACGTCGTGTTCCCGACGTCGATGTCGGCTCCCCAGCAGTCGACGGTCACAGAGCAACCTCGAGGTTCTCGATGCCGTTGACAAAGTTGGACTCGACGTATTCGGGTTCGCCGACGGATGCAAAGGAGATCCCACGATCGAGCACTGCGGCAATCAACTCGGCGATTTCGAGCCTGGCCAACGAAGCGCCGAGGCAGAAGTGGGCACCGCCACCACCGAAAGCGACGTGCGGGGACGAGGTTGGCCGGTCGACTCGAAACTCGTACGGGTCCGAGAATTGCGCGTCGTCGAAGTTGGCCGCGCTGTACCACATCACGACCTTGTCACCGGGTGACAGTTCAGTACCGGAGAGAACCGTGGGGGTCATGACCGTACGGCGAAAGTACAAGATGGCCGAGGAGTATCGAATCACTTCGTCGGTAACCGCGCTGATCAGCGATCGGTCTTTGCGAACGGCATCGAATGTCTCGGGGAATTGCTCAAGGTGGAGTGCGAGATGTGCCATCGACGAACGCGTTGTCTCGTTGCCGGCGAAGATCATCAGCCGGAAGAAGTTCGCAAACTCCTCGGTAGACAATCGTTCCCCGTCGATCTCGGCCTCGATCAGCTTGGTGATCAGATCGTCGGCTGGCTCCTGGCGCCGCTTGTCCGCGAGCTCTGCGGCATATTGGCTCATCGCAAAGGCGGCAGGGCTATTGAAGGGCAATAGCCGGAGATCGGTGGTGTTGCCGTACGCCGTGGGCTCGAGCGGTTCAGCGCCAGTACCTGCCACGAGATGATCGGTTAACCCAATGAGGTAATTGTGATCCGCTTCTGGGACCCCCATCAGGTCACAGATGACGCCGATCGGGATGGGCTTTGCGACAATGTCCACCCAATTCCCACCTCCGCTTGCCTCGAGTTCGTCAAGGCAAGCGGCCACTCGGAGTTGAATCGCAGCTCGGTAGTCCTGCACGTGGCGCGGAGTAAACGCCGAACTAATGAGGCGGCGAAGCCGTGTGTGGATAGGTGGGTCCATATCGATCATCGACGCGCGGGCGGCAAGGGCATCGTCGTCGATGTCGTAGATCTGGATGTGCCCCTCGCCCGAGGAGTACGTGGCGGTATCGCGAGAGACGGCGACGAGGTCTTCGAAGCGCGTGACCGACCAGAACCCGCGAGTGCCGTTCGAGTCAGGCGACCAGGTGAGCCCAGGCGTGCGCCGCATTTCGGCAAAGACGTCGTGGGGTATCCCGGCTTGGAACACCGCTGGGTCATGCAGATCTGCCGATGCAATTGCGGTCATGGGCTCAGCCTTTGGTAGCGCACGCAATCAAAGTACTTTGGACCCAAAGTAAAGTCAACGCATACCTCGAGATGCTGAGCAGGTACTCTCTGCGTCGTGCCTTACGAGTATGACCCCGACGCCCTGAGCGCCGCCGAAGCCGACATCCGTAAGCGGCTAACCGGTAGCCCCGTCGATCTTGAAGTCCAGCGGTCAATCTCCAACCTGTACCGTGCAGCCAGCGTGGTAAGTCGGCGAGCCGAGCGCGAAATTCTCTCCGACCTCGGCCTCTCGTGGAGTGCTTTCGTCTCCCTCTGGGTCCTGTGGGTCTGGGGCGAGATGGACGCTACCCGCCTCGCAAACGAAGTCGGCCTAACCCCAGGAACGGTCACCGGTGTACGCAAAGGTCTCGAAAAGCAAGGCCTCATCGAAACACGCAAGGGCGAACACGACGGCCGCATGGTGTTCATCAAACTCACGAACGCCGGAGACGCAGCGTTTAGCGACCTGTACCCGCGGTTCAACGCATGGTCCTCAGAACTCTTCGTCGAACTCACCGCGGAGCAAACAACGCTCCTTGCCGACCTGCTGCAGAACGTGGTCGTCGCTCCGGTCAAGACCGACGAGACCAGCTAGTCACTGTCGAGGAACGTTTGCACCAACCCGGCGAAACGCTGGGGGTCTTCGAGCGAGGTCAGGTGTCCGAGACCAGAGAGCTCCATAAACGACGCATGAGGAAGCAGCGATGCGATCTCCCTCCCATATTCAGGCGGCGTTTCACCGTCGTGCTCACCAACGAGGACGAGCGTGGGATTGCCAATACTGGACAGCCGCTCGCGAACATCGTGGTTGGCGATGTATCTCGACGCAGTCTCGAAGGCCTCATTCGAGACGCCGCCGAACGACGCGACGATTCGCCGCTGGAGCTCCCTATCCGGAGCGGTGTGCGTGATGGCATCGATCGAGCCATCGACCACCTCGGTGAGCGGCGTGCCGGCTCGAAGGCCACCGAGCCAGTCATCGAGCCACTCGTCGGGGTCGATACCGAACGCTGCGCTCGTGTCG
>CALBVK010000126.1 GCA_937969345.1 uncultured Acidimicrobiales bacterium
CCTCGCATGACCCAGTCCTGGCGGCGTTCTTTGTCGTGGCGTTCGATGCCCATGGCTTCGAAGAGCTGAACCGCGATCTCGACCTGACGTTCGCGATGCACACCCTGATAACCGTGATCGACCATTTTGATCTCTCGGTCGACCGCAGCGCCAGCGAGCATTCGCTCGGTGTTGCCGGCCCGCACGAGTTCGAGCGGTTCGCCGGTGAGCACGTGGAAGTTCCAGGGCTGGGTGTTCATCGACGACGGAGCCCGTTGGGCCAGGTCGATGATCTCCATCATCAGTTCTTTCGAGACCGGCTCGGGCAGATAGCCCCGGGTGCTGCGCCTCGCGTTCACGAGTCCTGCAAAGTCCAACCGGTCCATGTCCACGACGTCTCTCGTTCCTGGTAAGCGACCGCCGCAATGCAGTCCGAGCGAAGCGCACCCGGCGTCGTTGTGATCAGAGCACCACGATATTGATGCCCAGGCCAAGGATACGACCCGGGCCTCGTGGCCAGCGACGGCCAACCCATTCGCGGCTACCATCGCCGACCACCGACGCTTCGAGAGGAACCCATGGCGCTGCAACTCAACGTGAACCCCCTACCGATCGAGACCGACGATCCGGTCGCCGTGTCGAACGCGGCCATCGACAGTGGCGGTCTCAGCGAGTCGTTCAACCGCATCTGGCAAAAGGCCAGTGCGATCACCGACGACATTGCCGTGGTCGAGTCGTTCAGCCACATGATCGCATTTCGGACCGGCGAAGGACTGGTGTGCTTCGATTCGAGCGGCACCGGCACAGGCGGAGCGGTCGTCGAGGCGCTCCGCGGTTGGTCCACCGACCCCGTGCACAGTTTGGTCTTTACACACGGCCATATCGATCACGTAGGCGGTAGTGGAGCCGTCGCAGCAGATGCTGCAGATCGGGGCCACGCTGCTCCCGCCGTCGTTGCGCACGAAGCTGTCCGGGCCCGCTTTGAGCGCTACCAGCAGACCAACGGCTGGAACAACCACATCAATGCCCGCCAGTTCGGTGGGGTGTCGAAGAAGTCGAACCTCGGCATTGGTGTTGGGCCGGACTTCTTGCCCGCCGACGCCATGTGGCCAACCGTCGAATACCGAACGAGCCACACGGTTACTGCCGGCGATACGGCCTTCGAGCTGTTTCACGACCGCGGCGAGACCGATGACCACACCTGGGCGTGGATCCCAGAGCACAAGGCGATTTGTGCTGGTGACTTCGTGACGTGGGTGTTCCCGAACTGCGGCAACCCCCAGAAGGTTCAGCGCTATCCGGCCGAGTGGGCCGTCGCCTTGCGAAAGATGGACGACCTCGGCGCCGAGTGGCTCTTTGGAGCACACGGCCTGCCAGTGCAAGGTGCAGAACGAGTACATCTCGTGCTCGACAGCCTTGCGAGCGCCCTCGAGTCCCTCGTCGAGCAGACGCTGCAGATGATGAACAATGGCGATTCGCTCGATGCGATCATCCACGCCGTGTCACTCCCCCACGACGCGATCAAGCCGTGGATGTTGCCGGTGTACGACGAGCCTGAGTTTGTCGTGCGGAACCTGTGGCGCCTGTACGGGGGCTGGTGGGATCTCGACCCGTCGAATCTGAAGCCTGCGCCACGATCGGCCGTCGCCCACGAAGTAGCTGCGTTGTCCGGTGGTGTCGATGCACTTGTCGACCGAGCGCTCGCACTCGCCGAGGACGACATCAAGGTTGCCTGCCACCTCATCGAGTTTGCGGTGCAGGCCGAGCCAACATCGAAGTCCGCTCATAGCGCTCGTGCCGAGATCTACCAGATCCGCCGCGACGGCGAACTCAGCTTGATGAGCAAGGGCATTTACGCGTCGGCAGCCAACGAATCGAAGGCTGTCATCGACGGCTAGCCGCCGACACTTCGCCACTGTGGCCGCCGGGCTCGCGCCGCAACCGGTACCCTCGCCCCCGTGACTCGCATTCTGTTCCTTTGTTGTTTCGCCCTGTGCGTTGGCGTTGCGTGCTCGGGCAGCACCGACGACCCGGCGAACGCCACCGCGTTGACCGCGATCGAGAACACCACAACGATCGCACCGGAGACGACCTCAACCACGAGCGCTCCCGAAACCACCGTCGAAACGACGTCTACGGTCGCGACCTCAACCACCGTGCTGTCAACCACAGCGCCCTCAACCACAGCGGCATCAGCCGAAGCGCCCGTCGACCCAGAGCCTGGCGACCTCGTTGGCCGGTGGGCCCACTTCGACGTGGTCGCCTATCAAGACGGCGACTTCAAAACCTTGATCGTCAGCTACGGCTTCAACGACTTTGCCGACGTCGACGGCGGTATCGAAGACTCGGCATCGTTCTGCTTCTCCGACCAGGTCACGAACCAACCCATCACCACGAGCATGTCCGATGCTGCGACCCAAGCCATAAAGCCGCCCACTGCTCCCCTGGGCGTCGACGTCACCGACGGTGTCCTTACTATTCGGCGCGACGCAACGCCGACCCCTGTCGGCATTCGGCTCGAGGATCCAGCCAACGAGTCGCTTCCCACCGACCCGAACGATCCTCGCATCGTGGATGACGACGGCGACGGCAACCCTGGAATCACCGTGACGATCGACGTCGGTGGCGGCATCACCGGCGAGCTGTACATTGCGCGCCGGGAAGTCTTTGCCTACGACGCCGAGCTCGTCGGTGCCGACCTCATCGAGGGAGTCGTCGAAGACCGCTCGGAACAGTTAGCCATTGGTGCGAGCAACCCGCTGTTCTTGCAGTCGTCTGCGTGGAACCAGGTCGAGGACCCGGCGCTGAACCCAATCATCCTCAAGCGTGTCAACGACGACTGGGATTGCGACCGGCTTGCCGCCGAGCGCGACGACCTATTCCCACCGACCCCGGTGATCGACTGGTAGCGACCAGCGCTCGTCCCGTCGTGGACGCCCCGCCACCGATAGTGTCTGGACATGCAGACCAGCGCAGAAGAGCGGGACATCATCCGCAAGATCCTGGAACTCACCAACGACGACACAACGCACATGTTGGACGACGTGATGCACAACCCGGTCTCGAAGTACACCGACCCCGCACAGCTGCAAGCCGAGATGGATGTGTTGTTCCGCAACTTCCCTATCGTCGTTGCCCATAGTTCTGAGTTGGCTGAAGTCGGCGACTTCGTTACACACGACGAACTCGGTGTGCCAATCGTGGTGACCCGCAACGATGCTGGCGTCGTCAACGCGTTCTACAACGTGTGCCGTCACCGCGGCGCCCGTATCGAATCCGAGCCGTGCGGCAATGCTCGGCGCCTCACGTGCCCGTATCACGCATGGACCTACGACCTCGACGGTGACCTTCGGGGCATGCCGCAACCGGTCGGCTTCGATGGGCTCGACCGTGATGATCGGAGCTTGGTTCGGCTCCCAGCGTTCGAACGGTTCGGCCTCATCTGGGTCGTGCCGTCGCCGCAAGATCACGACGTCGACATCGATGCGTGGCTCGCGCCGATGGCCGACCACCTCGAACGGTTACGCCTTGAAGACCATGTCGTCTTTCGCACGTGGTCCCTCCATAAGGATATGAGCTGGCGACTTGCACTCGAAGGATTTCACGAGTCGTACCACTTCTGCTCGGCCCATCGAGATACCGCATGCTCGAACTACCTGGACAACCAAAGTCTGTGGCTAAACCTCGACCCTCACGTACGCCATGCCGTGCCGCTCCCAAAGATCCTGGAGCTTCGAGATCAGCCCGAGGACGCCTGGGAGTACCGTCCGAACTTCATGACCCAGAACTATGTGTTCCCCGCCAACTTCGTGCAGACCATGACCGACCATGTGTACATCCACACGATCATCCCGACCGGCCCCGGCACGTGCGTGTTCCAATGCACCATGTTGATCCCCGAGGAGTCGGCAACCGAGAATGCCGCCCGGTACTGGGAGAAGAACTATGACGTCGTCCGAGTGGTATTCGACGAAGACTTCACCATTGGCGAGGGCATTCAGAAGGGATTCGCTGCAGGCGTGAACACCGACGTCGTCTTTGGCCGGTATGAAGTTGGCCTGCACTACGGCCAAAAGGCGATCGACGCAGCGCTTGCCGGCGAGATCGTCTGCCCCTAGCTGAGCTCGCCCACCGTTTCCTCGGCGGGGCGGGCGAACTCGGCGTTCGGTTCATCGGTCGCCCCGTAGCCGTTCCACGGCGCAAAGCCGAGCAGCCGCTTCATCTCCTCATCGAGCTCGTCGTAGACCTCAGGCCGCGTTCCGTAGGTCATGTTGGTGAGCGAGCGCACCACGGGAGCGCAGAAGAAGGTGGTGAGTCCCAGGCGATGCCCATCGGAGGTGTTCGCACCCGAGCCATGCCATGTTCGTCCTTCCCAGACCAACGCTGACCCAGCAGTCCCCTCCGGTTGCACCTCGTCGGTGCGAGGTTCTCCCGTAGGTTGCACCCCGCTCAGGTGGCTGCCGGGAACGACCCGTGTGCCGCCGTTTGCGACGGTGAAGTCCGTGATCATCCACATGAAGTTGAGCACCATGGGTGGAGCGATTGCCCGGTCCGCCGGCGTTGGTTCGCCAAAGGGCCCGTTGCCACGGATGAGGTCGCCCTGACGGTTGTGCCGCTCCCCCGGCAGCGCTGGTTGGGGCATCCACCACTGGTCGGTGTGCAGCGGCATGGGCTTGTTGCCCGGATAGGTGATGTGGGAGTCCATTGCCGACAGGTTGTGGTCGGCACCGAGCACATGTGTTGCCAGGGCGCGAGCGGTTGGGTGCAGCGCGAGTTGGTGGAAGACGCTGCCTTTGTTGTGCAAGAGGTAGACCCACTGGTTGATGTGGTCGCCGTCGGCCTCAGCCGGGAATGGATGATCGAGCTCAGCGGAGCGTTCACCGGCTGCCTGAGCGGCGAGGCGCTCTGCAATCGCGGCGACGGTGTTGCTGTCGAGGAGGTCCTTGGCAATGCAGTACCCGTATGCGTCCAGATCGCGGCGCATCTCATCGAGGTCGGTTGTTCCCGTGGGTAATGAACGTTCTTCCATTCGCAGAACCTACTCGTGCACCAACGGCTGCTCTAGCCCACTACCCGATCGTGCCCGCGTTGAACAGTCGATCGAGCGGGCGGCCGAGCACGTCCTCTGCAAGTTCGCCGAAACGCAACGTCAAAAGATCGCCCATGAACGGTCCGAGAATTTGCATGCCGACCGGAAGGCCGTCCGGAGCGAGCCCGACAGGCATCGCGAGCGCCGGCAGGTAGGTCGGGTTGGCC
>CALBVK010000127.1 GCA_937969345.1 uncultured Acidimicrobiales bacterium
AAGCCGCTCGCGACATTCGACAATGGATCGGGCAGGTGCAGCGTCGACGTTCATAAGTTGCTACTGCAGTTCACGAACGGGAGAACCTGCATCGAGGCAGCCTCTGCACCCTGTGAATACGGGATAGACAACTTTACATAACGTATATTTCCGGCGTTCCATGCAGCGGGAGGGCCGCCTCCTACTGCGGCTACGACAACCTGAAATCGCAATTAGTCGAACGACCCATGCGCGTGTGGCCCCTCCTGTATCCGTTCGCTGAGCGTCGGCGACAGCGACCCCCGACAGCGGCAGCAATTACGGCGCAGACCTAGAACCGCGTGCACCGTGGTCATGAACATGAATTCGAGCGCCTCACTCCGCACGTAACGTCGGCCTTGGGTGCAGCCCAAGCCGCGTCCGGTTTCGACATGCGATCTACCCCAATCTTGGGGTCTGGACATCTGCATGAATTGTCCGTACATTTACTTCCAACGCCGCCGTACTTGGAATCCCGCCTCCGAGTACGGCGTCGTCATTTTTCTGGCCGTACGCCAGAGCGTCGCTCCGCTGCCCTAGTGCACATCGCCGACCGAAGCCGTTCGGGCGTCCCTACAGTGGCCTGGCATGTTCTTTGACCTGATCGTCATCGGTGGTGGTGCCGCCGGGTTCTTCTCCGCCATCACGTGCGCGGAGAACTCCAACAAGTCGGTCCTGATTCTCGAGAAAACGTCAAACCTGCTCCAGAAGGTCAAGATCTCGGGCGGCGGGCGTTGCAACGTCACACACGATTGCCTCGACCCCAGAGAACTCAGCCAGAACTACCCGCGCGGCGAGAAGTCGCTCATTGGACCCCTGCACCGGTTCGGCGCGGCCGAAACCGTCGACTGGTTCACGAGCCGAGGCGTCACGCTAAAAATCGAAGCGGACGGCCGCATGTTCCCGGTCACCGACGACTCTCAGACCATCATCGACACGCTGCTCGACGCGGCGCACCGCGCCGGCGTGCACGTCTATACATCCGAGGGCGTTACCTCCCTCACGAAAACCGGCAACACCTTCGAGCTCGAGACCAGCACCGGCGAGCGCTACACGGCAGGGCACGTCCTGTTGGCAACCGGAGGCACGCGAAACCCGGCAGGAGCAGCCCTTGCCGAGGGACTTGGCCATGACATGCAGCCCGCTACCCCGTCGCTTTTCACCTTCAAGATCGACGACGAACGAATCGAGGGCCTTGCCGGCCTCTCTGTAGAAGACGCTGAAGTACGTATCCAGCAAAGCAAACTCCGCAGCGACGGCCCGGTGCTCATAACCCATTGGGGGCTCAGCGGACCCGGCATTCTCAAGATCTCCGCCTGGGGTGCCCGTGAACTCGCCGAACGGAACTACCACTTTGACGTGAGCGTGAATTGGCTGCCCGGCGAAGACCCGGCCGCAATCATCGCCGGCTTGCGGCATACCGACGCCAAGCGGCAGCTCTATGCTCGCAGCCCGTTTCCATCGATCCCGAAGCGACTGTGGTTGCGGTTTCTGGAGGCAGCAGAGATATCCGAGGCCGCCACCTGGGCTCAGGTCGGTAAGAAGAACGTTGCGACACTCATCGGCCACCTCACCAACGCGACCTTCACCGTCACCGGCAAGAGCACCAACAAGGCAGAATTCGTCACATGCGGTGGTGTCACCCGCGACGAGATCGACTTCCAGACCATGGAAAGCAAACTGGTGCCAGGCCTCTTCTTCGCCGGTGAGGTCATCGATATCGACGGCATCACGGGCGGGTTCAATTTCCAGAATGCGTGGACCAATGGCTTTCACGCAGGCACGAGCATCGCGGCCCGTTAGCCGAACAACCGCTCCACAGCCCGGGCACCCTCGGGCTCGTACCGTTCCCGATCCCGGCGCTCGGCGTGGGCAGCCTCCGACGGCATAACCACCACAGCCGACCGGCCATCCCTCGTCCACGGATCCAGCTCCTTGCGCAGCTGCGCTCGGTGAAACCGACTCACCAGAGAGCCGCCGGTCGCAGGGATCATCGGCGATACCACCACCACGACGCGGTGAGCATCTGCATCGATGAGGTCAACGTTGTTCGCCGAGTGCACCGCACCGTCGACGTGCGGCACGCCGTCTACCTCGACCGGCTGGTTCAGCCCCGGTATTGCCGCCGAGGCCCGGACCACAGCCGTAGGGTCGGCCACATGCCGTAGCTCATGGCGATACCGACGACCGCTCCGCCGCTGTACCGTCACCGCTGCAGCACCCTCGTGATACGGACCCTCAGGAACCGTATATTCGGCGAACGGGCGAGACATCGGCGCCACAGCCGCTAACACTCGTCCTGCAACGACCCGGATGCGAGCCGCGAGCCGCGTTTGCAGTCCCTGCTGGAGTGTTTGCGCATTCGCGAGCGTGGCGAGTCGATCGACCGCGTCGCGATCAGCATCGACCCGCTCCCCCATTCGAGCAGCCACAAAGGCGCCCGCCGACGTGCCCACGATGGTCGACGCCATAGCTGGAGCCCATCCTGTGCGTTCCTCAAGCGCGTGTAGCGCCGACCAGATGAAGGGACCTCCGGTGGGTCCGCCTGCGCCGACGACGAGCGCAACCTCAGGAACAAAAGCGTCGGGACGGTCCATCATGACGACTCTATTCGTTGCCAATATCGATAGAGCCGTTCTCGACAGTTCATTCGCGATAGGTAACCCGCCGATGCGTATGGTGAATACACGTCGCAAAAGGAGTCTGCATGCAGCGTCTGCATGGAATCACCAAGAACTACCCATGGGGTTCCACAACACTGCTGTCCGACCTGCGAGGCGAAGCGCCGTCGGAACAGCCAGAAGCCGAGATTTGGTACGGAGCACATCCGGCTGGCCCATCGACGCTCGATGACGGAACCAC
>CALBVK010000128.1 GCA_937969345.1 uncultured Acidimicrobiales bacterium
ACAGCGATCTTCTCCATGTACACGCACGGACCTGGGTCGAACATCGAACCGCCCTCAGACGCAGCGATAACGGCGAGTGCGTTCGCCCGGCCGAGTGCCGTCAGCGTGGTTCCATCGATTGGGTCGACGGCGATATCGACGACCGGTGGCTCGCCGTTGCCGATCTTCTCACCGTTGAACAGCATCGGGGCTTCGTCCTTCTCGCCCTCGCCAATGATGACAGTGCCATCCATGGCAACAACGCTGAGCTGCTGTCGCATGGCGTCGACCGCAGCACCGTCGGCTGCTTCCTTGTCACCACGGCCCATGAAACGCGAGGCAGCGATCGCTGCAACTTCGGTTACTCGGACAAGCTCGAGGGCAAGGTTACGTTCTGGGTTCCTACTGTCAGACATCTTCGTCTCCTGGTGCTGCCGTCAAAACATCGGCATTGTTGTTATCGGCAGTTCCCGCTCCGACGTAACCGCAAACGAGAGAGTAGCTTTCGTAGCCATGTCAACCATGTATTGCTTCCAGTGCGCTCGCGAATATGTCGAAGAGGTGACCGAGTGCGTTGAGTGCGGGGTCGGATTGGTAGAGGACAAGCCCACGCCCCCCGAAGAGGTCGGTGGTCAAGACGAGCCGCAAGTGGCATACGAGCTCTACGAATGGTCATTTGAATCTCGGCGCATGCTCGAAGGCCTGTTGACGAGCGAAGCGATTCCACACGGTTGGCAGGGAGCGGTCCTTATTGTTCGTGAAGCCGACGAAGACCGTGTCGATGCGCTCGCCGAGCAGGCCGAGGAAGCCGACGGCCCAATTCTCGAAGATGACGCGGAGAAGATCGGCTACGACATGGACGAGTGGACCGCCGAAGCCCAGGGTGCGCTCGTGAAGGCGCTCGGCCTCGCCGGAATACCCCACATGTTCTCCGCCGAGGGGGAGCTGATCGTCGCCGAAGAGAACGAAGACAAAGTCGACGAAGTTATCGACCAGGTGACACATCGCCTAGCCGTCGACGATGAACTCGGTGAAGCCACACAGGTCATCGAGGGGCTCAAACTGAACGACCTGTTAGGCGACGTACGCACGTTGGCTCGCAAGTTGGTCAAGAATTCCGGAGACGCAAAGTCGACGCTCTCCATGGTGAAACACGCCGAGCTTCTCTCCGATGTGAAGACACCGTTTGGCTTCGACGGAAACCGCTGGTCCCAGATCCGCCTTCGCTGCACGCAGATGCACGGCGTGCTCACCGATGAGGATCGAGAAGAAGAAGACGTTCGCGATGCCGCCGAAGCTCTCGCCATTGAGCTTCAGGAAGTTGTCTAGGTCTCACTACCCTTGGCTGTAATGATCCTGGCATCGCTCGAGGTTTGGCACTCGCGACCCATCGCCCCCACTCGACGGGTGTCGCTGGGTGACTGCGACCTCCCAACGGACCCCGCTCCCGGCCCGGGAGGACTGCTCCTCGGTGCCGTACTCGCGCGATTCTCGGCCGATCTCGACGGCGATCTCCGTTCGGAAATGACGACCCTGATGAACGAGGTCGAACGCGGCCAAAAGATCGGTCAGCCGCGCCTACGACACCGATTGCAAGCCGACCGCGTGGGTCTCACCCGCAGCCGGCACCTACTGGTCAGCGGCGAGGAGGGCTTGCGATTCGAGCTCCAAACCGACAAGGGCCTACCCGCGCAGTCGGCGCTCGCGGCCGTCTACGCCTGCGGCGAGGTCCCCCTCGAACGCCGGTCTGCGGTCATGGATGTTCTTCGCAGAGGCCTCGAATGGGTTGGGCCGGTCGGCCCTGGGCTCATCGATCACCTCGTCGGGTCCGAGGTCGCGATGCGCCTGCGCTCGGGTGCGTTCGCTACCGCGTCGACGCCACTGATCTGGGCAATGGGTGTCTTGGAACTCGATGCGGGTGACGAGCCGGCAGCCAAGGACATCCAGAAGAACTACCGGCGCCTCCTGCGCAGCGCGCACCCCGACCATGGCGCGGGCGAAGACGGTGCGGCAGATCGTATTGCCGAGCTCGGTCGCGCTCGAGAAATTCTGTTGCCGTAATGGCCGCCGACGCCAACACCTCATGGTTGAACAGGCCAGCTGCTGGCCTGGTGCTCACCCCCGGAGCAAGCGCCGATCGAGATCACTCGACGCTCGTCGCCATCGACGAGGCACTCGCCGACATGCCGGTGCTGCGGCTGACCTTGGGAACCACGAGTGTCCCACGGGCGGTCGCCAAGATCTTCGAGGCGACCACCTCGTTCGCCGACGAACTCGATGTTGCCCTCGACCAGCTCGTGATCGGCGGCCGAAGCTTCGGCGGCCGTGCGTGTTCGGTCGCGGCGGCCGAGGGACTTGGCATCGGCGCCCTCATGCTCCTTTCCTATCCGCTGCATCCTCCGGGCAAACCGGAGAAACTGCGGGTCGAACACTTCGCCGACATTTCCGTGCCGACCATGTTCATCTCCGGCGAGAAGGACCCGTTTGGGAAACCCGCAGAGTTCGAAGAACACGTCGGCTCGATCGCTGGCCCCACCGTGATGCACTGGGTCGGCGGCGGCCACTCACCAAAAGGCGCCCAAGAAACTGCGGTGGTCGACCTCGTGCGGAGTTCGCTCGTTCCGTAACGTCAGGCGACGTCGACAGGCACGCCAAGTGGCAGGTACGTCACGAGCCGGCTCACGTCGTCGTTGTGTAAACGGATGCAGCCAGCGCTCAC
>CALBVK010000129.1 GCA_937969345.1 uncultured Acidimicrobiales bacterium
GTTGGCCACGTAGAGACTGTTGGTGAACCGATCGGCCCGAACGAGTGTGCCGCTCACCGTGACGGTGTCGCCGCTCGTTACCGACGTATCGGCATCGAGCTGCACGACCGCCTTGACTTGTCGGCTACGAAGCTCCTCACCTCGTAGGTACCCGAGCAACACGGTTACTTTGTTGCCGGACCCGTCGAAGTCGCGATCGCTTGTGAACGACCGGATCGTGTCGACCGTGCCGTTCCACACGATCCCGGCACCGTCATAGGTCGCCAAGAAGTGTTGGTCATTGTCAGAGCCCATCCGGGTTGAATCGAACAGGTCGTGCATGACCGAGGACTGATCGAGCGCGACCTCGGTCGGCTCGGCCAGCTCGGTGTTGTCCTGGTCTGGGAGTTCTGCCTCGCCTATGTGATCTTCGGGCACCGGCTGTTCGTCAAGCACCTGCTCGCCGAACGCCTGCTCGTGGGTCGTCGGTGGCCGAGCATCGGCCGGCATCACCGCTTCGGGCTCTGGAGGGTCCGAGATCGCAACATCGTCGAGCGGTCCGGGCTGGTAGGCGGGCAACGCTGCGTTGGGCGGTGGGTGCTCGCCCATCAAGTGGGCGGCATGGACAAGGGTGCGAAGCGTCGAGCGGACGTCGTCGATCTCCTCGTCGATGACCGGTGTGGACACCGTGATCGAATCGGCGGTGATCCTCTGCTCGCTCCATCCCGTTCTCGTGAAGAGATGTAGCACGGTCTGGCGGCGTTCCGAGGTGAGGTAGTCGGCGGTGGCGGCAACGTCGGCTGCGTCGACGTGCACGTCGTTGTCGAACCTCGGATCGCCAACGGTTATGGAGCCTTGACGGGCGCCGAATCGAAAGTTCCCCTTCCGTGTCGGCGTGAGCTCGATCGATGGTGCGCCTTCTGCACGTGGGTATCGGACTCGGTAGCGGGTCACGCTGAGCTCGCTCGAATTGCTGACCGTCTCGACGCGGATATCGATGCCGTTGATCAACCCACTGATAGACGGCCGGATGAACGGACCGCGTGGCTCGACGTGCAAACCAAACTCTTCGGCCACGTCGTGCCAGATCTGCGCTCGCTGTTTCATCACCTGGAGGATGTATGCGACCGCCGCCGCAATAGGACCGACGATCAGCACCAAAGCGAAGAAGATCGAGAGCACGGCCGTCATCGGCCCCGATTCTAGGGCATCGGTGAACCTGTGTTCACGGGCGTGACCAAATGACACACCACGCACCTACGATTGCGTTCGATGTTCGTTTCGCAAGTGGCTGCAGGCCGCACCTACACATTGGCGATCCGCGATTCGATCGCCGCTGCCAAGGCTGGTGACCCGCTCCGCGCGGTTCGAGTCATCGTGCCCTCGAACATCGCGGGGCTGAGTTTGCGTCGCATGTTGGGGTCCTCTCTGCTCGCCGATGGTGGGCCGCTCCTGGCTCCAGCTGGCATCGCGAACGTCAACTTCTCGACCCCCTTTCAGTTCGCTTCGCTGCTGGCGGCACCGTCGCTGGCAGCATCGGGCCAACGCCCGCTCACGACGCCGGTTCTGGCCGCAGCGGTCCGCCATGTCCTCGCTACCGAGCCGGGCCGCTTCGGAGCCGTCGCCGAACACGTCGCAACCGAAACCGCTCTAATTCGCGCCTATGGCGAGATCACCGAGATGCCTCCGACACAGCGGCGTGCACTCGCCGAGCGAGCCACGAGCCGCACCCAGGACCTGTTGGCGTTCGTCGAGGCCGTCGGCGAACACCTCCAGTCGGGAACGTCGCTTCGCTTTCATGACGAGTACGCGGTCTTGCATGCTGCGGCCATCGCACTCAAGAAGTCACCGGTCGACGAGGCCATCGTTTTGGCAGGACCGTTCGGACAGGGACTCGCGGTGGTCGAGTTTCTGCAATCGGTCGCGAAATACTTGCCCACGTCCGGGGTGCTCTCGCTCACCGGCGATGACGATGTCGACACCGCAAGCCGTCAACAGGCCGGGACGATCGCCGGCGTCGAACTCACACCGGTTCCCGCGTCGCGTCCAGTGCCGACACATATGCTGCCGACCGCCGACTCCGATGAGGAAGTTCGAGCGGTCGTCCGTCAGATTCTCGAGGCGGCCGAACGAGGGGTGCGCTTCGATCGGATGGCCGTCTTCGTTCCTGTTCGCGCCCCCTATCTCCGCTCGATTCGCGAGCAGTTCGAACAAGCCAACATCCCAAGCGCTGGCCCTGACCATCGAACACTCGGTGACTCCATGGTCGGCCGGCTACTCCTTCGCCTGCTCAGCCTGGCCGACTCTGCGCTGTCATTGGCCCACGACAAACGGTTCGATCGCGAAGGTGTCCTGTCCCTCGTCGAAGCAGCACCGCTGCGAGGGCCCGACGGCCGCCGGATCCGTTCGGGACCGTGGGAGAACATCTCTCGATCAGCAGGAGTTGTTGCCGGACTCGACGATTGGATCGACCGTCTCGGTGCACACGATGCGTCGCTCGAGCGCCGACTCGGCGGTGACAACGCCGAGCTATCCGCTGGCGCCCGTTCCGGCTACGAACGCGAGCGCGCGGCGAGCGCCGAGCTGCTCGCGTTCGTCGAGTGGCTCGCGGAGCTCACCGAGCCGGGTCGCGTCGGCCGGTCATGGAGCGAACGATCGGCGTGGGCACGACAGATTCTCGCGGCCTTGTTGCCTCCGGAGAACCGCCGCACCAGCTGGCCCGATACCGAGATCGAAGCGGCCGATCGTGTCGACAAGATCCTCACCCGGGTAGCCGTGCTGGACGAGATCGAACCCAACCTCACGTCGGCAGCGTTCCTTCGCGCCATTCAGCTTGAGCTCGACGCACCCGCTGGTCGACGCGGCCGCTTCGGAACCGGCGTGCTGGTCGCACCGCTCGCGTCGGCGATCGGGCTCGATCTCGACGAGGTCTTTGTCCTGGGTCTGGCCGAGGGTGTTTGCCCTCGTCCTATCCGCGAAGACACGTTGCTGCCCGACACCGAACGCGCCCATACCAACGGTGGCCTCGCAACCCGCATCGATCGCAATCGGGAGGAGCGTCAGCGCTATCTTCACGCCGTGGCGTCGGGCAGCCGGTCTGTCACGCTCGTCTTTCCCTCCGGCGACCACCGATCGGGTCGGGAGCGAACCGTGTCGAGATGGTGGGTCGAAGCCGTCCGAGATCGCACCGGTGACGCGTCGGTCAATTCGAAGACCTGGAGCAGTACTGGTCTGTTCGAGACGAGTCGCTTCGATCGTGTCCTGTACGGATCGTTCCAAGAAGCGCTCACCGCAGCGGTCGAACGAGGCATGGCGACATCGGCCGCCGATCTACAGCTCCACCTGGTTCACGCCGCGCAGCTCCAGGGCACCGACCCTCTCGCTGACGACGCGCCGGTCGCTCTACATCCGGCGCTGCGCCGCGGACTCGACCTGACCTCGACCAGGCTCGTTGGGTTCAACCGCTTTACGGGGGACCTCGGTGGCGTGGGCGTCCCGGAGGTAGTAGCCGACGACAAGGCGATCAGTCCGAGCAGACTTGAGTCGTGGGCGAAGTGCCCGCGGCGCTACTTCTTTGAACAGCTGCTTCGTCTTGGAGAGATCGAGCGCCCTGAAGAGATCGCCGAGATCAGCGCGATGGACAAGGGCAACCTGTACCACCAGATCCTCGAGGACTTCATTGGCGAGTCCCTTCCGGGCGAGGAACATGCATTCGACAGTCCCGACTACCGCTGGACAAACCAGGATCGGGATCGGTTGTTCGCCATTGCTCAGAAGCGCTACGACGAGTACGAGCGGCTGGGACGAACCGGCCGGCCGATCCTGTGGGCGATCAAGCGTGAGGAAACCAACGCCGACCTCGATGCCTTCCTTCGCTCCGACAACGAGATGCGAACCGAACGTCGATCCCTGCCGCACCAGGTGGAGATGGCCTTTGGGCTGCCAGATCGCTCCGGTGGTGTCGAGGAGCCTGCGGCGGTCGTGTCCCTGCCCGACGGACGTTCCCTACGGCTGCGCGGATTCATCGACCGACTCGACATCCGGCCAAGCGACAACATCCCCGTCGTCCATGACTACAAGACCGGCGGCGCAAAGGGCCAGGAGCAAAAGAGGTTCGACGACGATCCGGTGCTCGGTGGAACAAAGCTGCAGCTCGGGGTGTACGCCGAAGCTGCCCGTCAACGGTTCGGAACGGACGAGGCTCAGGCGTACTACTGGTTCACGTCGGCCAAGGGTGGGTTTCGCCGTGTCGGCTATCCCTGGACACCTGAACGCAGTGACCGGTTCACCGGTGCCGTCGAGACGATTGTCGATGGGATCGAGCGGGGAGACTTCCCGCCCAACCCAGGTGACTTCAGCACGTATTTCGGCAACTTCGAGAATTGTGGTTTCTGTCCGTTTACGCGTATTTGCCCGGTCGATCGTGACGAGGAACTCGAGAAAGCGATCAGGTCGGGTCGACTGGTCGACTATCTGGCAATGCAGAACCCTCCGGACAACGACGACACCGATGGGGGAGAAGCGTGATGCACGACATCGACGAACTCATTGCCGCCGACACGACGTCGCGCGAGACCATCGAGAAACATCTCGGCCGCACCCTGTTCGTCGAGGCGGGTGCAGGCACGGGCAAGACCACGGCGCTCGTCGGCCGAATCGTCCAGCTCGTGCTTACCGAGAACTCAGAAACACGTCGTCCGCTCAGCCAGATCGCAGCGATTACCTTCACCGAAGCTGCCGCAGCCGAGCTTCGCGAGCGAATCCGCATCACCTTTGAGGACGAGCTTCAGCAAGCAATAGCCGCTGGTCGGACCGAACGGGTTCAGCGATGTGTGCAGGCACTCGCCGACGCCGACATCGCCGCGGTATCCACGCTCCACGCCTTTGCTCAACGGTTGCTGTCGGAGTTTCCCGTCGAGGTCGGGGTTCCGCCGCGCGTCGAGGTCATCGATGAGGTCCGGTCGCAGCTTGCCTTCGACCGACGTTGGGGAGCGTTTCTCGATTCCCTCTATGACGACGCCGACTTAGAAGAGTTCATCGTGCGGGCGTCGATCCTTGGGGTGAAGCTGAACGGACCCCAGCTACGCAACATCGCAAAGAATTTCGACCAGAACTGGGATCGACTTCTCGGCGTCGAGGTCCCCAACGCTCGCCCCACGCCGGTCGATTTTGCTTCGGTACGTGAGCACATCCATCTCGTTCGTCAGCTACCGCTCGAATGCTCAGACGACACCGATCTTCTCTGCATCCGAATCCGAAATGACTTCGAAGCGGTGTTCGAGCGCTTCGACCGGTCGAGCACCGACTACGAACGATTGCGTGTCGTGGTTGCCATGGCCGATATGAAGCCGGGAACTGGCGGTAAGAAGGGCAACTGGGGCGGCGACGTCGTCACGGTGAAGGAGACGATCGGCGAGCTCTTCACGCAATGTGGCGAGCTCAAGAACGATGTCGCTGCCGAAACGCTCACTCGATTCGCTGGCAAAGTCGCTGAGTTCACCCGAGCAACCGCAGAAGAACGTCGAAGCGAGGGTCTCCTCGAGTTCCACGATCTACTCGTGCTGGCCCACGTACTGCTACGCGATTCGCCAGAAGCCCGCGACGCGTTGAGCAAGCGCTACCGGGTGCTGATGCTCGACGAGTTCCAAGATACCGACCCAATCCAGATCAGCTTGGCGCTCTTGCTCGCTGCCTCGGTCGATGGAACCTTCGCTGGTCGGTGGTCCGATCTACGTCCAGAAGATGGGCGCTTGTTCATGGTGGGCGATCCTAAGCAATCGATCTACCGCTTCCGTCGGGCCGACATTGGGCTGTTTCTCGAAGCCCGCAAGGCGTTCGCCGACGGCGAGGTCTCGTTGCAGCGGAACTTCCGCACGGTCTCACCGGTCATCGACGCAATCAACGCACTCTTTGCCGAGGTCATGTCGGAGGAGACCCCGTCGCAAGCGCAGTACTCGCCGTTATTGCCCAATCGTGCGCCGAGTGCCGCTGACCATCGGCCGATCGTTTTTGGCCGCGGAGCTGAGGCCACAGCACGGGAACTGCGTGAAGCCGAGGCCGAAGACGTGGCTTCGGTCATCGTCGACATGCAGGAAAACCCCGGTGCCTGGCAGGTCGACGATGGCAAGGGTGGCTGGCGGGAACCCAAACTCAGCGACATCACGATCTTGTTACCAACCCGAACCTCGATGTCCCAGCTGTCTCACGCCCTCGACGACAAGAGCATCCCGTTTCGGGCCGACACCGGGACGCTGGTCTACGAAACCCAAGAGGTCAAAGATCTCCTGAGCGTGCTAACGGCAATCGACGACCCGTCCAATGAGATTGCGCTGGTGGCCGCGCTCCGGTCACCGCTATATGGATGTGGCTACGACGACCTCTACACGTTCCGCTCCGCTGGGGGATCGTTCGACATTCGCGCACCAATACCCGACGCTGCGCTCGGGTCCGTCGTCGCAGCAGGCATCGAGCACCTGAGCGCTCTCGTCGCGCACCGCTGGTGGGACGAGCCCAGTCAACTGCTCATACGAATCATCGACGACCGGTTCGCAATGGCGCTTCCTGCACACGGGCGTCGGGCACGCGATACCTGGCGCCGACTTCGGTATCTGGTCGATCAAGCCAGAGCCTTCGCCGAGGCTGGTGGCGGTGACCTTCGCGAGTACCTCGAATGGACCGGCCTGCAAGGAGCCGACGGGTCTAAGGCACACGAACCAATGCTTCCTGAACCAGACGACGACGCGGTGCAGATCATGACGATCCACGGTTCGAAGGGTCTGGAGTTCCCGATCACGATCGTGTCTGGGCTCACCACCCAACTGGGCCGTGCCCGGCCGAGCGTCGGCGAGGTGTTGTGGGGAGAGTCAGGGGTGATGCCCGAGGTAAAGGCCACGTCCAAGGTCAGCACGCGACACTTCGACCTGGCCAAGGAACTCGATGACCAGATGGATGGACCGGAACGGGACCGGTTGCTCTATGTCGCCTTGACCCGAGCCCGGGACCATCTCGTGATGAGTGGCCATCATGGGCTCGACACTAAGGGCAGCCCCAAGATGAGCCACGGCGCTACGTTGTACGCCTTCGCCAACGGGACCGGCTCCGAACTCGTGCGCACCCCGACCGGCCAAGCTCCGCTGTTCTCGCCCACCGCACATCTCACCACGACGTACGACGCGCCCGAGTTCTCACTCGTTGCTCCGGCGCAATGGCGGCGCAGTCACCGCGAACGAATAGACCGGGCCGCGGTGCGTTCGGTGTGGTCCGCAACCGCTATCGCCCAGCAGGCGAACGCTGGCGAGTTGGGCCAGTCCAACGACGACATATGGGACGACGATTCGCTCACCGACGACGACGAGGGGCTAAACGACCAGCCGCTCCCACCACAGGTGTTCCGACGTGGACGCGCCGGAACGTCCATCGGAACCGCTGTCCATGCAGTCCTGCAGTTTCTCGACCTTTCCGATGTCGATGACGCCGAGATCGATTCACTCAGCGACGCCCAGGCGTGGGCGGAGGGGATCCCCGAACACGTGGACACCGTCCGAGCATCGGTGCGCTCCGCACTGCGGGCTCCGATCGTCGAGAGCTGCACCGCGGCACGACACTGGAAAGAGCTCTTTGTAGCGGCGCCCGTCGGTGAGGTCACCGTCGAGGGCTACGTCGATCTCTTGGTCGAGACTCCCGACGGTCTCGTCGTGGTCGACTACAAGACCGACTCGGTCGCGAGCGAAGCTGAAGTCGACGCAAAGCTCGACAGGTATTCGCTGCAGGGTGCTGCGTACGCTGCTGCTGTGGAGGCGGCGACCGGGCTGATCGTCGTCGATGTGCAATTTGTCTTTGCCCGTCCGGAGGGTCCAATCGTTCGATCGGTTGACGATCTCGGAGTCCGGCGCCAACAAGTTCTCGGCGCGACGAATCCAATGCATGCGAGCGGAACCCAGCCGCCCCAGCCGGAAGGCTAGAGTCGTCCCTGACCGAAGAGAGACGTGCAAGGGGTCAGCTATGAGTGGACAGATGTCAGACGTGATCGTCGTAGGCGACGACGAGTTTGCGTTGGTGGAGCCGGAGTCGGGGACGCTGTTCGATGTCCGCGCCCATGGACTTATGCCGGTCACGATGCACTCGGCAAACACGCGAGGCGAGCTCGCTCGGTATCGAATCCACGAGGGCCAGTTGTTGCTCTCGGATCTTCAGGTGGGGTCGGTCGACCAGCCGCCTGAGCTCAATGGCGTCGTGGCAACGACCGACGAGTACGGCCAGGTATGGACCTATCTCAACCTCGATCTGCCCATTGTGTGGAGCGGCGATCTCATCGCTGGAGCCGAGCCGATTCTGGACCTGTACGTCCACGCTGGCTTTTTGCCGGTGTGGCATTACGAAAAGGTCCTGACCTTCGACATCGAAGCGGGCGTCGTGCAATCGTCAGAAGATAGCTCGGCGGCAGTGGCCGACTTCAGGGCTGAACGCACCGCTCCCGATGCACCCGAGGACGACGACAGTGTGTTCGAACGTTTCCTCGACAGCATCAAACTCCGGATGGGGTTTGGCGACGGAGCTAACGAGGGCAGCTAGCCGAGGACCGACACGATCGTTACTTCGGTGATGATCGTCGATCCATCGATCGTGGGGTCGACGCCTTCGATTTCTGGGATGACGAGTCGGACGGTGTCGCCAACGTTCTTTCCGATGATGCCCTCATCCCACGCAGCGAGGCCTTGACCCGTACCGATCTGCAACTGGATGGCCTGGCCACGGTCCCACGACGAGTCGAAGATCTCGCCGGTGGTTTGCGCCATTGCGACGTAGTGCATCTCCAAGATGTCGCCCGAAACAATCTGGGCGCCGTCGCCAGCATCGACGACGGTGACCTCGAGTTCGGTCACTGGTTCAGGAGCATTGACCACCGTTGGTGGAGAGAGAACGCTGACGAGGTCGACGACAAACACCAGTGCGCTGTCGGCGGGGATCCCGCCACGCTCGGAGGACCCGTAGGCCTGCTCCGAGGGAATGCTCAGCAGTCGACGACCGCCTTCGGCCATGCCGACAATGCCGTCATCCCAGCCCTGGATGACCTGTTGTTGTCCGAGGCGGAAGTCGAATGTGGCGCCGCGATCCCAGCTGGCATCGAATTGTTCGCCATCGGCGTGGAAGACGCCGACGTAGTGCATGGAGAGGAAATCGCCGCTCGCCGCAACCTTGCCGGTTCCGTCGATGAGGTCGATGATCTCGAGTTCGACCGGGGCGTCGCCTTCGGGAACCTCGACGACCGGCTTGCCGCCATTGATGGCATCGTTATCTGCTGGCGGAGCGGCGGTTGTTGTCGCCTCATCGTCGACGGTGGTGGTCGTGGTGGTTGGCTCGGCGACGTCGATCTGGGTTGAGGAGGAGCCGCCACACGCCGTGGCGGCGAGGAAGAGCGCGAGGAGTCCCGAGAGGATTCGTAAAGGCATAGCCCACAACGCTACCGCTACCGGGATCGGAGAAGGCAGCGGCTACTGTCGCGGTTCGTGGGACGTTCAGGACAATGGAATATGTCAGCTGACGTGGCTCGCCGTGTCGCCCTTGGAGCACAAGGTTTCGCGGATACGGCACCTTCTGGTGCGGTCACCAAGCGGCATATGCAACGCGTGATGGGCCGACTCAAGGTCCTGCAACTGGACTCGATTCCCGTCGTGATCCGGACCCAGTACATGCCGTTCCATAGCCGGCTCGGACCCTACGACCCGGCGTTGCTCGACCGGGTTGCGTACAACGACGATGCGTGGTTCGAAGCGTGGGCTCATGAGGCGTCGCTCCTCCCGGTCGAGAGCGACCCGTTGTTTCGGTGGACTCGCGATCGGGCACGCGAGGGCAAGACCTGGAAGAACCTACGAGAGGTTTCGTTGCGGGAGCCAAACTACGTGCAGTCGGTCCTCGATGAGGTTCGCGAACGTGGCGCGGTAACCGGCGGAGAGCTCTCTGACCCACGGCCGCTACCGGGTGACGGGTCTGGATGGTGGCATCGGTCGCTCGGTGTGATGGCACTCGACTGGCTGTTTCGAGTCGGTGATCTCGGCGTGCGCCGGCAGGGCAACTTCGAGAAGGTGTTCTCCCCGCTCGAGTCCATCATCCCTGCCGATATTCAGGCGATTCCGACACCGCAGATAGCAGATGCCCAACGCGAGCTCGCCCTCCAATCGGTACAAGCCGTCGGGGTCGGCACGGCCAACGACATCGCCGATCACTTCCGGTTGCCGGTCCGCGAGATCCGCCAGTCCCTCGACGAGCTGGTAGAGGCTGGCCGTGTGGTCCCCGCGACGGTGAAGGGTTGGAACAAGCCAGCGTTTGCTGATCCAGAGGCGAAGACTCCACGTGCCATCACGGGAGCGACGATTCTGTCGCCGTTCGACCCGGTCGTCTGGTTCCGGGAGCGTGCAGAGCGCATTTGGAACTTCCACTACCGCATCGAGATCTACGTCCCCGCTGCGAAGCGACAGTATGGCTACTACGTGCTGCCCGTGTTGGTCGATGGGCAGATCGTTGCCCGGCTCGATGTGAAGACCGATCGAGATGCCGGTGTGCTCCGTATCCAGTCCGCACACGCCGAGGTTGGCGCTGCAAATACACAGACTGCAGCTCGCGTGGCCGAAGCGATCGAGGACCTCGCAACTCTCGTCGGTGTCGATCAGGTGGAAATTGTTGATCGAGGAGATCTTGCACCGCATTTGAGAAAGGTCGGTAGACCCTCCTAGCGGCGCTGGTTCGCAAACTACGCTCGTCATGTGCCAACACCGCTGAATAGCCCGCCGTCGTGGGTCAAAGACGCCGTCTTCTATCAGATCTTTCCCGATCGCTT
Source organism: uncultured Acidimicrobiales bacterium (assembly GCA_937969345.1). Lineage (GTDB taxonomy): Bacteria > Actinomycetota > Acidimicrobiia > Acidimicrobiales > SHLQ01 > SHLQ01. The sequence continues at coordinate 10,814 of CALBVK010000129.1, forward strand.
TGCCCGCTCCGGCAAGGTCGACATGGGTCTCCGTCTCGATTCGTGGGACGAACCACCGACGACGACCGGCTACAAGGGCGGCGACCTTTGGGGTGTCATCGACAAGCTCGACTACCTCCGCGACCTCGGCATCACGGCACTGTGGCTGAATCCGATCTTTCAAAGTGCGTCGAATCATCGATATCACACGCACGACTACTACCGAGTCGATCCGCTGCTCGGAGGTAACGAGGCATTCGACGCCCTCATCGCCGCTGCGCACGACCGGGACATGAAGGTCATCTTGGATGGGGTGTTCAACCACGCCAGCCGAGGGTTCTTTCCGTTCAGCGACGTGGCGGAGCATCAGGAGAAGTCGGCCTACGTCGACTGGTTTCGAATTCGTGAGTTTCCGATCGCTCCATACGACGAAGACACTCCGGCTACATACGACGCATGGTGGGGGATCCACGCACTTCCTGTGCTGAACACCGACCTTCCTGCAGTGAGTGAGTTCCTCTGGGACGTGGCCACGCATTGGATCGAGCGCGGCGCCGACGGTTGGCGTCTCGATGTTCCGAACGAGATTCAAACACCAGGGTTTTGGGACGAGTTCCGTACCCGGGTGCGTGCGGTAAACCCCGAGGCGTACCTGACCGGTGAGATCTGGCACGAGGCGACCGGATGGGTCGGCGACGCCGGGCCCTTCGATGGCGTGATGAACTATCCGCTGACGACGGCCACGATCGCCTACGGCATCGGCAACCGCATCGACGAAGCGGCGATCGTCGACAACAACGACTACTTCGTGACGCCCGGTCTTAACGCTGGAGCGTTCGCCGATCGTGTCGACTGGCTGCACTCGATCTACGGCCCAGAGCAGCGCACCGCCATGCTCAACCTGCTCGATAGCCACGACACTGGGCGCATGATGTCGATGGCCGGCGGCGATCCAGAGCTCGTGATCTTGTGCCTCGCCATTCTGTTCACGATGCCAGGAGCACCGTGTATCTACTACGGCACCGAGGTCGGGCTTGAGGGCGGCCCCGATCCGGACTGTCGTCGCGGGTTTCCGTGGGACGCCATGGACGCAGCGCCGACGATTACGACCGCGGTCAAGGAGCTCATCTCGGTGCGCCACGCACAACCTGGCCTTCGGTCGGCCGACTTCGAACGCCTCGGTCCAATGCCCGGTCCCGATTTTGGCCGTACGTACTTGTACGCCCGTGGAACTGGCGCTGAACGTGTCGTGGTGGCGATCAACCATGCCGACGAACCCGACGAAGTGCCGCTGACCGCAGAGGTTCTGGTCCCGGCCGCTACCCGCTTGTGGGGCACCGCTGTCCAAGACGCATCGAACGCACTGCAGATGCCTGCTCGCTCGATCGGTATCTGGAGCGCACCGCAGGCGTAGTGGCCGGTCGGTCCGATCCGAAATTCGTCGGGACCAAACGGTCTCGTGCGACAATGGACGGGTGAGTGAACTACCCGCCAGTGCCCAACGAGTCGTCGACGCAGCAACGGATCGGGGCCTGACGCTCGCGGTCGTCGAGTACCCCGATGGAACCCGGACAGCCGTCGATGCTGCGGCCGCAGTTGGCTGCGAGGTCGGTCAGATCGTGAAGTCCTTGATCTTCTCGATCGACGGTGAATTGGTCCTTGCGCTAACGAGCGGAAGTAACCGCGTCGACACCCACGCACTTACCGCTGCCGCTGGCGGGCAGCGCTGCGATAAGGCTGACGCAAACCAAGTTCGTGAGGTAACCGGTTACGCGATCGGCGGCGTGCCGCCGTTCGGCCACGCCAACCCGGTTCGTTCGTTCATCGATCCGGCGTTGCTGGGCCATGGCGAGATCTGGGCCGCTGCGGGAACGCCGAGGCATGTGTTTGCTATCACCCCGAGCGAACTGTTGGACGCCACGGGAGCCGTCGAGGCGTCCTTCACCGAATAACGGGGCCTGTCCCCACGGCGTAGGGGGCCTGTCCCCGTAGGTTGCTAGAACAGGCCGTCGAGGCGGGTCGAGACCGCCGCGTGTTGCGACGGATCCGGTGCAGTTTCGGCCAAGTCGCCCAGCCACGTGACCGACACGGTGTTGTTGCGCACGAGATAGCTGTCGGTGCCTGGCTTGACCTCTCCGGCCTTGCCCCAATCCATCGACAAGTGGAACTTCTCACCGAACTCGTCGGGGTCGCCCGGGACCAGTTTGCCCGTGGTCAGCTTGCGCGGAGGTTCGCCTCCGACGTCGGCAATGCTCCATCCGGCGAGCTCGTCGAGTGGCTTGTTTGGCACATTGCAATTGATGATGGTCGGCTCGCCGGTCGGCGACTCGATCATGCCTTCGACGATTTGTGCTGCGACTGCGGCGCCTGTTTCCCACAGCATGCCTTCGACGATCTGGCCCCACGTCTGTCCTTCGACGTCCTTGCCGTTAAAGCCAATACTCATGGCGAGGCC
>CALBVK010000130.1 GCA_937969345.1 uncultured Acidimicrobiales bacterium
TTCTTCTCGCTGTGGCGTGCCCTCGAGGTCGAGGCGAACGAACCCAACCTGCCACTCGTCCTCGCTCAGGCAATTTCGCCAGAGGTCTTTGCCCCGCCGGTGTTTGCCGCGATGATGAGCCCGGACCTGAACACCGCTGCGCAACGACTGGCGCTGTACAAGAAGTTGATCGGACCTCTCCTGATGGAGATAGACGTCGACCCGGAGAAGACGAGCATTTCGTTCTCGTGGCCCGCAGGAGACGAAGCACCGTCCACTCTCGCGATCACCGAATTGCTGTTTTGGGTCAACGTTGCTCGCGCTGGCACTCGGGCACGCATCGTTCCTGCCAGGGTGGCCGTGCCGGTCTTGCCCGACGATCGCGAGGCCTATCGGGAGTTCCTCGGCGTCGACATAGAACAGAGCGAGGCCGCGTCGGTCACGTTCAGGGCCGTCGACGCCGCCCGCCCGTTCCTCACCGCAAACGAAGCGATCTGGGAGACGTTCGAGCCCGACCTACGTCGCCGCCTCGCCGACCTCGACCCTGGAGCTCCGACTAGTGAACGGGTGCGAGCGATTCTGATGGAACTACTGCCAATCGGGCGAACAACGGTCAACGAAGTGGCCCACGAGCTCGCTGTCAGCTCGCGCACCTTGCATCGCCAGCTCAAAGCCGAGGACACGAGCTTTCAACAGATCCTCGACGCGACCCGTGAGGAACTCGCAACGCACTACCTTCGGAACCCGGACTTATCCGCCACCGAGATTGCCTTCCTACTCGGATACGGCGAGACGAGCTAGTTCTATCGAGCGTTTCGCAACTGGACCGGCGGAACGCCCGAGCAGGCCCGAACGGCGCTGGTAACCAAGTAGATCCAAAGATGATTGCGATAGAGCCGACTAGTCCGAAGCTGCCGTCAACAGACCAACGAAGCTCAGTTTCGCCTGAGCTCGAAGGAGATCGGGATCTTCTCCGATCGACATCTGCACGAGCACGTTCGTGAGTTGATAGTCGATGAGAGCCACGGCGATGTCGGTCGAGATAGTTAAGGGCATCTCACCTCCATGCTTTGCTCGCTCGACCCACATGGCGTAGGTGGACTTTGCGTGTTCACGAATGGCCTGGACACGCTTGCGTGTCTGGGGCCCAAGTCGGTCGGGGGCCTGCCGCATATTGGCGTGGAGGCAACCCAATGGTCCGGAGCGCTCGATATCAACGACAACGTCGATCGCTGCATCGAGCACATCAACAAACAGGGCATCCTCCGAGTCGCCCTCGAAGTTCGGCGCAAGCACGGTTTCGGCGTAGCGCTGCAACGCAGCATCCATCAGCCCGTCCTCGCCGCCGAACTCTCGGTACAACCCGGGCTTCGACACGCCGGCACGTCGACAGATCTCGTTGATCGAGACGCCCTCGACCCCGTCGGCCCAATAACTCTCGACGGCAACCTCAACCACGTGATTGGTGTCGAACGTTCGGGGCCGGCCTGCAGACGGCGCTGCTGGTTCACTTGCGTCCATCCCAAATCCTTCTCGACTATTTGGCGTCCAGTTTGACACTACGGAAGAAGCTGACTGCAGATATAGTACCAGTTGGTATTTATTACCGATTCCACTCGAGGAGATCCAATGAAGAAGCTCAACGCCTTCGACCACGCCAACGCTGCAACGCTTGCCGCCATCTCACCGGAGTGGCGTCGCGTGAGCAAGGCCCAAAAAGCGGCGAGCTCGTTCGAAGATCCGAACGTCGCAATCCCCACACGAGTCGAAACGCTCGGGGGCCGACAGGTCCGCCTTGCCGAGGCAGGCCCAACCGACGCTCCGGTCGTCGTGCTGCTCAGCCCATTCCCCGAGAGCATCCTGTCGTTCGCTGGCTCATGGGAAGCACTGACTGAGAAGTTCCGCGTCATCGCAATCGACCTGCCGGGCTTTGGCATGTCCGAAGGCGACCGCAACGACATGTCCCCTAAGGCGTTGGGCGCACATCTCGCCGCCTTCTTCGACGAGCTCGACCTGCACGACATTCACCTGGTGGCCCCAGACGTGGGCATGGGAGCAGCCCTGGCCTATGCGATCCAGCACGACCACCGACTCGCCAGCATGGCGGTCGGGCACGGCCCAGGCGCACCAGGAGAGTTCAAGCTCGCCATGATGATTGGACTGCTGGCCAAATCCGGCATCATGCGGACGTCAACCGCCATGCTCGGCGCCGGTCCTCTCATTGCGTTCAGCGCGAAGATCGGAAAGATCCGGAGTCGATCAAACTCGGTCCAGGTCGATGACTACAAGACCTCGTACGCGGGTCGGGCGGGTGAGGTTATCTACTGGTTCAAGGGCTTTCGAGATAAGGCGGCCGACCTTGCCAAGCACGTGGGCCAGATCGACGTTCCGACGCTCGTGTTCTGGGGCGACCTCGACGTCCTGTTCGCCCCGAGCAACGCAACAGAGCTCCACAACGCCCTACCCAAGAGCGCGCTTCACGTGCTTCCAGAAGCAGGCCATTTCTCGTGGTCGGACCAGCCCGAGATGTTCGCGTCGATGATCACCGACTGGGTGAGCACTGGTCACGCAGCGCTATAAGCGCCGACCTAGGTGAGGTCAAGCGTTACCCATGTTCCGGAAGTTCGTGTCCGAGTAGACACCAAGTGCGTCGCATTGCCAGACATCCACCTGGGCTCCTTCGACCCCAGAACAGCCAGCGCCAGAAAGTGCCGACACCCGAAACGACAACACAAGCGGCGCTCCTTCGGAAACAACACCGCTCGTGGAGTCGGTGCGGATATCGGAGCGGTTGGCCTGTTCATCGACAAAGATCGGCCCTTCGGTAAGAGCCGGGCGCACAACGCAGCCGGCCGGCAGCGATTCGTTCGTCTCGGCAATGGCCGACAGGCTGGCGCTCGATCCGTCGCCGCCACATGCAGCAAGGGGTGAAGAAGCTACACACCCTCGATTGCGTTGCGGATCTGGATTGCGATCTCGTCGATCTCGAAGTCACCTGCAGCCACGCCATAGACGAGTTCGTACACGACCTCATTGGAAAGCTTCGATGGCGCCTGGCCGTTTAGCTCAAGGAATACCGCAGTAGCCAGCCATCCGAGACGCTTGTTGCCGTCGATCAGCGCAGGGTTCTTCAGAATGGACTGCAGCAGAGCTGCGGACTTCGTCCAGAGATCGGGGTACGCGTCGTCGCCGAACGCGGTGGTTTGGGGTCGGGCTGCGGCCGGACCGAGAAGGCCGATATCGCGTATCGGCGCCCGCTCCCATCCCCAGCACGATCAGCCAGACGCGTTCGGGGCGGATCGTTGGCGCCTATGCGGTCGCTGATGACCGGACGTAGCGGGCGACCTCGGTGAGGTGATCGGGTCCGATGCCGCAGCACCCTCCCAGCATCGTTGCACCCGCTGCGCTCCAGGCTGGTAGGTACGCTGCATACTCCTCGGGCGTGATCACTCCATCGTGAGTGAACTCACCGTCGATGATGGCCCCAGCATGGGCGTAGGCACCGAGTGGACCTTGCCAA
>CALBVK010000131.1 GCA_937969345.1 uncultured Acidimicrobiales bacterium
GTTAGGTTTAGGTCATATGGCTGAGCCCTTGCATCGCGCCCTTGGACTGACCGACGACGAAGCGGAATCGATCGACGAAATTCTCGGCCGATCGGCCAACCCGCTCGAACTTTCGATGTACTCGGTGATGTGGTCCGAGCATTGTTCGTACAAGTCCTCTCGTATCCATCTCAAGCGTCTCCCGACCGAAGCACCGTGGGTCCTCGTCGGGCCAGGCGAGAACGCTGGTGTCGTCGACCTCGGTGACGGGATTGCCGGGGCCTTCCGCATCGAGAGCCACAACCATCCATCGGCCATCGAGCCGTACCAGGGTGCAGCCACGGGTGCCGGTGGCATCTTGCGAGACATCTTCACCATGGGCGCTCGCCCGATCGCCCTTATGGACCCGCTCCGGTTCGGGCCGATCGACGATGCCCGAAGCCGGTGGATTGCCGAAGGTGTCGTGAGCGGCATCTCCGGCTACGGAAACTCTGTTGGCGTCCCGACCGTCGGTGGCGAGACCATCTTCGATGAGACCTACAAGGGCAACCCGCTCGTCAACGTCTTCTGTCTTGGCACGATGCCGACCGAACGTCTCGTTCTCGGCGAGGCGACCGGTCTCGGCAACGTCGCGATCCTGTTTGGCTCGTCGACGGGCCGTGACGGCATTGGCGGCGTGAGCGTTCTCGCCTCTGCGGGCTTCGATGACTCCGAGGACGACAGCGCCAAGCGTCCGAGCGTCCAGGTCGGCGATCCATACGAGGAGAAGCGTCTGATCGAGGCATGCCTCGAATTGCTCAACGAGGGCTTGGTCGTCGGCATTCAGGACCTTGGCGGTGCTGGATTTGTTTGTGCGACTTCAGAGACCGCATCTCGTGGCGGCATGGGCATGGATGTCGACGTCACTGCGGTGCATCGTCGCCAGGAAGGCATGGAACCTTTCGAGGTCATGACCAGCGAGAGCCAAGAGCGGATGCTTGCCATCGTCGAACCCGACGGGGTCGAGCGCGTCCTTGAGCTTTGTGCAAAGTGGGAAGTACAGGCTTCGGTCGTTGGCAAGGTTGTCGAAGGTGGCGCGCTGCGAATTCTCGATGGCTGGGAGGGCGAAGAACTCGCCAACATCCCCGCATCGTCGCTCCACGACGCAGCTCCGTTGTACGACCGGCCAATGCAGGAACCCGACCGGTCCAGCGAGACCGACCCGGCAACGCTCGATGCACCGGCCGATGTGTGGTCCGATCTCACCGACATGCTTATGGACACGTCGTGGGTGCACAACCAATACGACAGTCAGCTGTTCTTGAACACCGTCGTTGGCCCTGGCAGCGACGCAACGCTGCTACGCCTGAAGCATCCCGAGACCAACGTCGACACCGGCCGCGGCATTGGCATGACCACCGATGGCAACCATCACTGGTGCATCGTCAACCCGTTCCGGGGCGCTGCAATGACCGTTGCTGAGTCAATGCTCAACCTCGCCTGCGTTGGGGCAAAGCCCCTCGCGCTTGTCAACAACTTGAACTTCGGTAACCCCGAACACCCCGTCACCATGTGGCAGCTCAGCCAAGCCGTCGACGGTATGGCCGAAGCATGTTCGGCGTTCACGGTTCCGGTCGTGGGCGGAAACGTCAGCCTCTACAACGAAGCAAACGGTCACAACATCGACCCGACGCCCGTGGTCGGCATGCTCGGTATGACCGGTCAGATCGAACACGCACCTCCGGGTATGGCGCTCACCGAAGGCCATCGCATCATCGTGCTCGGCCCCGAAGGCTCTGGCCTCGGCGGTTCGATGTGGGCTCGTAACAACGGTGCCCAAGGCGGCGATCTTCCCGAGCTCGACTACGACATGCACCTGCGAGTTGCCGAAGTTACCCGTGCACTTGTCAGCGGTGGAGTTCTGTCTGCAGTACACGATGTTGGCACCGGCGGCCTCGGCCTAGCGGTTGCCGAGATGGCGATCGCTGGTGGCGTCGGCGTCATGGCGGCTCGCATCAAGACGCACGATCAACTCTTCAGCGAAGCGCCATCACGAGTCGTCGTTGCGGTTTCCACCGACAACATGGCGATCGTCGAGAACATGGCCGAGTCGATGGGAGTCCCGATCACACGCCTCGGCCTCGCAACCGGCGATCAGATTTCCTTCAAGGGATTGGTCGAAGGCAGCCTCGAAGACGCCACCACCCAATGGCGCGACCGCCTCCCATCAGCCATGGGCGCAGTTTCCCAGTGACCGAGGTTGGCGAGATGCTCCAGTCGTCACCAACCCGTCGGCTTCGCCCTCGGGGTTGCGCATCGCTTCGCTCGCTTCACCAAAGTCGGGCTGCGCTCGACGGCCTGTCGCCGTTTTCCACACCTCGCCAACCTCTCGTTGAGCCGCAAAAAGGGGAGCGCGCCCCGTCCAGCCAAAACACGTGTGCCTATACGCACAAAGGACGGCGAAGCCTCATGAGTGAGCGAGGGACGAGCGACCGGGCGACGCCTCAGGCGCAGCAGCGACGAAGGAGCTGTTGTTAATGTGCGGCATCTTCGGGGTGTACGCGCCTGGTCGAATGGTTGCGCACCTGACGTATCTCGGGTTGTACGCACTGCAGCATCGCGGGCAGGAATCTGCCGGAATGGCTGTCAGCAACCTCGAAGACGTCATGGTCGTCAAAGAGATGGGGCTGGTCTCCAACGTCTTTGATGATCGTGCGCTGACGTCGCTTCCCGGCGATATCGCCATTGGGCAGACTCGCTATTCGACTACGGGTCATTCGCAATGGCGCAACGCTCAACCGATCTACCGGGGCGTCGGCGACTTGCAGTTCGCGCTCGGCCACAACGGCAACCTCGTGAACACCGGCGAGCTCGCCGATGAAGCTGGCATGTTGCCCGGCACGGTCGCCAGCGACTCCGATCTCGTCGGTGAGCTTGTTGCTCGAGAGCTCTTTGGCGAATCGAGCGAAACCGACAACCCGCTGCTCTCGGCAATGCAAGTGATCCTGCCGAAACTCAAGGGTGCGTTCTGCTTCTCGGTCATGGACCAGACGCAGATCATCGGCGTTCGTGACCCCAACGGATTTCGTCCGCTCGCGCTTGGTCGTCTCGACGATGGGGGATGGGTGCTCGCGTCGGAGAACCCAGCATTCGATGTTGTCGGCGCAACGTTCGTACGCGAGCTCGACCCGGGCGAAATGGTCATCATCGACGAACAGGGTGTGACGTCGCTGCGGCCGTTCGACGAAGAGTCGGTCGACCCCAAGCTCTGCATTTTCGAATATGTCTACTTCGCTCGACCCGACACCAAGCTCTACGGACAGAACGTGCATCAGGCTCGTGTGCGTATGGGCGCGGCGCTCGCGGAACAGGCACCGGTTGACGCCGATCTTGTTATGGGTGTGCCGGAGTCTGGGATTCCCGCAGCTGAAGGGTTCGCCAAACAAAGCGGCATTACCTTTGGCCATGGCCTCGTCAAGAACCGCTACATCGGACGTACGTTCATTGCCCCCAGCCAAGAGCTTCGCGCCCTGGGCGTTCGGATGAAGCTCAACCCGTTGCGAGAGAACATTGCCGGCAAACGACTGGTCGTCGTTGACGACTCGATCGTTCGCGGTACGACCACGAAAGCCATGGTCGCCATGCTCCGCGAGGCCGGCGCAACTGAAGTTCACCTTCGGATCTCTTCACCGCCGTACCGCTGGCCGTGCTTCTACGGCATGGACACCGGAACACGAAGCGAGCTGCTCGCCGCCAACCTGACCGTCGACGAGATCCGTGAGTACATCGGCTGTGACTCGATCTCGTACCTCGGTCTCGAAGCGTTGCACGAGGCAACCGGTGCGATCAACGCTGGTTTCTGCGACGCGTGCCTGACCGGCAACTACCCAATCGACATTCCCGTGAACCTGTCGAAGAACGTGCTCGAAGCTGGCGAAGAACGTCACCAAGAGAGCACGCTCGCGACCGCGATCTCCTCGACCATTTCGCCGACAGCGTCGGTCGAGAATCCGACTCAGCCAACCGAGGCGTCCTCATGACCAACGAACAGGCATCTGCGTCATACAAAGACTCCGGCGTCGATATCGAAGCCGGCGAGGCAGCAGTGGAACGCATCAAGCCCTTGGTTGCCGCCACGAACCGACCCGGAGTTATGGGGAGCATCGGCGGATTCGGCGGACTGTTCGACATTGCGGCGGCCGGGTACGACAATCCGCTGCTCGTGTCGGCGACCGATGGTGTTGGTACCAAGGCGCTCGTTGCCACGATGGCTGGACGATTCGACACGATCGGTATCGACCTCGTCGCGATGTGCGTTGACGATCTGGTTTGCCAGGGTGCCGAACCACTGTTCTTTTTGGACTATGTCTCGGTTGGCGCGCTCGATGCCGACCAGATGGAAGCGCTCGTCGGTGGTGTGGCCGAAGGTTGCAAGCAAGCCAACTGCGCGCTCGTTGGCGGCGAAATGGCCGAACATCCCGGTGTGATGGAGCCGGGCGAGTTCGATCTTGTCGGCTTCTCCGTAGGAGCGGTCAACCAATCCGACGTTATCGATGGTGACCGTGTCGAAGTAGGCGACGTCATCGTCGGCATCTCGTCGCCGAACCTTCGCTCGAATGGGTTCTCGCTCGCCCGAAAGATCATGTTCGAAATGGCGGGTCGATCGCTCGACGATCAGGCCTGGGAGGGAAGCGATCAAACGGTAGGCGATGCGCTACTCGACCCTTCGGTCATTTACACGCCAGCGATTCTCGCCGCAGCGAAGTCGCTCGATGTCCGCGCGGTTGCTCACATAACCGGTGGTGGACTTCCCGGCAATCTCAATCGGGTGTTACCCGAGAGCGCTGATGCGTCGATCGATACGACGACGTGGGGCGTGCCGCCGATCTTCACCGAGCTGCAGCGTCTCGGCAATGTCGAGACCGCAGAGATGTTCCGCACGTTCAACATGGGCATCGGCATGGTGGTCGTGGTGCCAGCAGACCAAGCCGATGCATTGTGCGATCTATTGCTGGATCACGGTCACCCAGCGGTAACCATTGGTCAGATAACGCCCGGCAGCGGCCTCGTTCACCTCTCCTAAATCAACTTTGGGGTCAGACCCTCGAGTTGATCGAGGACGCCGTCGATCAGGTTTGGGGTCTGA
>CALBVK010000132.1 GCA_937969345.1 uncultured Acidimicrobiales bacterium
CTTTGGAACGCTCTCACCACAGGCCTTACTGCGATCATCGTGATCAAGTTCGGTATCGGTGGCATCTGGGCTGCCCGTGACCGTTTCTGGCCAGGCGTGTACGACGCAGTCGACTCCGCCAAGAGCAACAACAAGGCGTAACTCAAACGGCATAGTTTGCTCGGCTCACAATGGCGTGAGGCGTCAAGCAACTAGCACTCGCATCACCGGCGGAGGTGATGTGAAGAGAACAACCCCGGGCTTCGGCCCGGGGTTGTTTGTCTTTTCTGCGATAGTTCGGCGCGTTACAACTCGCTGATCTGGTGAAACGCTTCCCCAAATTCGAACGTCTGGCCCTCAGCCATTGTGCGCATCTGGCCCAGTTCACGCTCGTGGAACTCGGCGGTCTCACTATCGGGATTGTCGGTGATGACCATCGTGGTTTCGAACTGGCTTTCATGTGCGAGCAGCGAGTGCACCTTCGGTTCGGTAAAGCCCGTGACGTCCTCGATGTGATCGGGTTCGTCCGTTTCGAACAAGAGCAGGGTGTCCGGGCGGTGCCGGGGGAGCCCAATCTCGGGAAAGAAGAACGGGTCGCGAGCTGCAACGATGCCTTCGACAGCAAGAAAGCCTGCGTTGCGATGATCGGGGTGAAGGCGCCACCGCTTCCACGGATCATGGCCAAACACGACGTCGGGCTGGGTCATCCGAATAACTCGGGCGACTTCTCGTCGCATCTCCAAGTCGGCGGTCAGTTCACCGTCGACGGCTCCAAGAAAGAACACCTCGCCGGTCGCTCCGAGGCGGCGAGCAGCCTCGCGTTGTTCCTCTTGGCGTATGGCGACCAACGCAACCGTGTCGGCATGCTCATCCCACGTGCCCTTCGAACCGTCGGTGCAGATCAGGTGATTCACCACACATCCTGCAGCGGCCCACTTCGCAAGCGTGCCCCCACACTCAAACTCGATGTCATCGGGGTGCGCCGCGATAGCAAGGGCCCGTTCGGGTATGGGGAGGTTCGTCGTTACGGTCATTCAGACTCCAATGATTGGCCAGGTGGAGGCAGGTCGTCGGGGTGGTCGACATCCCACGCTAAGTCTGGAGCGTCGATGATGCGCGGTTCGATGCCGAGGTCGGCGGCGATTGCGCAGTGGGCCGCAAATGACCCGGGGCCGTACGCGAACGAGAAATCGAGCGACGTGGGTAGGCACATCACGTTGGTTCCATCGCCGTGGCGGTCGGGAGCGATGGTGATCACGTCTTCGGTGATCATGACCCGTAGGTCGCGTGCGTACGGCAAATCTGCATGAGCGACGATCGCCCGGCCATACCCGAGTTCTCGCAGATGATCACGACCCTCGGTAATCGCCCGGTTTAGGCCTGGGCGCGTTGGCTTGAGGACCCGGGCGCCCCGTTCTTGTGCCCATGGCACAACGGCAGAATCCTCGTACACGACGAGTACATCGAGGTCATGGGCGGCAGCGATGACCGAGTCGGCCATGGATTCGATCAACGCCGCGCGTTCTGCATCATCGACAGCATCGCCAAGGCGAAGTTTGCCCGCGTGCAGCGAACGGAGGGGGATGAGCACGGCGGGCGGACGAACGTCACCAGATGCCGAGTGCGGAACCAACATCTTCGAAGTCTAGGGTTCCCCTATATGAGGTCCCTGACGTGAGGTCACTACGCGAATTGCTCGGCCGCACGAGCGCAGCCGAGATCGCTCTGCCCGAGCCCGTTGTGAGTCGAAGCTGGAACACGCTGAGCACGCTTGGCGCCGGTTCCGTCGCCGACATTGATTCGAGTGGAGCCGTCTACCCGCGAAACCGCCCCGTTTCGGTCGAGGTGTGGTTTGGGGTAGGCGACCGTTGGATGAGGGGCGGCCGATCGGACGGCGTGCGCCAGACCCGAATTGTTGGCCTTCCCATCATCGAGACTCGCCAACGAGTTGGTGAAGATGACCTGGTTCAGACCGCATGGGCAGACGAGCCAGGCGATGGCCACGGACGAGTTGTCATCCACCTGGCCAACGAGACCGACGTTGCCGTCGTGGCGGCCATTGTTGTCCGACCGAACGGGTTGCTCAAGGGCGGTCGGATCGATGAACTTCGCGTCTCGGGATCGATGATCGTCGCCGACAAGGTGCCACTCGTGGAGATTGGCCGAACGCCCGGCGACTCCGCCACTGCTCGCGAAGTCGACCCGGAACATCCAGCGCTACTCGATGCGCTCGCATCGGCATCGGAGGAGCTTCTGGGGCAGTCGGAGATTTCTGACCCCGATGGCCGTGCGTCGATTGCCGCGCTTATCCCACTCACCCCAGGCGTCGATCGAGAGATTCAGGTTCTCGATGGCCGCGAGGCCACGACGGTGGCGCCGGCCCCGATCGAAAACGTTGTCGCTGGCTGGCGGGCGCACGTGACCGAGGCGGCCGAATTTGTACTGCCGGCGTGGCCAAAGCACATTCCCATTTCGCTGCAGACGAGTCTGCTCGGTGCGGTTGCCGACCGCGGGGCACCTCTTGGTGATGAGCAATGGCGAAGGGCCGACGACACCGTGCTCGTTGCTGCGTTGGCTGGCGTTGGACTCTCGTGGGGCGCTGCGTCAATTCTGGATCGACTGCTCGATGACGTCACCAACGGCGATCTGGGCCGAGACGACTGGCCCGCCGTGGCTTCGGCATGCGCAGCTGTAGCAGGAACCGCGTCGGGCGACGACGTCCTCAAGAAGAACGGAGAGGCCGTCCTCGCCGTCGCTGGACATGCGCTCTCGGCTGCTCGAACCATCGGGCTCATCTTGCCTCTCGTCCGTGTGCTCGCCGCAGCTCACGGGCCCGACGCCGCCGAGGACGCATCATCGATAGATGGAGTCCTGAGGAATCCGGCCGACGGCGTCACCTATGCAAGGCACGGATTTCCCGTACCAGCCGACAGCGTGGCCTTCGTCGATGAGGCAATCGCAAAGTCTGCAGGCCCAATGACCGCAGAGAAGATCGGATTGTCGATGGTGGCTTCGGCCCACTTCGATGAGGACTTCGAGCCGCTGGTGCCCGTCCGTTCGCTCGCTGGCTCGACATGGCGATGGCCGCACCGGGGTTGCGGGGACAGCCCCCACGCGCGAGCGGCTTTGCTGCTCGGGCTTCGGGCCCTTTGTGTATCGGAATATCCGGGCGGTCCAGCACACGAGCCCGTGCGGCTCACGACGCCAGCCGACATCGACATCTTTCCCGGCATGAGCTCGTCATGGCTTGGACAGAACATGCAGTTCAAGCGACTGCCGACAACGGCCGGGGTGCTGTCGGTGGCGTTGCGTTGGCATGGGGAACGCCCGGCGCTGTTGTGGGAACTCGAATCGCCCACAGGTCACCCTTTTGTCCTTTCGTGCTCGTCGGTCGACCGCGAGTTTGCGACAAGCGAACTCACAGGCGAGACCTTGCTCCAAGCGCCCACACACCTCGCTCCGAAGCCCGACGCGAAACCAAAGAAGTCCATGCTGTGAGCTCGGTCCGCCAGCTTCGCTCTTCGCTGAAGAAGTCTTCTCCTGGGCTCCGTCATGAGCGTGCGCTCTGGGACGCCGGAGTCGAGCTGGTGGCCGGAATGGACGAAGTGGGCAAGGGCGCATGGGCGGGCCCGCTGACCGTCGGCGCCGCAATCGTTCCCAAGGATCGGCGGATCTACAAGGTCCGCGACTCCAAGCTGCTCAACGAGGCCGAGCGCGAGGCGATGTTCGAACGTATTGCCAACTGGTGCGACGCCTGGTCGGTGGGACATGCGAGCCATGCCGAGTGTGACGAGCTCGGTATGTCTGCGGCCCAGCGCTTGGCCGCCCAGCGCGCACTCGATGGCCTCGGCGTCTACTCCGAGCGGGTCTTACTCGATGGAAAGTGGGACTTCGTGGGCGGGGGTCGGGCCAAGACGATCGTGCGCGGAGAGCGAGAGAGCTTGTCGATCGCCGCCGCGAGCATCCTGGCAAAGGTCACGCGCGACCGGATGATGCGCGAACTTGACGCTCACTTTCCGGCGTACTGGCTCGACGAGAACAAGGGGTACCCGTGTCACCGTCACCGGTCAGCGTTGCAAGCGCTCGGTCCCTCGACCGTGCACCGGCGCAGTTGGGCGTACATGGACTCCCTTGAGTGGCGCGGCATCGAACGTTTCGTCCCCGACGATGGACAAGGAACCCTTTTCGTATGAGCGAACTCAGCACCATCAAACTTCGAGCGATCCTGATCGTCTGGACCTTGGCTATCTGGGGGAGTCGGCTTCGCAACATTCAGAGCGATGACGACCTCACAGGAGTCGATCGAATCGTCGCAATCGGGGTCGCCTACGCGTTTCTTGCAACGGCGACAGCGACGGGCGCAGCGATCCTGCGGCGATCTCCATGGGAGACCTACCCCTTGATGGCGCTCGTTGCGATCGGGATCGTGCGCTGGACTCTGCGGGGGCCGATGATCTTGTTCAGCAGCGAGTGGGAGACGTCGTTCAAGGTGGTCCACACCATGCTGTGGCTCGTGACCATTGCATTGAGCGTGCTCGCATGGCGGGAACATCGCCAGTCACCTTTGGCGAGTTCGTCCTAACCCCGGGCTGCTCCGATACCATTTCGTTCATGGGTCAGCTCGTCACCGTTATCGAAAAGCCATCGAACCGTCCAGGAATTGTTCGGTACGTGCTCAACCGGGCACTCACGGGTATGGGGCACGAGCGTTTCACCGCTGAGAAGCAACCGGTTGGAGATCGTCCAGCTGACGAACTTGCTCGCCGCTTGCTCGCTACCGATCAGGTCGCTGGTGTGTCGCTGAACGGCAATGTCGTCACGGTCGAGTTGTCGAAGAACGACTCCGACGGGCTCAAAGAGATCATTATCGACCTCTACACGTACTACGTGCCCGGCGTCGAGATCCCGAGCGACGAAGAGCTGATGGCTCAGGTCGAGGGCTGATCGTCGATCCTGTCCAGCCAGTGCTGGACCATCCAGGTATGCATTGCGATTCCTGAGGCCACGCCGGCGTTGATCGACCGGGTAGAGCCAAACTGTGCAATCGAACAAATGAGTTCTGCCTGATCGCGCACGGCCTGTGAGAGTCCTGGACCTTCCTGGCCAAACACCAAGACACAGTTTTTGGGGAGCGCGGTGTGCTCGAGGGCGACGGACCCCGGCAGGTTGTCGATTCCGATCACCGCCAGACCCTCCGACGCAGCCCATGCAACAAATTCCTCGACCGTTGGGTGGTGGGTGACGTGGTGGTACCGGTCGGTGACCATCGCTCCACGCCGGTTCCATCGGCGTTTGCCAATGATGTGGACCCCGGCGGTGTTGAAGGCGTTGGCATTACGAACCACAGTGCCGATGTTGAAATCGTGTTCCCAGTTCTCGATCGCGATATGCATGGGAGATCGGGTTGAGTCGAGGTCGGCGACGATGGCCTCACGAGACCAGTAGCGGTACTTGTCGACGACGTTTCGCCGATCGCCCTCAGCGAGCAGCGTTGGGTCGAGGTGGTCGCCGGTCGGCCAAGGTTCGGGGTGTGGGCCGACACCAACTTCATGTTCCGTCACCCGGCCAGGTTATTGGTCCTGCCAGTTGAGCAGCGCGTCGTTGTCGAGTTCCTTGACCTTGGCCGCAGCCTGACCGGTCGAGGTGTGGAGATCGGGATCAGCAATGCCGAGCATCGTCGCGCTACCGAATTCTTCGGTAGGGATCTGAATGGCGCTTCGATAGAAGACGCCTGCGGCGGAGACGTTCGCTGTGTACTCCTCATCGTGGTTGTAGGCAAAGAACGCGGTCTTGCGGCCCTCATCGGTGGCCATCGACGAGGTTGCCGTGCACAGGTAGCGCGCCGAGGCCAGTGCAGCGTCGTAGATGTTCTGCGGGTCGGAGTTGCCGTCTGCGTTGGCGTCGGCCTTGTACCGCTTCCAGGTCTGCGGGATGAACTGCATGGGCCCAACAGCGCGGTCGTAGGTGGTGTCGCGATCGAGTGTTCCGCCGTCGGTGTCTTCGATCAGCGCGAGACGCTTGATGACGGGGGTAGGAGCTGCTGGAGTGGCTGGTGTCGCCGCGTCTGTTTCTGAGCCCGTCGCTGCAGGGGCCGTGGCAGGGCCAGCGGTGGGCACAGCGATCGATTCGGTGAGGGTTCCAGCTTCGGGCAGGACAGCGCCGTCGACGAGGAACTCGGCGCCTTCGAGGATGCGGCCGTCCAACGCTGGTCCGCGAATGATCTCGGTCGTGTGTCCGTTCCGGTTCAGCGTCGAGTTTCCGAAGTGGCCATGGATGCTCTCGATCTTGCCGATCCCAGCGAGCATCCACCATTCGATCTTGCACGACGGGTCTTCCTCAGCGAGGAGGCGCTCGGCAATGACGTAGGCGTTCAGTGCAACCAACGGGATATCGGTCCCAGCAACGAACTGTGGGAGTTGATCATGGAGCGCCTGTTGGTAGCTGGCCGCAGTCTGCGGGAGAAGCGCGATCGCGTTGCGTCGATGTTCGAGAAGCGTGCTTCGTTCTTGTCGAAGGACAACAAGTTCCTCCCGAAGAACGACGAGGTCCTGTTCAAGGCCAATCCGACGGTCTTGACGACGGACGATCTCCGCCTCTCGTATGGCGATCTGATGCGACTGGTCACCGCGAACCTCGTCGGTAACCACACGGTTCTCGCTGAGCCCAGTTTCGGGAACGCTGAACGCAGTTTCGAGGTCTTCTTCGCCAATGAAGGCGCGAACCGCAAGCTCAGCGATGGCGAGCTTGAGCGTAACGATCTCGCCGGCGAGGCGAGCTTCCTCGCGGTGTTCATCGGCGATAGCTGCGTTCAGGCGATCGACGCGAGGGCGCCGGATGTTGATGGCCGAAATCGACTTCGCCAACTCGTGATCGAGCGTGTCGACGGCCTGGAGGACGCTGACGTGGCGGTCGATGTAGAGATTGAGATCATCGTCGGCAACGGAAACCTGGTCGACCCCGGCGGCAAAGATCGTGCTGTCGTGAAGCGTGGCAACATCGAATTCGGGGAGTGGTCGAAGGGTTTCGGGATCGAGGTCGAAAAGGACCGCAGGATCAACCCATTCCGCATCTGCGGGGAAGGCATCGTGGCGAGACGAATAGCCCACGAGTTCGGCATCGACTCGACCCTCGTCGGCACCTTGTGCCAAAGCGGGGGAGAGGTTCGTCGCCATGATCGCAACGCTGAGCGTCGCCGCAGCACAGGCGCGACGGACTCGCAAAAATGTCGACATGGTGCTTTGTTCGGCAGGTTCGTACGAACCTTGAGCTAGATGTACACGTCGTCGAATGCGCCGAGCTCGACCTCGATGCGACTAGCGGTCAATCGATACTGGCGTTGTCGATCGCGGGCATCGTCGGCTCGGGCCGAGACAGCGACCGCCTCGTCCTGAAGGTCGGCGATCAAGTGGTGGATCGTGCGCACCGCAGAAGCACATCGGTCTTCGGTGGCATCGAGGCGCAGTCGGCTCTGCGTCGCGGCGTTTCCTTCCCACGTTGATGCCACGTGGAGGTCTCGCACCGGGGCGAGGACGCCGTCGAGCGGAGCGACCGAAGCATCGAGCTCACGCGCTGTCCGGCGCATATCTTCAGCGAGCGCGATGTATGCATCGGCTCGACCATCCCAATAGCGCATTGATTGCAGTGCTCGATCAAGATCTGCCGCCGCTTCCAGTGTCATATCGCTCACCCCTGAATGTACCGTTTCACCCCTGAAACATCATAAATGATTGAAATACATTGAAACACATGAAATGAAGTTTGCGCAAGCTGGAGTTGCAGAGAGCGAACAAGTGTTCGATACTGGAGTCATGGGAGTCCCCGCTGAACTGCAAGAACAAGTACAACGAGTCGCTCCGGTTGTCTTGGCCGCCGAACAACTTCTCCCTGTCCCGGAGATCTTTCACCCGGTCCTTCCAAGTGGGGGACTGCAACGAGGGTGGACGACGCGAGTCTATGGGGGGCCTTCGGCGCGAGCATTGGCTTGGGCTCTGCTGAGCAACATCACCACTACCGGCGGTTGGGTGGCGGCGGTCGATGTACCCGGCATTGGCCTCAGCGCGGCGCGTGAGGTCGGGGTAGCGATCGAGCGGGTGTTGGTCGTCACCAGCCCCGACGCCTCCACATGGTCGGCAACCATCGGCGCGCTGATTGGTTCCGTTGACGTCATTGTTTTTGGAGCGCCACGGCACCGTGTGCAGCCAAGTGAGTACCGCCGGATGTCCTCGCGCTGTCGGGAACGCGGAACCGTCATGGTCGAACTTGGATCCTCAGGAGAAGGGCAACTGCAATACGATCTTGCGTTCTCTGTCGACCCCGTCGAATGGCAAGGGTTGGGGCGTGGGTACGGCCGGCTTCAGGCGCGAGGGCTCGATGTCTCCGTATCCGGCCGCCGCACTAAAGGACCAGCGCGCAACGCTCGTTTCGAACTACCCGCTATCGACGGCAGGTTGCGACGTGTCGACCAGGCCCGTCCCAACCTGTCGGCTGTTTCGTAGTACGTGCATCCCCAGCGAGTACTCGCCCTCTGGGCGCAAGATTGGCCCATCGTGGCCGCCGGAATTGCGCCTCATGAACCAGGGGCGGTTCTGCACGCCAACCGTGTTGTGGCGTCGTCGGAGGCTGCCCGGTCGATGGGAGTGGTGCGCGGGATTCGCCGGCGAGAAGCTCAAGGGCGATGCCCGGATATTCTCATCGCCGAACGCGACCTTGCAGGCGAAGCTCGAGCGTTCGAAGCCGTAGCAGCCGCCATCGAAGCGTTCACGCCACGAATCGAACTTACGCAACCGGGAACGTGTGTCTTCCCAACCGTTGGGCCTTCGCGATACTTCGGCGGTGATGCTTCGCTGGCCGAGCAGATACTCGAAGCCGTCGACACGGTTCTCGCTGGTCAAACCGAGTGTCATATCGGTATCGCCGATGGAGTGTTCGCGGCACGGCTTGCGGCGCGGATGCGTCGTGGGGGCCCATGCATTATCGCTCCAGGCGGAAGTACGGAGTTTCTTGCCCCGCTCCCGATCACCACGCTCGAACAGCCAGAACTCACCAACGTGCTGTGGCGGCTCGGACTACGAACGCTCGGAGATTTTGCTGCGCTCGACCCTTCCGACGTCCTTGGACGTTTCGCTCGCGAAGGGTTGCAGGCCCATCACCGCGCTTCGGGAACCGACGATCGACTCGCCGATGTCACCGACCCGCCGCCAGATATGGCGGTGTCGCTTTCGCTCGAACCTCCCGTTGAACGTATCGACCAAGCAGCCTTCGCAGCTCGACAGTTAGCCCTCGAACTCGACGCCAAACTGCAGCGACGTGGCGCTGCTTGTAGCCGGGTGACAATCGAAGCCGAGAGCGAACATGGCGAACGGTTTATCCGCGGCTGGCGCCACGAGGGAGCTCTGTCGGTGGCAGCAATGACCGATCGTGTCCGGTGGCAGCTCGATGGATGGCTCAACGCATCACCGAATGTTCGGCCCTCCGGTGGACTGAGCCTGTTGGTGCTACGGCCTGAGAACCTCATTCCGGCAGCCGGGCGGCAGCTCGGATTTTGGGGAGGAGAAACCGAAGCAGATCAGCGGGCGGGTCGTGCAGTAGCGCGCCTTGAAGCCCTCGTCGGTGCTGACAACGTGCAGGTCGCCGAATGGCGTGGCGGTCGCGAACCGGATGACATGATCCGCCTTCTCCCAGCGGGCACTGTCGAATTGTCCGATCGTCAGCTGTCCATCTTCGACGAGCGTCCGTGGCCGGGGCAATTGCCCGCGCCGTCTCCCGTCGAACTGTTCGCTGAACACGCAATACAGGTCGTCGACGCTGACGGTACGGCCGTAACCGTGTCCGGACGAGGCAAGATATCGGCCCCGCCTGCCCAGGTTTGTCTCGACGGACGGACGTGGCGAACAGTCGTTTCCTGGGCTGGGCCATGGCTCCTCGATGAGCGGTGGTGGGACCAGGAACGCTTCCGGCGGCGAGCGCGGTTTCAGCTCGTCGACGACGAAGGAAACGCCTTGCTCGCCTATATCCAAAAAGGTCACTGGTGGCTGGCTGGGACGTATTGAGAAGAGGTCGCTAGGGTCAGTGCCCATGAGTGAAGAACGAGAGAACCTCGACTGGAACACCTACGGCACAGCGGCCCGTGAATTGGCCCAGCTCGTCGCCGACGACGGCTACCGGCCAGACATCATCTTGGCCATCGCCCGCGGCGGCCTTTTCGTCGCTGGTTCCCTCGGATACGCACTGTCGGTAAAGAACCTCTACGTCATGAACGTCGAGTTCTACACCGGTGTAGACGAACGTCTCGATGTGCCGACGACCTTGCCCCCGTACCTCGACAAGTTCGATCTCACCGACTCCAAGGTTCTCGTTGCCGACGACGTGGCCGACACTGGCCACACCCTTCGACACGTGCACGATTTCTGTGCCGATGTAGTGGGGGACGTGCGTTCGGCGTGTCTGTATGAGAAGTCCCACTCGCTCATCAAATGTGACTACGTGTGGAAGCGCACCGACCAGTGGATCGAATTTCCATGGTCGACCGAGCCGCCACTCGTATCTGGCGGAGTTGTGGACGCCTAATGACCACGATTCGTGTGCCGGCATCGTCGGCCAATATCGGTCCTGGTTTCGATGTGTTGGGAATGGCGATCGACCGCTACCTCGAGGTCGAGTTCGCCGAAGAAGGCATCGGCAGTCCCGACCACCTCACCATGCGTGTCTTTCAGCAGTTCGGTGGCACGGGTGGCCTCAAGATCAGCTCGACGATTCCCCCCGCTCGCGGCATGGGATTCTCCGGCGCTGCGCGTGTTGCGGGCTTGCTCGCTGCAGCAGTGCAAAAGGGGTCGACCCTCGAAGAGTGTCGCCGGTGGCTTTTTCTCGAAGCGACCGAGCTCGAAGGCCATCCCGACAACGTCGCTCCGTCGGTCTTCGGTGGCGTCACCGTTGCCGTAGGAGACCGGGTTGAGCAAGTCCCTGTTGGTATGCAAGCAACCGTCGTGCTGTGGATTCCCGACACGCTCTCGGGCACCAAGGAGTCACGGGGCAAGTTGCCCAAAGAGGTCTCGATGGAAGATGCGGTCTTCAACATGGGCCGCACCGCAATGCTTATTGCTGCACTAACCAACGGTGACACCGACCTGCTCAGCTTTGCGACCGAGGATCGACTCCATCAAAAGATCCGTCTCGAAGCCCTTCCCGAGACCGCTGCTGCGATCGATGCAGCGAAGCAAGCTGGTGCGTGGTGTTCGTGGTTGTCGGGCAGCGGCCCCACCGCCGCCGCACTATGCGAGCCGTCGGTCGCCGACAAGGTAGCGGCCGCATTACCCGCCGGCGCAGAGGTGAGCATCTCACACATCGACATGCGCGGAGCCGTCTGCGAGTGAGCGAGATGGCGACAGACGATCTCCTCGATGCAACCGAGGATTGGTTTGTCCACAACGGAATCCCGCATTTCATCGATGACTTCACCGCGTCGGAAGATGTGTGGACCCGTGCGGTTGGGTTTCTCACTGCGGTCTTCTTCGCCGAGATGTTTCTGACGTTTGGTAGCGATCTCACCGGCTGGTATCAGGCGGCTGCGTTTCTCGGCGGAGTAGCGGTGGTAGTCGCCGCCGTGGTGGCCCTCAACCGCTATCGGGGCCGGAGTAGCTTTGCTCGCCCCGACGACATTGGGGCCGGAGAACTTGCACTCTTTGTCTTCATTCCGCCGGTGCTCGCGCTGATTGGTGGCCATCGAACGATGAGTGAGTTCATTGGTGTCGTCGCGCTGAACATCGCCATT
>CALBVK010000133.1 GCA_937969345.1 uncultured Acidimicrobiales bacterium
GAAAACGACTGGTTCCGATACGAAGCATGTGACGCTGCGGGGCGTTGCGACGACGCCAAGGTCGTCATCTCGATCTACGACTAGCCACCACATGGACCGCTCTGGCGGCCAGACTCTCTACTGCCATGACTATCTCCCCCCTCCGCCGCCGCTCACTTCCCGCAGTCCTTGCTGCCGCGGCGCTCCTCGCAAGCGCATGCACTGGATCGACCGCGTCCACCGACGGCGGCACCACCACGAGCGCTGCTCCGCCGGTGACCGCCGAGCCCCTTCCCGAAATCGATCCGGCTCCGAGCGCCCCGGTTGGCCTCATCGTCGTTCGTTCCGGAGACGGAGCGATCGAGTTGGCGTGGGACGCATCGCGAGACGAAACGGTGATGTCCTACGAAGTAACCCGAGTGAGCCCAAGTGGCACCACAGAACGCTTCGAGACCGGGGTGCCCTCCTATCTGGATCGCGGTCTCGAGGATGGCACGATCTTCACGTACCAGGTCAAAGCCATCGGCACCGGTGGAGAGAGTGACGGCAGCGATGCCGTAACCGCACAGGTGGGCGTCGATTCCAACGCGCCGAAGGCCCCGAACCGCCCCGTCATTACCGAGACGGCTACCGGTGTTGAGTTGGCCTGGAACGCCGTCAACGACATTTCGGGGATCGACCGTTACGTCATCACCCGAACACTCGATGGCGAGACGACGGAGATAGACGTCGGCACCGAAACGACGTACGTCGACGAGATCGACGCCGGCTTGGTCGTGACGTACTCGGTCCGAGCAGTGGACGCGGCCCGCAACGAATCGGAATCGAGCCGCAACAGCACGGTGCTTTCGGGAACAAGTGCCAACGGTGTCGTCGTCGTCGTATCGGCCCAGGCCGATCCCGAGAACGATCCCGCCACCGCTCGGCTGGAACGCGAACTGCTCGACGCTGGTTATGCACTGACCTGGTTTGAAGACGATGTGTTCGATGCCAACGTGACCACCGCCGATGACATCGTGATCCTGCTCGGAGATGTTCTCGGTGAAGGGTTCGACTGGAACATCTTCGCCACTGACGCCACCGTTATTGGTCTCAAGTCGATGTTCGTTCAGGCCGGTGGCATCACCGAGAACCCACCAAAGCTCGATCGACTCGCTCAGCTCGATTACCTCGCCCCCGGCAAGGACGAGCGCGAAGTCGCGCTCACCACGACCCCTCGACCAAAGCCCGTCGTGTACATCCCAGCGAATGAACTTCTGCCCTCGGTACAGACCTGGGCTCGTCCCGTGTGGTCAGACGACATTGCCGTCGCCGGCCTCATCGACAAGGACCAAGAACTCGCGAACGAAAAGCCAGCGCCGGGTTGCCGTGCGTTCTTCCCCGGCAACGCGTCGAGCCTGAGCGAACAGACCGACGACGCCTGGGAACTCCTGATCGAGTTCGTCGGCGATGTCCGCTCGGTTTGCCAATAGACGTCAGTTGACGATGACGCGCTGAGCGTCTTCGCTCTCGAAGTACTCGTGGCACGCATCGACAAACGCGCGGACGAGCCGACGAGGGTTGTTCGAGAAGTAGCCGGTTGCGATTCGCAGCCTCGGAATCGACTTGTCGAGCGGCAACGCCACGACGCGTCTGCCGTTGTACGCAACGTCGGTTAGAGGAACCATGTGCAAGATGGACACGCCAAGTCCTTCGGCGACCAAGCTGCGAACCATCTCGAGCGTGGTCGCCGTGCAGACCTCACGTGGCGCGATTGCGGCGTCGTGCACTATCTTTCGGTAGTACTCCACAATGTTTGGCAGGTCGAGCAGGATCAGTTGTTCCTCGCCGATGTCGGCCATCTGCAGATCGGGCTTGCCGATCAAATGATGCCCTTCAGGGACCAGGAGGTACGGCTGTAGATCGAGCAGGGTCTGATAGGTGACCTCGGGCTTCATGTTCTCGGCGAAACAGATAATCACATCGAAGGTGCCCGCGATAAGGCCCTCCTGCGCGGCCTGGTCATCGCACGCAATGAACTTGATGTCGAGGTCGGTGTTGCCCTCGAAGATCTTTGCGACGAGCGGGGGAAGAAACGCTGGAGCGACCGGTGCGTAGTAGCCGACCCGCAACGTACCGGTGAGCTGAGTGCGGAGATCTGCTCCTTCCTTCAGGAGGTTGCGGTACTCGTCGACGAGGCTCTGAATCTTCGGCATGAGGTCGTGGCCTGATGCGGTGAGGGCAATCCCGCGAGACCTGCTTCGGCTGGTGAGCTGAAGGCCAAATGCCTTTTCAACTTGGTTGACCCCGGCGAGTACCGCGGATGGCACCACGTGTAGCGACTTTGCCGCCGCGGAGATCGAACCGGCTTCGACGGCCGTCAGGAAATAGTTGAGGGCTTTGAGCGAGACGTCCATGCAACCACCGTATTCACAAAATGTGATGACAGTAGTTGTTTATTTCTTGTTTCGTGAATTCACGAGACCACGTACCGTACGGACCGTGGCTCTTTATGTTGAGGTTCCTACCTCTATTGCAGACGTTATGGTCGAAGAACGTCTCGCATCGGTCACGCGGCCCCAGCGCAACACCCGAGTGCGTCGACGAGCCCTCGACCTTTCGCTCGGCGTGCAAGCCGACGACACGGTGCGCGTCACCGTCTTGGAGACACCACAGACGCTGGCCCGCCTCAAGGAACTCATCCTTGCGTGGCGTTCAGAGTTCTCCGACACCGACACCTCCGAGCTCATCGTGCGCTCGTCTGAGGCAGCGCTCACCGTGCGAGCAAACGACGTCGACAGTCAGAGCCATGTCGCACTGATGATCGACAACGCATTTGCCCCTGCAGTCAAAAAGCAGGCTGCAGCCGCAAACTGATCGCGGCGCGGACTACAGCAACTGATCGAGCAGCGCTATCGCCGCGTGCTTGTCGAGCGGCTCGTTACCGTTGCCGCACTTCGGCGACTGCACACATGAGGGACAACCATCGACGCAGGCACACGCGGCCATCGCGTCCCGGGTTGCTTCGAGATGGCGATGCCGTTCCCGAAAGCCCAGCTCGGCAATGCCGGACCCGCCGGGGTGCGCGTCGTAGATAAAGATCGTCGGGCCGCCGGCTCCGGTGTGCCACGGCGTCGAGACACCGCCGACATCCCAGCGGTCACAGATCGTGAACAGCGGCAACATGCCAATTCCCGCGTGCTCGGCGGCGTGCAAAGCTCCAGGAACCTGACTGGCATCGATTCCAGCGGCCTCGATGATCGATGTCGGAATCACGTACCAGAACGCTCTGGTGTGGAGGGTTTGGACAGGTAGGTCGAGCGTTTCGTTTGCGAGAATCCGGCGGCTGCGAACCTCCCGACGCTGGTATCCGGTGACCTGGCTCGTGACGTCGACCGCTCCGACACAGACCTCGGCACCGTTCGTGCCAAACGGCAAGAGCTCGTCGGTCTTGACGACGCTGATATCGACCTTGGTGCGAGCCTGGGTGTAGTGCTCGCCGTCGGAGTCCTCGACCGTCGCAACCCGATCCTCGAGATCGAGGTTCGTCACCCGATACGGCTTGCCTTGGTGCAGGTAAATGGCGCCAGGGTGCGTGACCGAGCACGCCCGTTCGGCATCGACGGTGCCGACGATCGATCCGTTCTTGCGGACGATCTGCATCTCGTCGGAACTACCCGACCGAAGACCGATGCCGCGCGATGGACGACCGCGCCCGGCGTACACCCCAAGAGGCGAACCGACCCCGGATGGCTTCAGCAACATGGTGTCGTCGAGAACGAGGTCACGGACACCGTCGGCGAGCGAATCGCCCCAATACGCCTCGTCGGCATAGGCGATCGGCTTCTCAAAGGCAGCACACGCCAGGTGAGGGCCCAAGATGAACGGGTTGTCCGGGTTGATGACCGCTTGTTCTGGAGTGCGCTCGAGCAGCTCGGTTGGATGGGCCATGATCCACTGATCGAGCTGATCGTCGCCGGCGACCAGAACCGCAGCCGATCGCTGCTGGCCTCGCCCAGCCCGACCGATCTGTTGCCACATCGATGCCACCGTTCCCGGGAAGCCGTTGAGTACGCAGGCGTCGAGTCCGCCGACGTCGATGCCGAGTTCGAGCGCAGAGGTTGCAACGACACCCTTCAAGGTGCCCTCGAACAACTCGTGTTCGATCGTGCGACGCTCGTTGGGCAAGTATCCGGCGCGGTAGGCGCGAATCTCATTGCCCGAACCCGCTGGGAGACGACGCGAAATATCGGTCGTCACCAACTCCGCTCCACGGCGACTGCGGCAGAAGACAATCGTGCGATGTCCGCGCTTGATCAGCTCGGCGCCGATGCTCGCAGTCTCGGCGTTCGAAGAGCTCCGTAGGCCCTGCGCAGCGTCGAGGATCGGTGGGTTGAGCATCACGATGGTGCGTTCGCCGCGAGGCGAGCCATCGTTGGTGACCTCGGTGACCGGAACCCCGCAGAGCTGAGAGGCCAAGGTTCCGGGCTCGCCGATTGTCGCGGAGGTGAAGATGAACTTCGGGTCGCTGCCGTAGTGATGGCAAAGGCGCCGAAGCCGACGAAGCACATGAGACACGTGGGTGCCGAACACTCCACGCAACACGTGGAGCTCGTCGATCACGACGTGTTCGAGTCGGCCGAGGAAGGTGGCCCAACGGGCGTGACCGGGAAGCACCGCTGCGTGGAGCATCTCGGGGTTGGTGAGCACGACGTTCGCGGTCGAACGAACCCATGTGCGTTGCTCAGGGCTCGAGTCGCCGTCGTAGGTGCCAGCGACGACCTCGGGGAAGCCGTGTGCGTGGAACGCACGAAGCTGATCTTGAGCCAACGCCTTCGTGGGAAACAACAACAGCGCTGTTCCCGTGTTGCCCGGACGGGCCGCAGCTTCGGCGATCGGAATCTGGTAGCAGCGCGACTTGCCAGACGCCGTGCCCGTAGCGACGACGATCGAGTGCCCGGCGCGAACCAAGTCGATGGCTTCGGCTTGATGGGTGAATAGCCGTTGCTCACCGAGCGCCTTCTGTACGCCCGAACTGATCGGGGCGATGGCGTTTGCGAACCGGGCGGGGCGCGCCGGCTGATGGGCGACATGGGCAAGGCGGCCATCGGCGGCCAACGCATCGATCAGTTCGTCGAAGTGATCGCCGTCGAACGAGGCCGTGTTGGTGAGATCGATGGTGTCTGTACTTTGACTGCCAACGACCAGACCGGGGACCTCCGCGATTGCCATACCGCCAGTATCGCACCCGCCTATGTCATCGAGCGGGCACTAGCCGACGAGCGCGACCCGCTTTTGGTTTCCGCCCGCACGCTTTGCTTGATACATTGCCGCGTCAGCGGTTGAAAGCAGGTGTTCGAGTTGAGCGGGCTCTTCGCTAACGACAATGCCGATGCTCGCCGACACAACGACATCGATGCCCCCGATATCGATTGGTTTGGCGATTGCATCCAACAGCCGATCCGCGACGCTCTGGGCGTACCCCGAGTCGAAGTCGTCTCGAACGGTCTCGCTCAACATGACGGCGAACTCGTCGCCACCGAGTCGGGCTGCATGATCATCGACTCGTGTGATCGAACGGATGCGGTTCGCGGCGGCTTTCAGGACGATGTCGCCAGCATGATGACCAAACCGGTCGTTGACCGGCTTGAGACCGTCGATGTCGACATAGAGCACGGCCACCGAATTGTTCGACATCGACTCGACCACGTTGGAGTAAAAGCCCGAACGATTCGGAAGCCCCGTAAGCCCATCGTGGTTTGCTGCGTGACGCAAGAGTTCGTCGGCTTGAGCGCGGAACAAGACAACTCCGGCAAGTTCGGCCGCTCGTTGAATCCGAAACAGTGTTCCCGTCGACGGGATTTGGCGCTCCGGGCTGCAGACGACGATCCGGTACGTAGACGACATCATCGATGACGTCACCGACACGTACCACAGGTCCTGATATCCAAGCGCCCGAAGGTCGTCGCCCAACATGTTTGGTATGTCGTCGACATCGAGATATTGCGGCGTTGGCGCCGGACCCGACCAGGGCATGTAGCCGAACTGCTTGTCGACGAGCTCCAGCAGCTCGGGGGACGTTGAGACCACAGGAGTGAAGGCACCCTCATCGCCACGTTCGAGCACGATCGCGTCGAGTTTCAATGGCGGAAGGCTGAGCATGTCGAGAACCATGCGCAAGAGATTTTCGACCGGCTCGCTCGTGGCCAGACCGGTGAAGACCCTGCGCATCAGCTCCTGGCTATGCGCAGGGCGAACGTCGTACAGGATCCCTCCGATAGACGGGTCATGGAGTCCGCTAAGGCCGGTGACCTCGACCGGCAAAATGTCGCCGCTCGCCGTGATCATCCGAAAGCTGACCGACGCCCACGGAGTAGCGTCGGCGTCGTCGTCGTACGTAGCAATGCCGCGCACGGCGGTCCCGTCGATCACCGATGTCGTGACCCCAGCAAACGCCTCGATCAGCCATTCATGGTCCAACGGATGGACGTACTCCATCACGTTTGTTCCTTGGCCCTCTTCGAGCGTGTGCCCGGTGAGCTTCGTCAACGCTCGGTTGCCGTAGATGATTTGGCCTTCAGGATCGACCACCAACAAGGCACCTGGCATGCTCTCCAGGAGGTGCTGATGAAAGGTAGAAGTGTCGCCGCCGTTAGTGCTGACCGGTAGTCCCTGCGATGTCGAGGGTCGCCCATTACTCGTCATTTTGTGTTGTCTTTCCCGCGCTTGCCCTGCCGAGCCCCACCATTTGGAACATCTGACAGTTGGTTCTTCGGCAGGTCGAACGACCAGCTCAAGCCCTTTTCAAGACATCCGCCGTCCGCCGACCAGATCCGCTGTCCGCAATGTAGCCCAAACGACGCGGTGCGGATCGGCCTTTTGTCTACCCGTTGGGCGGTTACATTGAGATAGTGCACATCTTCAGCAGAACCGACGAGGAGACCAAGGCGGTGATCGTCAGCGTGTCCGGAGATGTCGATGTTTCCGCGTTGCCGTCGTTGCAATCGGCTCTCGACCGGTCGCTGTTTGGTGGTGCTGCTGCAATCGTTCTCGACCTCGGTGAGGTCGACAGTATCGATTCGATGGGGCTGGCGTTGGTCTCGGGGTTGCCATCGCACGCTGCGAGAGCTGACTTGTCGTGTGCCATGTCGGTATCGAACCCTGAGGTTCGGGCCTATCTCGATAGTCATGGTGTTGATACACCTATGTTTCCTGACGTCGCGTCTGCTCTGGCCTCGTTCGAGGCTGCTATCCAATGAGCGCGGGCGACGAGGTCATCATTCGCGTTCCTGCGAAGTCGGACTACGTCGCGTTGGTCCGTGTCGTGCTCGCGGCCGCCGCCGCTATCGATCCCGAGTCTCGCGATGACCGCATCGACGACCTGCGTATCGCCGTATCTGAAGCGGTCACGAACGCCGTCGAAGCTCACCAGACCGCCGGTACCGACAGCCACGTTGAGGTCCGTTGCTTTACCGACGGTCACCACGTCGAGGTCACCGTTCGCGACCGCGGGCCAGGCTTTGATCCAGACGACGTTCCGGTCGTGCCCGACGCGGAAACTCCAGAACGCCTCTTCTTTGAGAACGGCCTGGGCCTTCCGCTGATGCGCAAGCTCGTCGACAAGACCGACATCGAAACGGGAGACGACGGAACGCTCGTCCGGCTCATCATCGATACGTCGCTC
Source organism: uncultured Acidimicrobiales bacterium (assembly GCA_937969345.1). Taxonomy (GTDB): domain Bacteria; phylum Actinomycetota; class Acidimicrobiia; order Acidimicrobiales; family SHLQ01; genus SHLQ01. The sequence continues at coordinate 7,643 of CALBVK010000133.1, forward strand.
TCGCCGGACTGATCGGTTCCCTCCGGTAAAGAATTTCTTTCGATCGAGGCCGCCCAATAGGCGGCCTCACCGGTGGAGCGGAAGTAAAACCCGCTAAAGAACGGAGGAAATCGGCTACCAGCGGCCAGAATGTCGTTTTGAATGTGGGCCACTCGCACACGCATTTACTTCTTTTAGGACCATGGCCGGAAACCAACTCCACCCATCACAACTGACTTGGATTGGCAGCGATAAGCGTCTCGCTCGCACCGTTGCGCGCCCCGTATTGAACTTCATGGCGATCGAGGCGGCCTCGGGCATCGTGCTCGTCATCGCAACCATCATCGCCCTCGTCTGGGCGAACTCGCCATGGTCGGGCAGCTACCACGAGATCCTCGACCTCCACCTCGTCATCGACTTCGGCGGCACCCACATCCTCGACGAGTCCGTCGAGCACCTCATTAACGATGGTCTCATGGCCATCTTCTTCTTCGTCGTTGGTTTGGAGATCAAACGGGAGCTCGTCGCTGGCGAGTTACGAGATCCTCGAGCCGCTGCACTTCCTTCGATTGCGGCGATCGGCGGCATGGTCGTTCCCGCAGGTCTCTATTTCATGCTCAACACCTCGAGTCCCGAGTCAGCGGGCTGGGGAATTCCAATGGCGACCGACATCGCGTTCGCCCTCGGCGTCATGTCGCTGCTCGGAAAGCGAGTGCCTACCCAGCTCAAGTTGTTCTTGCTCACGCTTGCCATCGTCGATGATGTGGGCGCAATCGCCGTCATTGCGATCTTCTACTCAAAGGGATTCAGCGCACCCTGGTTTGCGATCGCTGTAGGGCTGCTCATCCTGCTCTTCATCATGCAGAAGGCCAAGATTTGGTACACGCCCGTGTACGTGTTGATCGGTGTGGTTGTGTGGTACGCCGTGCTCGAATCCGGGGTCCACGCCACGATCGCCGGTGTCGCCCTTGGCCTGCTGACGCCCGCGACGCCGCTTCAGCGCGAGGTCAAACCTGGCGAAGTTGTCGGTACGGTCGTTGATCCAGAAGATTTGAATGCTGCCTCTGCTCGGCGCGCAAACCTGTACGTACGTGAGTCGGTATCGGTTGCCGAACGATTAGAAACGCTCATCCATCCGTTCTCCAGTTTCATCATTCTTCCGGTCTTCGCACTTGCGAATGCCGGTATCGAATTGTCGTCGGACGGAATTCGGGATGCATCGACGTCGACGGTAACGCTCGGCATCATCTTGGGCCTCGTCGTCGGTAAAACCATTGGTGTGACGTTGTTTGCGTACCTGGCGGTCAAGTCTGGGATTTCCTCGCTGCCACGCAACGTCACCTGGCCACAGGTGGTCGCTGTTGCGATGCTGGCTGGAATCGGGTTTACCGTGGCGCTGTTTATTACTGGCCTTGCGTTCGAGGAGCAGCTGCTCGATACGCAAGCCCGCATGGGAATCTTGCTCGCCTCGTTGCTCGCGTCGGTCCTCGGTGCGTTCCTTCTCGCGAGATCGACTCGCCCAATCCCCAACGATGATGGCGAATCTGCCACATCCCCAGCACCTGCAGAGGTTTCATAAATATGCCTGCACTCGTAATCGTGGAGAGCCCCGCAAAGGCCAAGAAGATTGCGGAGTACCTCGGCGACGATTTCATGGTCGAGTCATCGATTGGCCATATTCGCGACCTTCCACGCAACGCAGCTGACGTCCCCGCTGCGTACAAGGGCGAGAAGTGGAGCCGCATGGGCATCGATGTCGACAACGACTTCAAGCCGCTCTATGTGGTCTCTGCCGACAAGAAGGATCAGATCAAGAAGCTCAAGTCGCTCCTCAAAGAAAGTGACGAGCTCTATCTCGCAACGGATGAGGATCGCGAGGGCGAAGCCATTGCGTGGCATCTGCTCGAGGTGCTCAACCCGCAAGTTCCCGTAAAGCGGATGGTGTTCCACGAGATCACCAAGAAGGCGATCATTTCTGCGCTGGAGAACCCACGCGAACTCGACCGCCACCTCGTTGACGCCCAAGAAGCCCGCCGGATGCTCGACCGCCTCTACGGATACGAAGTATCTCCGGTGCTCTGGAAGAAGGTGATGCCTCGGCTCAGCGCCGGGCGCGTTCAGAGTGTCGCCACCCGAATCGTGGTCGAACGCGAACGCGAACGTATGGCGTTCGTCCGTGCGTCCTACTGGGATCTCGAAGCAACCTTCGAAAAGATCGGCGAAGCCGGAGCCGGTGCCCCAGCACAATTCAATGCGAAGCTCCTCGAGCTCGACGGCAAGCGTGTCGCTAGCGGCAAGGATTTCGACGACACCGGAAAGCTCAGCAAAGCCGAAGCTGTAGTGCTCGACGAAGCCGGTGCTGCCGGTCTCGTCACCGCGCTCGATGGCGCCGACTTTGCCGTGCGCTCGGTCGAGCCAAAGCCATATCGTCGACGTCCATCGCCGCCGTTCATGACCTCGACGTTCCAGCAAGAAGCAGGACGCAAGCTCGGAATGAGCTCGTCGATGGCCATGCGCGCCGCGCAGTCCCTGTACGAAAAGGGCCTGATCACCTACATGCGTACCGACTCGACCACGTTGTCGAGCACCGCCGTCGAGGCGGCCCGAAGCGTCGTCAAGAACGAGTATGGCGAAGAGTTCCTCCCCGCCGAGCCGCGCGAGTACGCCACCAAGTCGAAGAACGCTCAGGAAGCTCACGAAGCAATCCGTCCTGCAGGCGAAGTTTTCGAAACGCCCAAGGCGGTTGCTGGCCAGGTCGCCAAGTCCGAGGCTCGTGTCTATGAGCTCATTTGGAAGCGCACCGTTGCTTCACAGATGACCGATGCCACCGGTGAGACCGTTTCGGTCCGCGTCGGTGCCAAGGCATCCGACGGCCGCGACGCGGAGTTCTCGGCAAGCGGCACGATCATCTCCCATCAGGGTTTCCGTCGGGCCTACATCGAGGACACCGATGGTGAAGCCGACGAAAGCGAGTCCAAGCAACTCCCGGCACTCGCTGTCAACGATTCGGTTCGACCAGAGGCCATTACAGCAGACGGTCACGAGACGCAGCCGCCTGCTCGCTACACCGAGGCGTCCTTGGTGAAGAAGCTCGCCGAGCTCGAGATTGGCCGTCCGTCGACGTACGCCTCGATCATGGGCACGATCCAAGACCGTGAATACGTGTGGAAGAAGGGCTCGGCGCTCATTCCATCGTTTACCGCGTTCTCCGTTGTGGGACTGCTCGAACAACACTTCCCCGACCTGGTCGACTACACCTACACCCGCCGTATGGAGCAAGACCTCGACTCCATCGCTGGTGGTACCGGTGAGGCGATTCCGTGGTTGAAGAAGTTCTACTTTGGAAACGACGACACCGAAGGGCTCAAGCACAAGGTCGATGAGCGTCTCGGCGAGATCGACGCACGTGCGATCAACTCAATTCCGCTCGGCGTCACCGAGGATGGCGAGATGGTCGTCGCTCGTGTCGGCAAGTATGGCCCGTACGTGCAACGCGGCGAAAACGATACCGCCTCGATCCCCGACGACATTGCCCCGGATGATCTGACCGTCGATCGCGCGGTCGAATACATCGAGAATGCGGCGAAGGGTCCTCTCTCGCTTGGAGACGATCCCGAGACCGGCATGCCGGTCTATGTCATGACCGGCCGCTTTGGCGACTATGTGCAGCTCGGCGAGATGGTCGATGGCGAAGACAAGCCAAAGCGTGCATCGCTGTTCACGAATATGACGACCGAGACGATCACGCTCGACGACGCCCTCAAGTTGTTGTCTCTCCCACGTGTGGTCGGCGTCGACCCTGCCGACAACGTGGAGATCACGGTGCAGAACGGTCGGTATGGCCCGTACCTCAAAAAGGAGAAGGACTCTCGTTCGCTTGAAACCGAGGAGCAGCTCTTCACCATCACGCTCGAGGAGTGCCTGAAGATCTTGGCACAGCCCAAGACGCGGCGAGGTCAGGTCGTCAAGCCGCCATTGCGCGAAATGGGTATCGACCCCGACACCGAAAAGCCGATGGTCGTCAAAGACGGTCGTTTCGGTCCGTACGTCACCGATGGTGAGACGAACGCGTCGTTGCGCAAGGGTGACACGGTCGAGGAACTGACCGACGAGCGGGCCGCAGAACTGCTCGCAATCCGCCGTGCCGCTGGCCCAGCCAAGAAAAAGAAGAAGAAGGCTCCGGCGAAGAAGAAAGCGGCGGCCAAGAAGAAGGCTCCGGCGAAGAAAAAAGCAGCGGCCAAGAAGAAGGCTCCGGCGAAGAAGAAGGCTGCTGCCGAATCGGCGTCTGAAGACGCCTAGTCAAAAAGCCTCCATTTTGGTGTGTGTCTGCCGATTGACCTCCTAAGCGCGTCATTCATGACGGTGCGTTACTTGGGAGCAACACCGCAATGTCCGAACAGTTTGCAATGCAACCAGACGAGTTCGATTCAACGAACAATCGTCTCGATTCGATCCTCGATCGCCTGAACGCGCTCGGAGAGTCGGCCGCCTCGATGAAGGACGCGCCCTTGCGTCCGTTACAGAGCGTGCCGCCACTCGAACCGGGCGTTGCTGAGGTCGTGGAGACAGCAGCACCGACCCCGCCGCCGAACCTTGGACTGGTTCCACCGGTAGCTCCTGCTCCGGTGGTCGAAGCGCCAGTCGTGACGGCTCCCGCCGTTGCGACTCCGGCCGTCGAAGTGTCGGCACCGGAGGCCACGACGATCGCCGAGCCTGCGGTACAGCCCGAGCTCGTCGCTCCGGCTCTCGCTCCGGTTGCGCCAGATCCGATGACCCCGGCCGAAACCGTTCCTACGGCGATCGTGCCTGGCGAGACCGCTGCTCCCGTGCCCGGCGAGACCGCTGTTCCAACATCGGACATGGCCGACCCCGCTCCGGTCGCCGTCGAGCACTACGGGCTCGACCTCACGCCGGCGCCCGTTGAGCACACCCCCGACTTCGATCACGCACCCGACCTCTCCCAGGCCGAGTCGATGGAAGCCGCTGACGTGTTCGAACTCGACACGGCAAGCCTCGAAGCTGAGGCCGCTATCGATACCCCCGAAGCGCCAACGTCGATCTTCTCTCTTACGTCAACCGAGCCAGTAGCCGCCCCCGAAGAGGGCGATGGCTGGGTAAGCCATCACGGTGATGACCACACGACCCCTGTTGATGTTGTCTCTGTCGACGAGGACGTAGACCCCCTGTGGGCTATCGAACCAGCGGAAGCAACCCCAACCGAGGAAGCGCCGTCAGCCGTTGTTGAAGAACCGGTGGACATGTCGTTCTTTGAGACCTCGACAGCCGAAGCGACGACGCCGGTAGAAGAACCGGTCGAAGACTTCTTCGCTGCGCTGGAGAACTCTGAAGAACCAGTGAACATTGCTGGAATCGACATGGCACCGCCTGCCGATGAGACCGCTGCTGATCTCGACACTGACGGCTTCACGTCCGATGACGACTTGCCAATTCCGGACTTCACCGGGGTGTACAACGAGAGCCCCACCGATAACGGTTTTTGGGCTGACTCCGATGAGAGCGTGCCGAAGTCTGTCGATCCGAGCATGGGCCAGATCTCGGCTCGTCGTGACGAGCTCGACAAGCTTCGCCCCGTGGAGGGTGAGGAGAGCATCGCGCTCGAGAAGGAACCCGTTGATCGCTCGGTCATGTTGCAGATCGTCGGCGTGATCTTCGTTGGCATCCTGGCCGTACTTGCTGTGTTCCTGTTGGATCCCGCTGCAGTCGCCGACATGCGCGAAAGCCTCGAGGGGCTCCTGCCATAACCCGATGTTCCGAGCTAGGTGGGGCTTGGCTCCGGGCTCGGTGTGTTGTCGGAACGCCGCGGATATTTCACGCGGAACGCAAGCCATGCGAAGAAACCGCTCGCGATCGGCAGCCAGAGCGAAATGCCTCGATAGGCGAGCACGGCTACGGTCGCACGGTCGGCTGGAATGCCAGACAAGGTCAACACTTCGATGAGGCCGAGTTCGACGAACCCCGTTCCTCCCGGGGTGATGGAGATCATCGAGAGCACCGCACCACCGGCATAAGCAATCATGACCAGGCTGAGTCGAGGCTGTGCGTCGACGGCGTACAGCGCAAACACCAGCACGAGGTAGTCGAAGGTCCAGTTGAGTGCACTCGCTGCCGTTGCTTGGGGCCAGCGGTCCCCGAGTAGAGACGCAAGGCGGTCCCGCTCGGTCACGAGCGTTTCGGCGTCGACGTGCCAGCCCTTGCGAAAGATTCGTCCCGCAAAGCGCAGCACTCGATCGATGCCGCGGCCCGCCGCCAAAAGTGGTGTGGTCGTGCGAAGCGCCACTGCCCCAACGGTGAGCAGGAGAACACAGAGAACTCCCGATGCGATCGCAATCGGTGAGATGCCTTCGGGAATGGGTGATCCGAAGAGCGCAATGGTGACCCCGATCGCCGGGATGGCCGCCAGGGCTGCGGTGGAGAGCAGCGACATGGCTGCCAGTGCACCTCCGGCCTGTGTGGGATGGGTGCCACTCACCGCGAGCATCCGGTACAACGTGGCGCCGCCTGCGGCTGCTCCGCCTCCGCCGGGTACCACGCGGCTCACCGAGTTCGACGTGAGTTGGCTTGTCGCTGCGACGAACCAGGAGACCTTGGGCAGGAGCAGCCGAATGAGCCACCACAGACAGGTGAAGCTGAGGATTTCGGCGACGACCATGAGCACGAACCACCACGGCCGGATGGTGCGGAGCCGATCGGATTCGCTGATGACCTCGAGCAGGCGGTCGAACAGCTGTGGTGCGATCAAGAAGATGATCAGGATCGACACGGCGAGCACAAGCGCTCGACGGACCGCGCTGCCGATGTAGTCGAGTTCCCCAATGGCGGGCATGCCTGTGGGTCTCCAGGGGTGAGCAGCGCGCGAGGTGTCGTCCTCTTCGTCGCTCACTGGACTCGATTCCATACCGGCAGGTTATCTGCGCTGTTGCTGGCAAGTTGCCGCACCGGTCACCTCCGAGGTCCGTGGTCGGGACATCCGTTGGTAGTTTCTTTGGGTGCCCATGACCAACCACACCTCTACCGAGCCCCCTGCGTCTCGAGGAACACTGATCGTGTTCGAGGGTGGCGATGGTTCGGGGAAGTCCACGCAGGCCGAGCGGCTCGCGGCGCGCATCGATGCCGTGTTTACGCGAGAGCCAGGCGGTACCCGTATCGGCGATCTCATCCGGTCGCTGGTGCTCGACCCCGATCACGTCGAGCTGGCCGATCGCACCGAAGCCTTGCTGATGGCGGCGGCCCGCGCCCAGCACGTCGATGAGTTGATCGAACCCACGCTGCGGGCTGGGCGACATGTTGTTAGTGATCGCTATGTTGCGTCGTCTCTTGCGTATCAGGGAGTGGGCAGGGGACTCGGAGTTGACGTCGTGGCCGACCTCAATCGATTCGCCACTGCGGGTGTGACACCTGATCTCACCGTATTTCTCGACGCCGACCCAATGGCGGCCCGTGGTCGGCTTGGGTCTGATCTCGACCGGATCGAGAACGCCGGCGCTGCGCTAGGCGAGCAGGTTGTCGACACCTACCGCATGTTGGCGGCCGCCGATCCTGTTGGGTGGGTGGTGGTCGATGCCAATGGCAGCATCGACGAGGTCGGCGAGCGTATCGATGCGGTGCTTTCTGATCGGCTGGGGTTGTAGATGAGTGATCCGTTCGATGATGTCATTGGTCAACCACGCGTCGTGGAACAGTTGCGCGCAGCGGTGCAGGAGCCGGTCCACGCCTACTTGTTTCTCGGACCTCGAGGGTCGGGTCGACGTCGAGCTGCAGCGCGCATGGCGGGCGAGCTCGTCGGGGCCGATGTCGACCGCGAGCGAAACCGGACGTTGGCTGCTCGTGAAGAACACCCCGATCTCGTGGTGTTCGAGCCGGAGGGAACCTCCTTTCGGATCGATGAGGCTGACGCGGTGGTCATTGCGGCCTCGCGAGCTCCAACCGAGGCGGGACGCAAGGTGATCCTGATCGATCGTTTTCACGACGCCACCGCGGAGGCTGCCGCCAAGCTTTTGAAACCCATCGAGGAACCAAACCCTTCGACGATCTTCATCTTGTTGACCGAACAGGTGCCACCAGAACATGTCACTATCGCCTCACGGTCGACGACCATCGACTTTCCCGCAGTTGGTATCGAGGCGATAACCGAAGCGCTCGTCGCTCGCGGCATCGACCCTGCGATTGCCGAGTCGGCGGGTCGTGGATCCGGTGGCGATGTTGGTCGGGCCGAGCTGCTCGTGTCCGACGATGCCTTTGGTCTGCGCCAGGAGCTGTGGTCGACCCTTCCGTCACGTCTCGATGGAACCGGGTACACGGTCGGTCAGATCGTCGAGGAGATTCGTGCGGCGATCGACGACGCTCAGGCGCCGCTCGACGCACGCCATGGGGCCGAGTCCGAGACGATGGACGAAACGGAAGAACTTACGGGAACACGTGGCTCTGGTCGGCGGGCCATGGAGACCCGTCATAAGCGCGAGGCTCGGCTTCACCGGACCGATGAATGGCGCATGGGGCTGGCAACGCTCGCGCGACGGTATCGAGAGGGGCTGACCGACTCCGGCGCCGATCTCTCTGTCTTCGATACGTTGCGGGAAGCCGCCGACGCGCTGACACGCAATCCAAACGAAGAGTTGTGGTTGTCCTCGCTGCTCTTTGCCTTGCCGACCAAGCGCTAGCAGCTACTTCTGCAGCCAGACTCGCTCGACTCGGTGATTTTCACCTTTGGTAAGGATGCAGTTTGCTCGCTGCCGCGTGGGAGCGATGTTTTCCTCGAGGTTTGGTGCATTGATGCCGTCCAATAGGTCGCTTGCTACCTCTATAGCTTCTTCAGTATTTAGACCCGAATAGTGACGGAAATACGAGTTTGGGTTGGCAAAGACCGAGTCTCGCAAGGCGAGAAATCGATCGACGTACCATTGCTTAATCGTTGGTTCTGCAGCATCGACATAGATCGAGAAGTCGAAGAAGTCAGAGACGACAAGACTCGATGACCCCTGGTTTCCTTGCAGCACATTCAGTCCCTCGACGATCAGCACGTCGGGCTGGCGAATAGTGATGTGCTCATCGGGAACGATGTCGTAGCTCAGGTGCGAGTAGACCGGCACAACCACTTCGGGATCTCCGGACTTGACCGATCGCATGGCCTCGAGGAGAGCGGCGGTGTCGTAACTCTCCGGGAAACCCTTACGCCTCATGAGACCGCGGCGGTCGAGTTCGGCATTGGGATACAGGAAGCCGTCGGTCGTGATCAGGCCGACATTGGGATGGTCCGGCCAGCGTGACAGTAGGGTCTGTAGCACCCTGGCAGTGGTGCTCTTGCCGACGGCGACAGATCCTCCAAGCCCAATGATGTAGGGGACTGGGGCCGGTTCGGTGGTCAGAAACGTGTCTGTAACGGCAGCGAGTTGCTGAATAGCCGTTATGTGCAGATTGAGCAGGCGAGATAGCGGCAGATAGACATCTTCGACCTCGTCGGTGTCGAGCCGCTCGTTAATGCCCCGGATAGCGGAGAGCTCGTCGTTGGAGAGCGTCATTGGGGTGGACTCTCGAAGCGCAGCCCACGTTGGCCTATCGAACTCCTCAAAACGCTCGTTCACCAGGACACTTTGGCTCATCGCTGTTCGCGTTGCTGAATCCGCGCTTCAGATTCTTGGCAATGTCGATAGAACATCGCCAATGCCCGATCGAAGTGGCGAATGGCGTTCGCGACTTGGTTCGCAAAGGGCCTAAGCTCTATGCCGGGATTGACCACGATAAGGATTGCCAAATGGATGCTTCACATAAAGCAAAACTCGCACAAGGACGTTCGGACGCTCGAGCGGTAAAGGCCTACCTCGAATACTTGGAGAACAACCGACCAAAGCGTGGCCGACGTCGTACCGAGGAGAGCATCAAGTCGCGCCTTGCGGCCATTGGGGAAGAGTTGGAAACCGCCTCGCCGCTCGCTCGCCTCAACATGTTCCAAGAGCAATCCGACCTCGAGGCCGAGCTCGCGTCGATGGAACAAAAGGTCGACGGAACGGCGCTTCGGGCAGCCTTTGTCGAAGCAGCTGGCCGGTACGCCGAGTCAAAGGGTCTACAAAAGGCCGCGTTTAAGCAGATGGGAATCGACGCAGCAACGCTGACCGAGGCGGGAATCCGCTGAGCAAGCCGGCGGCGACTGCCGCCGGCGCGATTGTCGCCGTCTGTGCAGCAGTGCTTTTCGCTGCGTACGTGTCGGCGGCATCGAGTGAACCGTCGAATCGCGTTGGCGCTGAACCGGTGGAGGTGCTCGTTCCTTACGGCGACGCGCCGAGCGCCTTTGGTCGTTTGTATGTGCCCAAGTCTGCGACGAAGCCACCGGTGGTCATCTTGTACCACGGCGGTTTCTGGCGGCGCAGCGGTGGCGACCTCAACCTCATGACCCCAATGGCGGAGGCGTTGGTCGACGCTGGTTATGCGGTTTGGAACGTCGAGTACGGCCGGACCGGCGAACGCTTTGGCGGTTGGCCGTACACCTTCGACCATGTGCTCGAATCGCTCGCCATCCTTGACGATTTCGGCGTCACCTACGGAGTGGATGCCTCCAGGCCGATTGTGGTGGGTCATTCGGCGGGCGGTCACCTGGCCCTGTGGGCGGGAGCTCAACCGGCGACCGATGTCGCGGGTGTGATTGCGCTCGCTCCGATAGTCGACCTCGAACTCGCCGACGAGAACGGCCTGGGGAACGGGGCGGTGGCCGACCTGCTCGGAGGACACGTCATCGATGTGCCGGAACGATTCGCCGCATCCCGAATTGGGCACCTCGGTGACGTGCCAGCGGTCGTGATCACGAGTGCTCTCGACGACTCAGTATCCGCCGAGTATTCCGCTGGAGTGGGTAGCGACCGGCTGGTGGAGGTGGGTGTCGATTCTGCAACTCACTTGTCGATGATTCGCACGGATGGCGACACGTGGACGCTCGTCACGTACTGGATCGAGAATTTGTTGACCGCGCGGGAATAAGACATCACATACAACGTTGCGGTGTAATCATGATTACACTTTCACACATGCCCAAACATTCAGGACCCGGCCGCGGACCCAAGGGACGCGGCCGCCGACAACCAGCACCGCCTCCAGTGAGTGCTGAAGAGCTCCGCGCGTGGTTCGCAGGCTCGATCCCCGACGACTGGTTCACCGAAGCCGTCGACGTCAGCGTCGATCGCGACGAGATCATCGTTCGCGGCAATCTGGCTGCACCAAAGGTGGCCGACGGCGACGATCCGTCGCTCGCCGCTCGCGCCCGGATTCAGGCGTTTCGAGAGTCGACACGCGAAGATCGCATCGGCATTGCCCAGCGCGCCGAGCAGACGTTCTTCCGCAGCGTCTCCTGGGAAGCTTCGTGCGACGATGAACTGCATTCCTTCACGCGAAGCAGCGTGCCGGTCATGAGCCGGCTGCACTTCGAGGAGCGTCAGGTGCTCGACACCCTTATCGACGCCGGCGTTGCTCGGTCTCGCAGCGAAGCCCTCGCCTGGTGTGTCCGCCTAGTAGCGGACAACGAATCGGAGTGGATCGACCGCCTCCGTGCTGCGATGACCGAGTTGACGACACTTCGTGACGAAGGGCCGTCCAGCCGGGATGACTAATCGCTACGCCGACATAACCCCGAGGCGGGCGTTGGGCTGAGACACCGTTGCTTCGTGCAACATTGCAACCTCCGACTCGGTCAGCCGAGGCACGGTCATCGTGAGCCGCGTTACCGCCGTGAGGTCGACGCGGAGCCGCCGAAAGTATCGGGAGAGCTCGAGCTTTGCGATATTGCGCAGCCACTCACCGTCGTGCGGGGAGAGCGTCTCATCGTTGCGGCGATGTACCGCTGCGTTTGCAAACGTCTCCGCGAGCAGTTCGGTAGCAGCTTCGGCGTTTCGGGTTCGTCGATAGAAAAACGTGATGAGCTCGTGACCGCGCTGCCCGTACAGAACGTCGGCAAGTTCGGCGTCGATCTCGTGAGGTGGCCGGAGAGCCTGGGCGGTGGTTTCTGTTGCGAGCACAACCCTGATTCGGGACGTTGCAGCAAAATTCTTTAGCGTTTCGGCCGTCTGTAATTGCTTTGCAACACAACGAAGCCAACAACGACGAAACCCCGGGCAGCAAGGCCCGGGGTTTCGGTTCGTTCCGTACTGAATTTGCTATGTGCTAGCGGCCTGACCCATGGCACGCGATTGGATCGGTGCTGTATCCCGAACCATCCGACAGCGCCACGGTCGGCGCCATGATGACATCGTTGCGGACGCTCACCGAGTCGAGGTTTGCGATCGCGACCAGCGCAACGCCATCGTTTGCAAGCGTTGTGTACGTCGCCGAGAAGTTCAGGTCACCAAACGCATCGGGGCCATAGGCATCGGAGCCGACGCCGTCGATCCGGCGCTTATCGAACATGAACTGCACGGCTTCTCCGGAGAAGCCAGCGTTGCGGAAGTCGAAGATATCGTCGACATTGTCGGCGTTGCCATCGCTGTCGGTGACGACGCTCTCTGCGCCAAAGAACTCCTCAGCGCCGGTCCGCAAGACGACGAGTGAGCCAGGCTTGATGCGCCCATGCTCGCGTTCGTAGGCACGAATGTCGGCCTCTTGAATCATGTTGTTTTCAAAGGTCATGCCCCGCACGTCCATCTTGTACGCCGGCCACACGAACTCATCGGCGCGAAGGTCATCGATGCCACGGCCGCCTTCGATGAAGTGCTTCGGTGCATCGAGATGCGTGCCTGCGTGCGAACCGAGGTCGATGTCTTCGACGCGGAAGAAGTCGGCGGCGACGGTGTACTCGAGGTCGATATGTACCGCTGGATCTCCGGGGAAGACCGATATGTCCTCATTGAATTCGTGGCCAAGGCGGGTCATCCCGCCTGGGCATTTGACGACACCGGGCTGGTGCCCGCCGGCTCGCACGAGAATGGAATTCACCGTCGCTCCAGCGATGCCGGCCGCCGACAGGACGGCGACAACGGTCGCGACGGCTGCAAGTTTCTTACCGATATTCATATGTTCCCCCTAATGGAATGCCACGCACCCGCGGCTTGTGGCGACATGAACTTACATCACCACTCTGCGCAGCCGTACTGATTCTGTAAAGCAATCTCTTGCAATGCTGGGGGAGGGGATGCGAACATATGTTCGTGTCCGAATCTGCCGCAATCCTTCACGCCGATCTCGATTCGTTCTATGCGTCGGTCGAGCAACGCGACGATCCAACGCTGCGCGGCAAGCCAATCTTGGTCGGTGGCGGGGTGGTGCTCGCAGCGAGTTACGAGGCCAAGGCATGCGGAGTGCGGACCCCAATGAACCATCGTCAAGCGCTTCGGTTGTGCCCTGACGCGATCCTTGTCTCGCCGCGAATGGACGCATACTCCACCGCGAGCAAGGCCGTTTTCGATGTCTTTCACGACACCACGCCGCTGGTCGAGGGGATCTCGATCGACGAAGCGTTTCTCGATGTCTCCGGACTTGGGCGAATCGCGGGGCCACCATCCATAGTCGCTGCCAACCTCCGATCGAGGGTCGCCGACGAGGTGGGCCTCAACCTCACCGTCGGAATCGCTCGAACGAAATTCCTGGCCAAAGTCGCCAGCGGAGTCGGCAAGCCGGACGGACTCGTGGTCGTCGACCCCGATCACGAACTTGCCTTTCTGCGGCCGCTCCCCGTCGAACGCCTCTGGGGTGTTGGTCAGGTAACTGCGGCCAAACTTCGCGCCGTGGGAGTCGAGCAGGTCGGTCAGGTTGCGGATATGCACATCGATGAGCTGATCGAATGTGTCGGTGTTGCCCAAGGACGAAAGCTCCACTCGCTGGCACACAACCGCGACCCGCGGCCGGTAGTCGTCGGAAAGCGACGATCGTCGATTGGCTCACAACGTGCCCTCGGGCGCGGAAAGCGATCCCAAGCCGAGCTCCGCGGCATCCTTCGGGGGATTGTCGACCGCGTCGCTCATCGCATGCGTACATCTCGACGGGTTGGTCGCACCGTCGTCATGCGCTTTCGCTTCAACGACTTCACGCGGGCAACCCGGTCCCACACCCTTCCGCAAGCAACCGATGACACGAGTGTCATCTTGCGTGCGTGCGACCAGCTGCTCGACGACATGGCGTCCACGATCGCCGCCGACGGGCTCACCTTGCTCGGACTCTCGATCACCAACCTGCACAATGCTGATGCCGTGCAGATGGCATTGCCGTTCGGCGAGCTCGACTTCGCAGATGGAACCGCCCTCGACTCCGCGCTCGACGACGTGCGCGATCGGTTTGGTTCGGCCGCCATTGGGAGGGTTACGCACGTGGGCAAAGACATGGGCATGAGCGTTCCGATGTTGCCCGACGAGTAGGTACTCATCGGTCTCTCACCGGTACGATCCTG